>NZ_JAODNI010000090.1 GCF_025465255.1 Pseudonocardia sp.
CCCGCGCCCAGCCGATCCTCCCCCACCAGGAGGGACCACCAACCGGAAGCTCGCCGCCCACATCCCGGACACTGACTCTGGGCCGAAGAACTCGTCCCGGTCTGTCGTGCTGTCCGTTCCTGGCGACCTGGAGAAAGTTACACGCCCTGATCCGGGCCAGTGAAAGGGGGGTGCCTTCTCGGCGTTTTCGCAGTTCAGAGGCGGTTTCGGGGTCGATCCGGTTGCGGCGGCGGTGCAAGGCCCGCGGAGCGCGACCACCCGTCGCCCGGCCTCAGGGCTCGACGCGCACCCCGGCGAGGTTCCGCTTGCCCCTGCGCACCACGAGCCAACGGTTCGCGAGGAGGTCCCCGGCGGTCGGCGTCCACTCCTCGTCCGGCACCTTCACGTTGTTCACGTAGGCGCCGCCCTCCTTCACCGCCCGGCGTGCGGCGCCCCGGCTGTCCACCAGCCCGGTCGACAGCAGGAGGTCGACGATCGTCGGCTTCTCCTCGAGGCGGGTCGTCGCGTTCGGGACCTCGGACATCGCGGCGTCGAGGGTTCCGGCATCCAGCCCAGCCAGCTCGCCGCGACCGAACAACGCCTGGCTCGCGGCGATCACCTGCTCGGTCTGGTACTTGCCGTGCACGAGCGTCGTGAGCTCCTCGGCCAGCCGCTTCTGTGCGGAACGCAGGTGGGGGCGTTCGACGACGTCCCGCTCCAGCGCCTCGATCTCCTCGCGCTCCAGGAAGGTGAACAGGCGCAGGTAACGGCCCACCTCGGCGTCCCCGACGTTCACGAAGTACTGGTACCAGGCGTACGGCGACGTCATCTCCGGGTCCAGCCAGATGTTGCCGCCGCCCGTGGACTTGCCGAACTTGCGTCCCTCGGAGTCCGTGACGAGCGGCGTCGTCAGCGCGTGCACGCTCCCGGAGTCCACCCGCCGGACGAGCTCCACGCCGCCGACGATGTTCCCCCACTGGTCCGAGCCGCCGATCTGCAACCGGCAACCATGGCGCCGGTAGAGCTCGAGGTAGTCCTGGGACTGCAGGAGGAGGTAGCTGAACTCGGTGTAGGACAGCCCGTCGGACTCCAGGCGCCGCTTCACCGTCTCGCGGCCCAGCATCACGTTGACGGAGAAGTGCTTGCCGACGTCCCGGAGGAAGTCCAGCACCCCCTGCCCGCCCGTCCAGTCCAGGTTGTTCGCCACCAGCGCGCCCGTCGGGGAGTCGTCGAACTCCACGAAGCGTTCGAGCTGCCCGCGGATGCGGTCCGACCAGTTCCGGACGACGTCCGCGCTGTTGAGGGTGCGCTCCCCCACGTCGCGCGGGTCGCCGATCATCCCGGTCGCCCCGCCGGCCAGCACGATCGGCCGCGCTCCCGCCTGCTGGAACCGCCGCAGTGTCAGGAGCGGGACGAGGTGTCCGGCGTGCAGGCTCGGGCCGGTCGGGTCGAAGCCCGAGTACAGCGTGAGCGGTTCGGGACCGTCGAGGTCCCGCCGGAGCGCGTCGCGGTCCGTGCTCTGCGCGATCAGGCCGCGCCAGTCCAGCTCGTCGAGGATGTGCGTGCTCACAGAATCCATACTCCCCGGTCGCGGAGACGGCCGGTGCCCCGGGTGGGACACCGGCCGTCCGGTCGGAGGTAGGCATCAGCCGAGCGTGCCGGCCAGCTGACCCGGGAGCGTGTCCAGCACTGACGGCAGGCTCAGCACGCTGGAGAAGGACAACGCGGCGGACGCCTGGTCGTCGAGCGTGACGACCCTGCCCTGCTGCACGTCCGTCAGGTTCGCGTAGCCGGGCAGGGACTGGAACGCCGTCCGCTCCGCCTCACTCGCGGTGATCAGCACCAGGACGTCCGCCTGGTTCAGCTTGCCGATCTCCTCGGTGGAGATCGTCGCGTAGAAGTTCCGGTCCGCCAGCCGGTCGAACTCGGCGGGGATGGTCATGCCGAGCGACTGGAGGAACCGGGCGCGCAGGTCCTGCGAACCCCACACGAAGAACGACGCGTTGTCCGCGGTGCTCGGCCGGACTCCGGCGGCGGCCTTACCCATGAGCGCCGGGTACTGCTGCTTCACCTGTGTGAACCGGGCTTCCAGGTCGCCGACCAGCTCCTCCGCCTCCGCGGATCTCCCGAGCGCCTGCCCGGTGAGCCTGGTGGCGTCCTGCCACGGGGTGCCGTAGTCGATGAAGCCCTGCGGCGACGCGACCACGGGAGCGATCTTCGAGTACATGTCGTACTGCTCCTGCGTCAGGCCCGCCGAGATCCCGATGATCAGGTCCGGGCGCAGCGCCGCGATCGCCTCGGTGCCGACCTCGCCGACCGGCAGCACCGTCGGCGTCTGCCCCTGGAGCTTGTCCTGCGCCCACTCCCACGTCGCGGACGGCTTCTGCCCGGTGAACTCGCGGATCGCCACGGGAACGGTGCCGAGCGCGAGGATCGCGTCCTGGTCCGTGTACCCGAGGGAGACGACGCGCTGCGGGGCCGCCGGAATGGTCGTGCTGCCGTACTCGTGCGACACCGTCACCGGGAAGGCGCCGCCGGCGGCTGCCGCGCCGGACGACGGGTCCGATCCGCTCGCACCCCCGTCCGAACCGCACGCGGCCAGTGCGAACGCGGCCACGAGGACGAGGGACGAGGTCCTCAGAAGTCGGCGGATCGGCCGACGATCATTCTTCACATAGGTGAGGTTAGGATGCCCTATCCGTAGGGTCCACTACCGGGGTGCGGATCTTGCCCGGCCGGTACTGGCTCACCGCCGGGGACCCGTCGATCCAGAACCGCCATGGCAGGTCGGCGGCCGCCGCGACACCGACGCGCGGGCCTCTGCGGATCATGCTGCGCGGGACCGGCTCGCCGGCACGGACCCGGACCGGGGACGCCGGATCGGTGACATCGACGCCGTTGCGTTCGCGGGTGAGCCCCAGCAGCGACGCGAGCCGGGCCGGCCCCCGGGCGAGGTCGACATCCCGCTTCGCGGTGGGCCTGCGGACGCGAGCCACCCCGGGGTCGGAGAGCACCTCCCCGGCGCGGAGCAGGACCGCGCCCGCCTGCCCGTCGACCATGCAGGAGACGTTGGCACAGAAGTGCATCCCGTAGACGAAGTACACGTAGAGGCACCCGGCGGGGCCGAACATCACGCCGTTTCGCGGGGTCCGGCCCCGGAAGCTGTGCGACGCGGGGTCGTCCGCCCCGCGGTACGCCTCGACCTCGACAAGGCGCACCGCCACCAGACCGTCGGGTGTGTCCGCCTCGACGGTGCAGCCGAGGAGTCTCGCCGCCGCGGGGAGCACGTCGGAGGCGAGCTCCTCGCGGCGGATCAGTCCGTCCGACAAGTCAGGCACTCACCCACACGCGGGCGTCCGCACTCGCGCCCTGCAGCTCGTCGAGCTGCTCGGCGACCCGCTCCCCCGCCGTCCCGCCGCGGGAGTTCCGCGAGGCGATCGAGCCGGGAACGGTGAGGACCTCGCGGACCGCGGCCGTGAGCGCCGGATGGACGCCCGCGAGCTCGGCGTCCGTCAGCTCGTCCAGGCCTACGCCACGGGCCTCGGCGGCCCGGACGCAGCCGCCCGCGGCCTCGTGCGCGACCCGGAACGGGACGCCCTGGCGGACGAGCCACTCCGCGATGTCCGTCGCGAGGGTGAACCCCGCCGGGGCCAGCTCGGCCAGCCGGTCCGTGTGGAAGACCAGGGTCGACACCATGCCGGCCACCGCGGGCAGCAGCAGGTCCAGCTGCTCCGCGGAGTCGAACAGCGGCTCCTTGTCCTCCTGGAGGTCCCGGTTGTACGCCAGCGGCAGGCCCTTGAGCGTGGCCATCAGCCCGGCGAGGTTGCCGATCAGCCGGCCGGCCTTGCCCCGTGCGAGCTCCGCGACGTCCGGGTTCTTCTTCTGCGGCATGATCGAGCTGCCGGTGGAGAACGCGTCGTCGAGGGTGACGTAGGAGAACTCCGCGGTGGCCCAGAGGATGATCTCCTCGGCCAGCCGGGACAGGTCCACCGAAACCATGGCCAGGACGAACGCCGCCTCCGCGGCAAAGTCCCGGGACGCCGTGCCGTCGATCGAGTTCGCCGACGACGAGTCGAAGCCCAGCTCGGCCGCCACCGCCTCCGGGTCCAGCCCGAGGGACGAGCCCGCGAGCGCACCCGACCCGTACGGCGAGACCGCGGCCCGCTTGTCCCAGTCCCGCAGCCGGTCGACGTCCCGCAGCAGCGCGTGGGCGTGCGCGGCCAGCTGGTGGCCGAGGAGCACCGGCTGCGCGTGCTGCAGGTGGGTACGGCCGGGCATCGGCGCGTCCGGGTGCGCCTCGGCCTGCGCCACCAGCGCGTCGACGACGTCCAGGACACCCGCGCCGATCCGGCGCGTCGCGTCGCGCAGCCACATCCGGAACAGCGTCGCCACCTGGTCGTTGCGGGACCGGCCGGCGCGGAGCTTGCCGCCCAGCTCCGGCCCGGCCCGCTCGATCAGGCCTCGCTCGAGCGCCGTGTGCACGTCCTCGTCGTCCGGAGCGGGCCCGAACGCGCCGGACTCGACCTCCGACTCCAGCTTCGTCAGGGCGTCGAGCATCCCGGCGAGCTCGTCGTCGCTGAGCAGGCCCGCCCGGGCGAGCACCCGGGCGTGGGCCTTCGACCCGCGGATGTCGTAGGGGGCGAGCCGCCAGTCGAAGTGCGTCGACTTGCTCAGGGCGGCCAGCGCGTCGGCCGGACCGGACGCGAACCGGCCGCCCCAGAGAGCAGCCCCACTCACTGCGAGGAGCCCCCCAGCCGCTGCGCCCGGCGGGCGGCGATCTTGCTGGGCAGGCCCCAGAGCTGGACGAAGCCCTTGGCGAGGCTCTGGTCGAACGCGTCGCCCTCGTCGTAGGTGGCGAGGTTGAAGTCGTACAGCGACGCGTCCGAGCGGCGGCCCGTCGGGGTGGCGTTGCCGGCGTGCAGCGTCATCCGCACCTCGCCGGAGACGTACTCCTGGGTCTGCGCGACGAACGTGTCCAGCGCGTACTTCAGCGGGGAGAACCACAGGCCGTCGTAGACCAGCTCGGTCCAGCGCTGCGAGACCGTCCGCTTGAACCGGGCGAGGTCCCGCTCGACGGTGACGTTCTCCAGCTCCTGGTGCGCGGTGATCAGCGCGATCGCGCCCGGCGCCTCGTACACCTCGCGGCTCTTGATGCCGACGAGCCGGTCCTCGACCATGTCGAGGCGGCCGATGCCCTGGCCACCGGCACGGCGGTTGAGCTCCTCGATCGCCTGCAGCACGGTGACCGGCTTGTCGTCGATCGCGACCGGCACGCCCTTCTCGAAGCGGATGACCACCTCGTCCGCGTCCCGTGGCTCGGCCGGGTTCTGCGTGTAGGAGTAGACGTCCTCGATCGGCGCGTTCCAGATGTCCTCGAGGAAGCCCGTCTCGACGGCGCGGCCCCAGACGTTCTGGTCGATCGAGTACGGCGACTTCTTGGTGACGTCGATCGGCAGGTTGTGCTGCTCGGCGTACTGGATCGCCTTCTCGCGGGTCCAGGCGAAGTCACGGACCGGCGCGATGCAGTTCAGCTCGGGCGCGAGCGCCTGGATGCCGACCTCGAAGCGGACCTGGTCGTTGCCCTTGCCGGTGCAGCCGTGCGCGACCGTCGAGGCGCCGTGGTACTTCGCGGCCTCGACCAGGTGCTTGACGATCAGCGGCCGCGAGATCGCGGAGACCAGCGGGTAGCGGTCCATGTAGAGCGCGTTGGCCTGCAGCGCCGGCAGGCAGTACTGCTCGGCGAACTCGTCGCGGGCATCGGCGACCACGGCCTCGACCGCACCGCAGGCCAGCGCCCGCTTGCGGATCTCCTCGAGGTCCTCGCCGCCCTGGCCGACGTCGACGGCCACGGCCACCACCTCGGCACCGGTCTCCTCGGCGATCCACCCGATGCCCACCGAGGTGTCCAGCCCACCCGAGTAGGCCAGTACGACCCGGTCCGTCATGAGAGTTCTCCTTCGTGCTGTTTGTTCGTGGGTAGTGCTTGGAGGCGCTGCGCGAGCTCGGCGCCGGTGAGCGGCTCGCGCGCGACCACGAAGATCGTGTCGTCCCCGGCGATGGTGCCGACGACGTCGTGCAGGGCCGCCCGGTCCAGCGCACTCGCAAGGTAGTGCGCCGCGCCGGGCGGGGTTCGGAGCACGGCCAGGTTCCCACTCGCGTCCGCCGACACGAGCAGCTCCCCCAGCATCCGGCTCAGCCTGGTGGTGCCGCCCTCGACACCGCGCACCGGGCTGCCGTCCTCCGGGATGACGTAGACGGGCGTGCCGCCGTCCGCACCGCGCAGCTTGACCGCGCCCAGGTCGTCGAGGTCCCGGGACAGGGTGGCCTGCGTGGTCTCGATGCCCGAGGCCTCGAGGAGCGCGAGCAGCTCGCCCTGGCTGTGCACGGCACGCCGGGTGATCAGCTCGACGATCCGGGCCTGCCGGGCGACGCGGGTGGCGGTACTGGAGCGGGCACCGCCGTTGGTGCGGGCGGTGGTCATCGTCCCGCTCGCCCCGGTTCCATCAGCCAGGCGAGGAGTGCCTTCTGCGCGTGCAACCGGTTCTCCGCCTCGTCCCAGACCAGGCTCGCCGGGCCGTCCATCACCTCGTCGGTGATCTCGTCCCCGCGGTGCGCGGGCAGGCAGTGCAGGACGATCGCGCCCTCGTTCGCGCGGGCGAGGAGCTCGGCGTTGATCTGGTACGGGCGGAACGGCGCCGCCCGGTCCAGCCCGTCGTCCTCCTGGCCCATGGACACCCACGTGTCCGTGACCAGCACGTCCGCACCCTCCACGGCCGCCTGCGGATCCAGGATCAGCTCGGCGCCGCCGCCGGTCTCCGCCGCCCGGGCCTTCGCGTCGCGCAGGACGTCCGGGTCCGGGGTGAAGCCCTCCGGCGCGGCGATCCGGACGTGCATGCCGGCCGTCGCGCCGCCGAGGAGCAGCGAGTGCGCCATGTTGTTCGCGCCGTCGCCGAGGTAGGTCAGGGTGAGGCCGGCGAGCCGGCCGAAGCGCTCCTGGATCGTCTGCAGGTCCGCGAGGACCTGGCAGGGGTGGAACTCGTCCGTCAGCGCGTTGACGACCGGCACCGAGGACACGCTCGCCATCGCCTCGATGCGGCTCTGCCCACCGGTCCGCCACACCACCGCGTCGACGAAGCGGGACAGCACCCGAGAGGTGTCCTCGATCGTCTCGCCGCGGCCGAGCTGGCTGGTGGCGGCGTCCAGGATGACCGGGCTGCCGCCGAGCTGGCTGATCCCCACCTCGAACGAGATCCGGGTCCGGGTCGACGACTTGTCGAAGATCACCGCGACCGGCCTCGGCCCGGCCAGCGGGCGGTGCGCGAAGCGGTCCTTCTTCATCTCGGCCGCCAGGGCGAGGACCTCGGCCTGCTCGGCGGGCGAGAGGTCGTCGTCCCGCAGCATGTGCCTGGGTCCGGATGCGGAGGCCATCAGACGGTCCCGCCCGCGGTGTCCAGGATCCCCGGCAGCGCATCGAGGAACCCGCGCGCCTGCTCCTGGGTGAGGACCAGCGGCGGCGCGAGCCGGATCCGGGTCGGTACCGCGTTGTTGACCAGGTACCCGCGCTCCCGGGCCACCGAGGCCACGGCCGCGGAGACGGGCTGGTTCAGGCCGACGCCGATGTGCAGCCCGGCCCCCGACACGTCCGTGACCATCGGGTGCGTCATCTCCTCGATCGCGGTCGAGATCTCCTTGCCGAGCTGCGTGACGTGCTCGAGCAGGCCGTCGTTCGCGATCGTGCCGAGCACCGCGAGCGCCGCGGCGCAGCTGACCGGGTTGCCCCCGAAGGTCGTCCCGTGCTGGCCGGGCTCGAGCAGGGCGCCCGCGTCCCCGATCCCGATGCAGGCGCCGATCGGCAGGCCGCCGCCGAGTCCCTTGGCCAGCGTCACGACGTCCGGGACGATCCCGAGCGGCTGGTGCGCGAACCACGCGCCGGTCCGGCCGATCCCGGTCTGCACCTCGTCGAGCACCAGCAGCGCGCCCTTGGCCGCGGTGATCTCCCGGGCCGCCCGCAGGTAGCCCTCCGGCGGCACGATCACCCCCGCCTCGCCGAGGATCGGCTCGAGGAACACCGCGGCGGTGTCCTCGGTGACCGCGGCCTCGAGCGCCGCGACGTCCCCGAACGGGATGTGCGAGACGCCCGGGGGCATCGGCTCGAACGGCTCCCGCTTGGCCGGCTGCCCGGTGAGCGCGAGCGCGCCCATGGTGCGGCCGTGGAACGCGTCCTGGCAGGCGACGATGTGCGGGCGGCCGGTCCGCCGCGCGATCTTGAAGGCGGCCTCGTTGGCCTCGGCGCCGGAGTTGCAGAACAGGACCCGGGCGCTCGGCTGGTCCAGCAGTCCCAGGAGCTTCTCGGCCAGCTGCAGCGGCGGCTCGGTGATGTAGAGGTTCGACGTGTGCCCCAGCGTGGAGATCTGCCGGGTCACGGCCTTGACGACGGCCGGGTGGGCGTGGCCGAGCGAGTTGACCGCGATGCCGCCGACCAGATCCAGGTAGCGGCGGCCCTCGGCGTCCCACACCTCGGCGCCCTCGCCGCGGACCAGCGTCAGCGGCGGGGTGCCGTAGTTGTTCATGAGCGAGTGCTGCCACCGCTCCGCGTACGTGGTCATGACGGCACCACCATCGTTCCGACTCCTTCGCTCGTGAACACCTCGAGCAGCACCGAGTGCGGCATCCGCCCGTCGATCACGTGCGCCTGGGGGACCCCGCCCCGGACCGCCCGCAGGCAGGCCTCCATCTTCGGCGCCATCCCGCTCTCGAGCTGCGGGAGCATCGGCTCCAGCTCGGCGGCGGTCAGCTCGCTGATGATCGACTCGGGATCGGGGTAGTTCGCGTACAGGCCCTCGACGTCCGTGAGCACCACCAGCTTCGTGGCGTCGAGGGCCGCCGCCAGCGCCGCGGCGGCGCTGTCGGCGTTGATGTTGTAGACCTGCCCGTCGACGTCCGGCGCGACGCCGGCGACGACCGGGATCCGCCCGGCCTTCACGATGTCCAGCACCGCGTCCGGGTTGACCTGCACGACGTCGCCGACCAGGCCGATGTCCACGGCCTCACCGTCGACGAGCGCCGTGCGCTTCTCCGCGGTGAACAGGCCGGCGTCCTCGCCGGACAGCCCGACGGCGTAGGGACCGTGCTGGTTGATCAGCCCGACGAGCTCGCGCCCGACCTGGCCGACCAGCACCATCCGGACCACGTCGATCGTCTCGGGGGTGGTCACCCGAAGCCCGCCGCGGAACTCCCCCGGCAGGCCGAGCCGCTTCAGCATCGCGCTGATCTGGGGGCCGCCGCCGTGCACGACGACCGGGTGGATGCCCGCGAGCCGCAGGAACATCATGTCCTGGGCGAACGCCTGCTTCAGCTCGTCGTCGATCATGGCGTTGCCGCCGTACTTGACCACGACGATCTTCCCGTGGAACCGCTGCAGGTAGGGCAGGGCCTCGGCGAGCACGCCCGCCTTCTCCCCGGCCCGCTTCAGCCGGGTGGCGAGGCCGGTGATCTCAGGAGGAGTAGGCACTGTTCTCCTCCACGTACGCGTGCGACAGGTCCGTCGTGAGGATCTCCGCGGTGCCGTCCCCGAGCCCGAGCGAGACCTCGACGAGGATGTCCTCGCCGGACAGGTCCGCCTCGGCACGGTCCGCGGCCGCGACGCCGCCGGCACAGAGCAGGGCGCCGTTGATCGTGACGTCCAGCTTCTCGGGGTCGAGGTCCGCGTCCGCGTAGCCGGCGGCCGCGGCGACCCGGCCCCAGTTGGGGTCCGATCCGAACAACGCGGTCTTGACCAGGCTGTCCCGGGCGACGGTACGGGCGACCGTCACGGCGTCGTCCTCGCTCGCCGCGCCGGTGACCCGGACCAGGATGCGCTTGGTGACGCCCTCGGCGTCCGCCTGCATCTGCTTCGCCAGGTCCTTGCAGACCGCGGTGAACGCCGCGGTGAGCGCGGCCGGCTCGGGGGTGATGCCGGAGGCACCCGAGGCCAGGGCCAGCACGGTGTCGTTGGTGGACATGGAGCCGTCGACGTCGAGCCGGTCGAAGCTGACCCGCACGGCCGCGCGGAGCGACTCCTCGAGCGTGGCCGCGTCGACGACCGCGTCCGTGGTGACGACGGACAGCATCGTGGCCATCGACGGCGCGATCATGCCCGCGCCCTTGGTGAGGCCGCCGACGCTCCAGCCCGCCTCGTCGACGTGCCGTGCCTCCTTGGGCACCGTGTCCGTCGTCATGATCGCGGTGGCGGCGGCCAGGCCGCCCTCGGCCGTGGACTCGAGCGAGCCGACCGCCTTCTCGACCCCGGCCAGCACAATCTCGCGCGGGAGCTGCGCGCCGATCAGGCCGGTCGAGCAGATCGCGACGTCGACGGCGCCCCAGGGCTGATCGACACTGCCGAGGGCGTCGGCGGCCTTCTCGGCCGTCGCGTGGGCGGTCTGGAAGCCCTTCGGGCCGGTGCAGGCGTTGGCGCCACCGGAGTTGAGGACGACCGCGCGCAGGGTCCCGGTGGACACGACCTGCTGGGACCAGAGGACGGGCGCGGCCTTGACCTTGTTGCGGGTGAAGACGCCCGCGGCGGTGAACTCGGGCCCGTCGTTGACGACGAGCGCCAGGTCCGGCCGGCCGTTGGCCTTGATCCCGGCCGTGACGCCGGAAGCCCGGAAGCCCTTGGGTCCGGTGACGCTCACGGAGCCACTCCCGTCGTCGGCAGGCCGGTGGTCTCGGGGAGGCCGAGGGCTAGGTTCATGCACTGCACGGCGCCGCCGGCCGTGCCCTTCGTGAGGTTGTCGATCGCCGAGACGACGACCAGCCGCTTGGCGTCCGCGTCCACCGCCACCTGGAGCTGGACGTTGTTGGAGCCGAGCGTCGCGCCCGTCGTGGGCCATTGGCCCTCGGGCAGCAGCTGGACGAAGGGCTCGTCCGCGTAGGCCTTCTCGTAGATTTCCCGCACGTTCGCGCCGTCGCCCGTCAGGGAGGCGGAACAGGACGCGAGGATGCCGCGCGGGAGCGGGGCCAGGACCGGGGTGAAGCTCACGGAGACCGGTGTACCGGAGGCCCCCGACAGGTTCTGGGCGATCTCCGGGGTGTGCCGGTGCACGCCTCCCACGCCGTAGGCGGAGAGCGAGCCCATGACCTCGGCGCCGAGCAGGTGCGGCTTGAGCGACCTGCCCGCGCCGGAGGTCCCGGTCACCGCGGTGATCACGACGTCCGGCTCGACGAGGCCCGCGACCAGCGCGGGGAACAGGGCGAGGCTGGTGGCCGTCGGGTAGCAGCCGGGGACGGCGACCCGCTTCGTGCCGCGCAGGGCGTCCCGCGCGCCGGGCAGCTCGGGCAGGCCGTACGGCCAGTGCCCGGCGTGCTCCCCGCCGTACCAGCGGTCCCACGCCGCCGCGTCGTTGAGCCGGTGGTCCGCGCCGCAGTCCACGACCAGCACCGAGTCCCCGAGCCGGGCGGCGATCTCGGCGGACTTCCCGTGCGGCAGCGCGAGGAAGACGACGTCGTGGCCGGCGAGGACCTCCGCCGTGCTCTCCCCCAGGACCCGGTCGGCCAGCGGCGCCAGGTGCGGCTGGAACTCACCCAGTCGCCTGCCCGCGTTGCCGCCCGCCGTCAGCGCGCCGATCTCCGCATCCGGGTGCCCGAGGAGCAGCCTGAGCAGCTCTCCCCCGGCGTACCCGCTGGCCCCTGCCACCGCGATCCGTACCACGCGGATGAGTATGCAGACCGATGCAAGCTCATGCAAGTCGGTTCCGTCGGACCTCACCCTTACGGTGTGCCCCGTGGCCACGAGATCGTCCCGCGCGTACAGCGCGGGGTCCGCAACGTTGCGTCGAAGAGCATGACGATCTCGTGCCAGGGCCGCGCGTCCCAGGTGAAGAGGTTCTCGAGGACGCCACGCAGGCGCACGTCCGCGATCTCCGCGCCGAGCTCCTCGAGCATCTCCCGGCGCAGCGCCTCCGCCCCGGTCTCGCCGCACTCGACGCCGCCCAGGGGCCGGTGGAAGACCTTCCCGGTGGCGGGGTCGTTCCCGCGGAAGACCAGCAGCTCCTCCCCGCGCATCACCAGGGCGAGGGCGAGGACCCTGATCCGGCCCTGCCGGCCGTCCGGAGTGTTCACGCGGCGAGGCGGTACGTGCTGCCGCTGCTGTTCGGCAGCCCCGCGTCCGGGAGCGCGGGCGCATGTCCGTCGTCACGCACGGGCGGCACGCTAGCGGGAGCAATTCCGCGGAACGGCCACGAGCGGGCACGGCTCGTCGCTACCGTCCGCCCGTGCGCCGAACACGCCCCCTCCGCGCGCTGAGCGGCGGTCTCCTCCTCGTGGTCCTGTCCACCGGGTGTGGCCGGGCGATCGCCGGGAACGCCGTCGCCGAGCCGCTTCCGACCGCGGGCACGACGGTGGCGGCGCCCGCCCGGACCAGCGGCCCCGTGCTGCTCGGCGACGCGGTCCGGGACGAGTGCCTGCTCGACGCCGCCGAGCTCGCCTCGCTGCTGGACGCCCCGGTCGATCCGCCGGAGAACGGCACGACCAGCCACGCCGACGGCACCACGGCCCGCGGCTGCACCGCCGCCGCGAGGGAGGGCGACCCGCCGGCGCTCGCCGCGGTGAACGTCTACGGCGTCCGCGGCGGCGCACCGGCCGACGTGGTCCGCGCGGGTCTCGGGCGACGGGAGTTGTCCGAGGTGGGCGACGCGGCGGCGGTCGTCGACACCGCGAGCGGCCCGACGATGCAGATCGCCTCGCGGACCTATCTGATCACGATCGCGGTGGCCGAGCGGAGGCCGTCGGACGCGCAGTGGCGGGCCGCGGGCCGCGTGGCGCTGACGCGCCTGCCGTGAGCCGGCGCTCTCCGGCGCAGGCTCCCCTTCACCTCGTCGGCCGTAGTCACCCTGCTCGTCGGCCTGGCCACCGGCACGTTCTGGTCCGCGGCGGAGGACCGGAGCTGGTACCCCCAGGTCGCCTACGGGCTGCCGTCGTTCCTAGAAGGGCGCTGGTGGACGCTGCTGACCGGTCCCTTCCTGGCCGTCACCCCGCTCTCCGCCATGGCGATGATCGGGAGCTTCGCCCTGCTCGTCGGCATCGGCGAGTGGCTGCTCGGCACTCGGCTCGCCGCCGCGGTCACGGTGGTGGGCCAGCTCGTCGGGGTCCTGGTCGCCGCAGGCTTCCTGCTCTCCGTGCGCGGCACCGGGTGGCGCTGGGCCGTCGACCTGTCCCAACGCCTCGACATGGGGTTCTCGGCGGGGGCCATGGCCGTCCTCGCGGTCGCCTCGGCCGTCCTGCGGCCGCCGTGGCGGCTCCGCGTCCGTCTCCTCCTCGGCCTCTACGTGATCGTCTCCGTCGTCTATCTCGGATCGCTGGCCGATTTCGAGCACTTCTTGGTCGTCGCTCTCGGGCTGGCCGCCGGGCCACGGCTGACCCGCCACCTCGGCGTCCGGGAGCCGGGCCGGCCCAGCAGGCGCGAGTGGCGGCTGCTCGCGGTCGGCGGGCTGGTGCTGATCGTGGTCGGGACGGCGCTGAGCTACTTCCTGCCGAGCGACGGGCCGCTGGGCGACACCGGCGACGCGGGGAACTCGCTGATCGACGTCGCGACCGTCGTGGTGCTCGGGGCCCTGCTGGTCAACGGGATCCGGAAGGGCCACCGGGTCGCCTGGCGGTGGGCGGTCGGGCTCTCCGCGCTCAACCTCGTGCTCGGGTTGCTGGTCCTCGTCCTGGCGATCGTCATCGCGGTGCTGAAGCCGGTCGACGCCCGCCTGGACCTGAGCTCGACGTTCGTGGCGGACCGGTTGATCTGGGTGGCGCTGCTGGTCGTGCTCGTCGCCGGTAGCGCGGCGTTCCGCGTCCCGTCGCGGCGCAAGCGGCGCGGCACCGGCACCGGCACCGATCGGGACACCGCCGTGGACCTGCTGCAGCAGCACGGCGGCAGCACGGTCTCCTGGATGGCGACCTGGCCCGAGAACCGGTACTTCGGCACCGACGACGGGCGGTCGTGCCAGGCCTGGCAGGCCCACGCCGGCGTCGCGATCGGGCTGGGGGAAGCGATCGGTCCGCCGGAGGACCGGGCCGCGGCGCTGCGGGAGTTCGCGCGCAGCAGCGAGATGTCCGGGCTGGTCCCGTGCGTGTTCTCCGCCTCCGACGCGACGGCCCGCGAGGCCCGGGAGGCGGGCTGGCTCACCGTCCAGATCGCCGAGGACACCCTGGTGGACCTGCCCGACCTGGAGTTCCGCGGCAAGGCCTGGCAGGACGTCCGCTCGGCGGGATCGACGAGGCGCTCGACCCCCAGGTCCGTGTCGGGCTCGCCGAGGACGCGGACGGTGTGATCCAGGGCGTCACGTCGTGGCTGCCGGTCCACGCCCCGGGAGGCGCCGTCCGCGGATGGACCCTGGACGTCATGCGGCGCCGGGACGACGGCGCCTTCCGCCCGGTGGTCGAGTTCCTGATCGCGTCCAGTTGCCTGGCGTTCAAGGACGACGGCGCCACCGGGGTCTCGCTGTCCGGCGCGCCGCTGGCCAGGACCGGGAAGGGCGAGGTCGCCGCGGCGCTGGACCGGCTGCTCGACACCCTGGGCGCCCGGCTCGAGCCGCTCTACGGGTTCTGCTCGCTGCACTCGTTCAAGGCGAAGTTCCAGCCACGCTACGAGCCGATGCACCTGCTCTACCGGGACGAGGCAGACCTCCCGCGCATCGGCCTCGCGCTCACGAAGGCGTACCTGCCCGACACCTCGGTGCGGGAGCTGCTGCAGCTCGTCCGTTCCGGCTGATCGGCGCGCTCCGGGAACAGGACCGGGTGGTTGATTGTTCAACCGGGCGTGGAACTGGGCGTGTACACCTTCGCGGACATCGATCCCACCGGCGCGGGTGTCGGTCCCGCACAGCGGGTGCGGGAGGTCGTCGAGGAGATCGAGCTGGCGGACCAGGTGGGACTCGACGTCTACGGCGTCGGCGAGCACCACCGCGCGGACTACGCCGCGTCCGTCCCGGCGATGATCCTCGCCGCGGCCGCGGAACGGACCGAGCGCATCCGCCTGACCAGCGCGGTCACCGTGCTGTCCTCGGACGACCCGGTGCGGGTGTTCCAGCAGTTCGCCACGCTCGACCTGCTGTCCGAGGGTCGTGCCGAGATCATGGCCGGCCGCGGGTCGTTCACCGAGTCGTTTCCCCTGTTCGGTCACGACCTCGCCGACTACGACGAGCTGTTCGCCGAGAAGCTGGACCTGCTCCTCGCCCTGCGGGCCGACGGGCGGGTGACCTGGTCCGGAAAGCATCGCCCCGCACTCACCGACCAGCCCGTCTTCCCGCGCCCGGTCCAGGACCCGCTGCCAGTGTGGGTCGCCGTCGGCGGCAATCCGCAGTCCGTGGTGCGCGCCGGGCTGCTGGGCCTGCCGATGGCGCTCGCGATCATCGGCGGCATGCCGGAACGGTTCGCCCCGCTCGCGGACCTGCACCGCCGCGCCCTCGCCGAGGGCGGACACGGGCAGGCACCGCTGAGCCTCAACCTGCACGGCTTCGTCGCCGACGACGCGGCGCGGGCGGCGGACATCTACTATCCCGCCCACTCCGGGGTGATGAACCGCATCGGGCAGGAGCGCGGCTGGGGCCCCACCTCCCGCGCGGCGTTCGAGGCGATGACCGGACTGCGGGGCGCGTACGTCGTCGGGGACCCGGGGCTGGTCGCGGAGAAGATCCTCTTCCAGCACGAGCTGTTCGGCCACGACCGCACGCTGCTGCAGTTCCCGATCGGTGAAGTGCCGCACGCCGACGTCATGCGGGCGATCGAGCTGCTCGGGACGAAGGTCGCGCCGCTGGTGCGGTCGGAGATCGCGCAACGCGCCGGCTGACCCGGCACTAGGCTCCGCACATGGCTGACGCGCCCGTGGAGCCGGACCTGAGCGCCGTCGCGAGCCCCCCGTCGGGCGTCCCTGCCGCGGAGGACTACGGCGCGGAGGACTACGGCTCGACCGAGCGGGGCGCGGCGGAACGTCTGGCGTTCTTCTCCGACGCGGTGGTCGCGATCGCGATCACCCTCCTGGCGATCGAGCTGCGGGTGCCGCAGGGCGACTCGGTGGTCGAGCTCGCCGCGGGCTTCGCCGCGAACTGGAACCAGTACCTCACCTTCCTGATCAGCTTCGCGGTGATCGCCCGGCACTGGACCCTCCACCACCGGGTGTTCCGCTACGTCGGCCGGGCCTCGACCGGCGTCATCTGGCTGAACATGGGATGGCTGCTGCTGATCGTGGTCACCCCGTTCCTGACCCGGGTGATCGAGGAGGGGCACCTCGACCTCGCCCGCTTCGGCCTTTACGCGCTCGCCCAGTCCCTGCAGGTCTGCGTGTTCGCGCTGATCGTGGCCGTGGTCGCCCACCAGCGGGCGTTCGTTCCCGGCACCCCGGAGCACCTGCGCCGCCGGGGCTGGGTCCTCTCCGTGGTCACCGGGCTCGGCTTTCTGATCTCGATCCCGCTGTTCCCGCTGCTGGGCGCATGGGCGTTCGCCGTCTGGGCCATGATCCCGGCGGTGCTCGGCCGGATCCTCGCGGCGACGGGCGTCGTCGGCCGCAGCTGAACCGCGGTCAGCGCAGGACGGCCCCGCAGCGTTCCGCCGCGACGGCGATCGCCGCGTCCCGCGCCGCGTTCGCCTCCTCGTTGGTGAGGGTCCGGTCGGCGGCGCGGAAGCGCAGGGAGAAGGCGAGCGAGCGGTTGCCCTCGCCGACCTGGTCCCCGGTGTAGACGTCGAAGAGCCGGACGTCCTCCAGCAGGTCCCCGCCGCCGACGGTCAGCGCGGACGCCACCTCGGCGGCGGGCACGTCGTCCGCGGTCACCAGCGCGACGTCGACCGTGACCGGCGGATACGGCGAGACGCGCGGCGCCGGGCGGCGGTCCTGCAGCGGGATCGCGTCCAGGTCCAGCTCCATCGCGCAGGTCCGCGGCGGCAGCCCGAGGGCCTCGACGACCTTGGGGTGCAGCTCGCCGGCGTGCCCGACGACCCACTCCCCCACCCGCAGCGCGGCGCAGCGGCCCGGGTGCCACGGCGCGAGCGCCGCCTTCGTCACCCGCAGTTCGACGCCCGCGACGGCGCCGACCAGCCGGCCCGCCTCGATCGCGTCCGCCCAGCCGGCCTGCCGGCCACGTCCCCACCAGCCGAGCGGCTCGCGGTTCCCGGCCAGCACGGCACCGGCGTGCCGCGGCTGCGCCGGCAGAGCCGCCTCGATCATGGCGATCTCGGCGTCCGACGGCCGCTCGGTAACGCCCGGGTCCGGCATCGGCACCTGCTGTGCGTGCGGCAGCACGACCTGGCCGATCTGGAAGAGCGCCAGGTCGTCGAACCCGCGCGCCTTGTTCCGGACCAGCGTCTCGAGCAGCCCGGGCAGCAGGGTCGTGGTGAGCCTGGGCCGGTCCGCGTCGAGCGGGTTGAGGACCTTCACCGTCCTGCGGCGGACGTCGCCGGCGTCGAGACCCAGCGCGTCCCACACCGCGTCGCCGACGAACGGGAACGGCTCGACCTCGACGAACCCGGCCTCGGCGAGCGTGCGGGACACCGCGCGGGTCCGGACCTGCGCCGGGGTGAGTCCGCGGCCTGCGGGCGCGGCGGGCAGCGTCGACGGGATCGTCTCGTAGCCCTCGAGCCGCAGCACCTCCTCGACGAGGTCCGCCGGGGAGTCCAGGTCCGGCCGCCAGGACGGCGGCGTCGCGACCACGACGCCGCGGCCGTCCGCGCCGGTCTCGAGCTCGACGGTGCAGCCGACCTGGGTCAGCCGCTGCACCGTGACACCGCGGTCGTACGTGACGCCCGCGGTCCGGTCCGGCAGGTCCAGTGCCATCCGGACGGGCGGGAGCACCGGAGCGGCGCCCACGTCCGTGCGGCCGGGCTCGACGGTGCCGCCGCCGTACTCGGCGAGCAGCCTCGCGGCGCGCTCGGCGGCGATCGGCGGAAGCTGCGGGTCCACGGCCCGCTCGAACCGCTTGGACGCCTCGCTGGGCAGCTTGTGCCGGCGCGCGGACCGGGCGATCGAGGTCGGCTGGAAATGCGCGGCCTCGATGACCACGTCGACGGTGCCCTCGGCGGACTCGGGGATCTCGGTGGAGGCCCCGCCCATGACCCCCGCGAGGGCGATCGGGCCGGAGTCGTCCGTGATCACCAGGTCGTCCGGGTCCAGGGTGCGCTCGACGTCGTCGAGGGTGCGGAGCTTCTCGCCCTTCGCGGCCCGGCGCACGACGATCTCGCCCCGCAACCGGGTGGCGTCGAACGCGTGCAGCGGCTGGCCGAGATCCAGCATCACGAAGTTCGTGACGTCGACGGTCAGCGAGATCGGGCGCATCCCGGCGGCGAGCAGCCGGCGCTGCATCCACCACGGCGTCGGGGCCGAGGCGTCGACGCCCGAGACGCGCCGGGCGACGTACCGCGGGCAGCCCACCGGGTCGTCGATCCGGACGGGCCAGGAGTCGGTCTTCTCCTCCGGCACCTCGGCGCGGAGCGCCGGGTCCGTGTAGTCCTCGTCCAGGGACGCCGCGAGCTCGCGCGCGATCCCGCGGACGGCGAAGCAGTAGCCGCGGTCCGGCGTGATGGCCAGCTCGATCACCGGGTCGTCCAGGCCGAGGACCGGCAGGGCGTCGTCGCCGGGCTCGGCGGAGCCGGGCGGCAGCACGAGGATGCCGCTGTGGTCCGCGCCGAGGCCGAGCTCCTTGGCCGAGGCGATCATGCCGTCGGAGACGTGGTCGTAGGTCTTCCGCGCGGCGATCGGGAACGGACCGGGCAGCACGGCGCCGGGCAGGGCGGCGACGATCAGGTCCCCGACGGCGAAGTTCCGTGCGCCGCAGACGATCCCGCGCCGCACCGGGGTGCCGTCCGGGCCGGGGCCGAACTCGACCTGGCAGTACCGGATCGGCTTCTTGAAGCCCGTGAGCTCCTCGATCTCGGCGACGCGCCCGACGGTCAGCGGCCCGGTGACGTCCGGCGTGCCGTGGATCTCCTCGACCTCGAGCCCGACGCGTACGAACGCGTCCGCCACGGCGTCGACGTCCGACGGGACGGACGCGACGTGGTCGGCGAGCCAGGACAGGGGGACGCGCACGGGCTTACTCCTCGACTGTGTTACGTGAGAAAGGTCAGACGCCGAAGGCGCAGCTGAAACGCACGTCGCCCTCGACCATGTCCCGCATGTCCGGCAGGCCGTTGCGGAACTGCAGGGTCCGCTCCAGGCCCATCCCGAAGGCGAAGCCGGAGTAGACGTCGGGGTCGATGCCGCAGGCGCGCAGGACGTTGGGGTTGACCATGCCGCAGCCGCCCCACTCGACCCAGCCGGCGCCGCCCTTCTTCTCCGGGAACCAGACGTCGACCTCCGCCGACGGCTCGGTGAAGGGGAAGTACGACGGGCGCAGCCGGGTCCGGGACTCGCTCCCGAACATGGCGCGGGCGAACGCGTCGAGCGTGCCCTTGAGGTGGGCCATCGTGATGCCCTTGTCCACGGCCAGACCCTCGACCTGGTGGAACACCGGGGTGTGGGTGGCGTCCAGCTCGTCCGTGCGGAAGGTGCGGCCCGGGCAGACGACGTAGACGGGCAGCTCGCGCTCCAGCAGGGCGCGGACCTGCACCGGTGACGTGTGGGTGCGCAGCACGAGTCCGGACTCCTGCGAGTCACCCAGGTAGAAGGTGTCCTGCATCGTCCGCGCGGGGTGGTCCTTGCCGAAGTTCAGCGCGTCGAAGTTGAGCCACGACGACTCGACCTCGGGGCCCTCCGCGACCTCCCAGCCCATCCCGACGAACACATCCGCGATCTGCTCGGAGACCTGCGTGAGGGGATGCCGGGCGCCACGCGGGCGGCGGTCCCACGGCAGGGTGACGTCGACCGACTCCTCGACGAGGACACGGGCGTCCCGCTCGGCGAGCAGGACCTCGCGGCGCGCGTCGTAGCCGGCCTGCACCTCCTGACGGGCGGCGTTGACCCTCTTGCCCGCGTCCGCGCGCTCCTTGCCGGGCAACGAGCCCAGCGAGCGGCGGGCCAGAAGCAGCGGCGCCCTGTCCCCCAGGTGCGCGGGCTTGACCGCGGCGAGCGCGTCGAGATCCGCCGCCTCCGCGAACGCCTCCACCGCGGCCTTGACCGCGGCGTCGAGGGACGCCGGATCGAGCAGGTCGGAGTCGTTCTCGGTCATCTCACACCTTTTTGATTGCTTCGTGGCTGCTACCGGGCGTCACGGGGACGCCGGTGATCCTAGAGCGCCGGGCTCCGGCGCTCGCGTACAGGCAGACCGCCGCGGCCGTGGCCAGGTTGAGGCTCTCCGCACGGCCGTACAGCGGGACGCGGACGCGGTGGTCGGCCGCCTCCGCCACGGTCTCCGGGAGGCCGTGCGCCTCACCACCGAATATCCACGCGGTGGGGCGCGCCAGCACCTCGGCGGCGGCGGGATCGTGCAGGTCCAGCTCGCCCTGGCCGTCCGCGGCGAGCAGGGTGAGCCCGGCGGCGCGACAGGCGTCGAGGACGGCGCCGGTGTCCCTTTCGCGGGCGAGCGGCAGGTGGAAGACGCTGCCGGTGGAGGCGCGCACGGCCTTGCCGTTATGCGGGTCCACCGTGTCCCCGGCGAGGACGACGGCGTCCGCCCCGGCCGCGTCGGCGGCCCGGACGACGGTGCCGGCGTTGCCGGGCTCCGCGACGGCGGCGAGCACCGCGACCAGCGCGGGGGCGCCGTCCAGCGCGGTGGACAGCGGCACGTCCAGGAGATCGCAGATCGCGATCAGGCCCTGCGGGGTGACGGTGTCCGAGAGCGTCTCCGCCGCCCTGTCCGTGACGATCGTGACCGGGACGCCGTCCGCCTCGGCGGCGGCGATCAGTTCGGGATTGCGCTCGAGGGCGGCCGGGGTGACGAAGAGATCGTGGACCCGGGCTCCGCCGAGCGCCTCGCGAACGGCCTGGGAGCCCTCGACGAGGAACTTTCCGGCCTTCTCACGACCCGCGCGCCGCAGCAGCTTGCGGGCTGCCACGACGCGCGGGGTTCGTTCAGTGCCGAGCACCTGATCAGGCGGCGGTGTTCTCGGACTTCTCGCCCTGGGCCGGGACGTTGGCCCGCGAGACCTCGACGAGGGCGGCGAACGCGGCCGGGTCGCTGATCGCGAGCTCGGACAGGTTCTTGCGGTCCACCTCGACGCCCGCGACCTTCAGGCCCTGGATGAAGCGGTTGTACGTCATGCCGTTCGCACGGGCCGCCGCGTTGATGCGGGTGATCCAGAGCTGGCGGAAGTCGCCCTTGCGGGCGCGGCGGTCGCGGTACGCGTAGTTCAGCGAGTGGAGCATCTGCTCCTTCGCCTTGCGGTACAGCCGCGAGCGCTGGCCTCGGTAGCCACTGGCCGCCTCGAGGGTGCTGCGGCGCTTCTTCTGGGCGTTGACCGCGCGCTTCACGCGTGCCATGGGTCAGTCCTGTCTCTCGGTCGACCGTCCCGGTGCGGGTGACGCACCGGTCGGCCGGGGGTTCAGCGGGAAGGGAGGATCAGCGTCCGAGCAGCTTCTTGATGCGCTTCTGGTCGGGCTTGGCCACCTCGACGACGTGCGACAGGTCGCGCGTCTCCTTGCTCGACTTGACCTCGAGGCGGTGCCGCAGGCCGGCCTGCTGACGCAGGAGCTTGCCGGTGCCGGTCACCTTGATCCGCTTCGCGGTGCCTTTGTGCGTCTTGTTCTTGGGCATGGCTGATCCGTTCAGTGGTGACGTCCGGGGGCGGGCGTCAGTGTCGTGTGGTGCGCTCACGACCCGCGCACCGGGGGTGCGCGGAACCGTGTCAGGCCGTCGTCTCCTCGACCGGAGCCTCGGACGCGGCAGCCTCGGGCGCGGCAGCGTCGGCCGCAGCGGCCTCCGACGCAGCGGCCTCGGCCGCAGCGGCCTCCGACGCGGTCGGGGAACCCGGCCCGCGCTTCACCGGCTTCTTGGTCGGAGCGATCACCATCGTCATGTTGCGGCCGTCCTGCTTCGGGGCGGCTTCGACGACACCGAGCTCCTCCACGTCCTTCGCGAGGCGCTGCAGCAACCGGTACCCGAGCTCGGGTCGGGACTGCTCGCGTCCGCGGAACATGATGGTGACCTTGACCTTGTTGCCACCCTCGAGGAAACGGACCACGTTGCGCTTCTTGGTCTCGTAGTCGTGGGTGTCGATCTTCGGCCGGAGCTTCTGCTCCTTGATCACCGTGAGCTGCTGGTTCCGCCGGGACTCCCGGGCCTTCTGCGCGCTCTCGTACTTGAACTTGCCGAAGTCCATGAGCTTGCAGACGGGCGGGCGGGCCTGGGCCGCGACCTCGACGAGATCCAGCTCGGCCTCTTGCGCCAGCCGCAGGGCGTCCTCGATACGCACGATGCCGACCTGCTCGCCGTTGGGTCCGACGAGCCGGACCTCGGGAACGCGGATTCGGTCGTTGATGCGTGTCTCAGTGGTGATGGGGTCTCCTCATATTGACGTCGTTTCAGGCGACGACAAGCAAAGACCCGTCGATCATGACGGACGGCGCCACCCACGCGGGGTGTTACTGCGCCGAACCGTCGGACCGGAACCCGGACACCTGATGATGCTTCGGTGAGCGGGTGGGAGCGGGGCTCCACTTGAACGCCCTGACGCGCATATCAACGCGCGACGGGGTGGTCGCATTCCGAAGGGTAGCAGCCCCCCTCGCACGGACGCGAACGGGTCGCGGTCAGGACCGGACGCCTCTGCCGAACCGCCCGGACGCGCCGCGGGGCCGCCGGGCGCCCGGACCGTCCCAGCTGTCGATCACCTCGATCGCGCGCCCGGTCACCGGTTAGGTTCTCGTGACGACCGCCGTGGCGGGTCACCGTTCGGGAATCCGCTCGACCGGATTCCCGCCCTCGGGCCCGACCGCCCGACCGAAGGGCCCCCAACCGATGCCGAAGCACACCGCGGCCGTCACCGACGAGGCCGACGGCCCCGTCCCGGCCGTATCGGTCTGCGTGCCCGCCTACCAGGGCGCGAAGTACATCGGGGCGACGGTCGAGAGCGTGCTCGCGCAGACCTTCACCGATTTCGAGCTCGTCGTCCTGGACAACGGCAGCACCGACGGCACCTCCGCCGTGGTGTCCTCGTTCGACGATCCGCGGATCCGGCTGGAACGGCGGGACGAGACGGTGCCGATCTCCCACAACTGGAACCGTGCGGTCCGGTTGTGCCGGGCGCCGCTCGTGAAGCTCCTCTGCGCGGACGACGTGCTGCGGCCCCGCGCACTGGAACTGCAGGTCGCCGCGCTGCGCACGCACGAGGACGCGGCGATGGCCGCCGCGCGCGCCGACATGCTCGACCCCGCGGACCGGATCCTGTTCCGCAACCGGTTCCTGGGCGGACTGGTGGGCGTCCTGAACGGCGACGACGTCGTTCGGACGATCGTCCGCCACGGCGGCAACCCGATCGGACCGCCGGTCTCGGTGACGTTCCGCCGGGCGGACTTCGAGGCCGTGGGCGGGTTCGATCCGGACGAGGAGTTCCTCGGCGACCTCCTGCTCTGGTCGCGTCTGCTGGAGCACGGCCGCCTCGTGGGGCTGCGCGAGTCCCTGGGAGGCTTCCGGATCCACCCCGCCTCGCTCTCGGGAGCGGCCGGCAGGCGGCAGTTCCGGGCGCAGCGCGCGTTCACGGCGGCGCTGGCGGGGGACAAGCGCTGGGCGGTGCGCCGACGCGACGTCCTCGCCGGCGGGATCGGCGCCTACGGTGCGCTCGCCCGGCGCCACGCCCTGTTCGTGTTCAGCCGGCTGAGGCACCGGATCGCCGCCCCGTCCCCCACGACTGGCCGGAACGGCACACCGCTCGACGGCGCGAGGCCGACGTCAGGGACTACCGGCGGCGTGCGCGCCGCCGGCGACCGGCCCGATACCGGGCCGGCGACCCCGGTTCTCCACGACGCGGACTCGGGCGACATCGCACCCCGCTGATCCGGTCCGAACCCGGCGGGGCCCGCCGGGATCGGCCGCTCAGCTCGCCGCCGCGACCTTCTTCCGGCGGGTCTTGCGGACCGGCGCCGCGGCGGGCTCGACCAGGTCCTTCAGGAACTGGCCGGTGTAGCTCGCCTCCGCGGCCGCGACCTGCTCCGGCGTGCCCTCGGCGACGACCGTGCCCCCGCCCGAGCCGCCCTCCGGACCCATGTCGACCACCCAGTCCGAGGTCTTGATGACGTCCAGGTTGTGCTCGATGACGATCACCGAGTTGCCCTTGTCGACCAGCCCGTTGATCACCAGCAGCAGCTTGCGGATGTCCTCGAAGTGCAGCCCCGTCGTCGGCTCGTCGAGGATGTAGACCGTCCGGCCGTTCGAGCGCTTCTGCAGCTCGCTCGCCAGCTTCACGCGCTGCGCCTCGCCACCGGAGAGTGTGGGCGCGGGCTGGCCGAGCCGCACGTAGCCGAGCCCGACGTCCACGAGCGTGCGCAGGTACCGGGCGATCGAGTTGATCGGCGCGAAGAACTCCGCGGCCTCCTCGATCGGCATGTCCAGGACGTCCGCGACGGTCTTGCCCTTGTAGTGCACCTCGAGCGTCTCCCGGTTGTACCGGGCGCCCTTGCACACCTCACAGGGGACGTAGACGTCCGGAAGGAAGTTCATCTCGATCTTGATCGTGCCGTCTCCGGAGCACGCCTCGCAGCGGCCGCCCTTGACGTTGAACGAGAACCGGCCGGGCTGGTAGCCGCGGACCTTCGCCTCGGTCGTGGCCGCGAACAGCTTGCGGACCTGGTCCCACACGCCGGTGTAGGTGGCGGGGTTCGAGCGCGGAGTGCGGCCGATCGGCGACTGGTCCACCCGCACGAGCTTGTCCAGCTGCTCCACCCCGTTGATCCGGGTGTGCCGGCCGGGCACCTGGCGGGCACCGTTGAGCCGGTTCGCCAGGACCGTGGCGAGGATGTCGTTGATCAGCGTGGACTTGCCCGACCCGGACACCCCGGTGATCGAGACGAGCCCGCCGAGCGGGATGTCCACGTCGATCCCGCGCAGGTTGTGCTCCCGCGCGCCGACGATGGTCAGCTTGCGCTCCGGATCCAGCTCACGCCGCTTCTCCGGCACGGGGATCGAGCGCCGACCGGACAGGTACGCACCGGTGAGCGACGTGTCGTGGGACTCGAGGTCCGCGACGGTACCGCTGTGCACGATGAACCCGCCGTGCTCGCCGGCGCCCGGGCCGATGTCCACGGCCCAGTCCGCGGCACGGATGGTGTCCTCGTCGTGCTCGACGACGATGAGCGTGTTACCCAGCTCCTTGAGCCGGGTCAGCGTCTCGATCAGCCGGCGGTTGTCCCGCTGGTGCAGGCCGATCGACGGCTCGTCGAGCACGTAGAGCACGCCGACCAGGCCGGAGCCGATCTGCGTGGCCAGCCGGATCCGCTGGGCCTCGCCGCCGGACAGCGTGCCCGCGGCCCGGTCCAGCGACAGGTACTCCAGGCCGACGTCCAGCAGGAAGCCCAGGCGGGCCTGGATCTCCTTCAGCACCCGGCCCGCGATCATGGCCTGCCGGGAGTCCAGGACCATGCCGTTCAGGAACTCGGCGCACTCGGCCACCGACATCGCCGAGACCTCGGCGATCGACCGGTCCCCCTGCTCGCGGTGCCCGAGTGTGACGGCGAGGACCTCGGGCTTGAGCCGCGCGCCCTTGCAGGCCGGGCACGGCACGTCCCGCATGTAGCCCTCGTAGCGCTCCCGCTGGGACTCGGACTCGGTCTGGTCCAGCCGCCGGTCCAGGAACGGGATGACGCCCTCGAAGCTCGCATAGTACGAGCGCTCGCGGCCGTAGCGGTTGCGGTAACGGACGTGGACCTGGTCCTCGCTGCCGTGCAGCACCGCCTTCTGCGCCTCGGCCGGCAGCTTGCGCCAGGGCGTGTCCATGCGGAAGCCGATGCTCTTGGCCAGGCCGGAGAGCAGCCGTCCGAAGTACTCGGCGTTGTGCCCGTTGTTCCACGGCGCGATGGCGCCGTCCGCCAGGCTGAGATCCGGGTCCGGGATGACGAGCTCCGGGTCCGTCTCCTTCTTGACGCCGATGCCGTGGCACTCGGGGCAGGCCCCGTAGGGCGAGTTGAAGGAGAAGGTGCGGGGCTCGAGGTCGTCCATGGTGAGCGGGTGGCCGTTCGGGCAGGCCATCCGCTCGGAGAAGCGGCGCTCGCGGCCCGGGTCCGTGTCCTCGAGGTCCACGAAGTCCAGGACCACCAGGCCGTCCGCCAGCCGCAACGCCGTCTCGACCGAGTCCGTCAACCGCTGCTTGGCGCTCGCCTTGACCGAGAGCCGGTCCACGACGACGGAGATGTCGTGCTTCTCCTGCTTCTTCAGCTTCGGCGGGTCGCTGAGCTGGTGCACCACGCCGTCGACCAGCACGCGGGAGTAGCCCTGCGACTGCAGCGACGAGAACAGGTCCACGAACTCGCCCTTGCGGGTCCGCACGACCGGGGCGAGCACCTGGAAACGGCTGCCCTCGTCCATCTCCAGAACCTGGTCCACGATCTGCTGCGGCGTCTGCTTGCGGATCACGCTGCCGCAGACCGGGCAGTGCGGGACGCCGGCGCGCGCGTAGAGCAGGCGCAGGTAGTCGTACACCTCGGTGATCGTGCCGACCGTGGAGCGCGGGTTGCGGTTCGTGGACTTCTGGTCGATCGACACCGCGGGCGAGAGGCCCTCGATGAAGTCCACGTCCGGCTTGTCCATCTGGCCGAGGAACTGCCGGGCGTAGGCCGAGAGCGACTCGACGTACCGGCGCTGGCCCTCGGCGAAGATCGTGTCGAACGCGAGGCTGGACTTGCCGGAGCCGGACAGACCGGTGAAGACGACGAGGCTGTCCCGGGGCAGGTCGAGATCGACGCCGCGCAGGTTGTGCTCGCGGGCGCCGCGCACGACGAGTCGTGGGGCGTCACCGTCCGGCGTGTGGACGGTGAACCCCTCGGTCTCGTTCGTCCCGACAGAACGATCTGCCACGGAAGGCGCCTCCTCAAGTTCCGATCCGATCGAGCTCGACCACGCCCGATCAGGGTCCGAGCCGGGTCGGCGCGCACGCCGGACCTGCCTCGCGTCGATGCTAAGCGGGAGGTACGACAGTTCCGCTGCTCGGTGCCGGACTCCGGCGTCCCGGTCGGTGGACGAACACCGGCGCGCGCCGGGCGTCCACCACGGGTGACCGGAGCAGTACCGCCGACCACCCGGGTCAACGTGCTACCCGCCGGCCGACTTCCCGAACCGGAGATGTCGGTCCCCACACCTAGAGTCGCACACATGTTCGAGAGCGATCTCCGCAGCCCCTTCCCCTGCCCGGTCCCGACGGGTCTCGGCGCCGGTGCCGCCGCGTTAAGCTGCGCCCGTGGACGTCCTCGAGGAGTATTCCGGTCACACCGATCCGGGCGGGCCCGCGATCCGTCGCAGCCTCGCGCCGCTGACGATCAGCAAGCTGTCCGTCGGGCCGATGGACAACAACGCGTACCTGCTGGTCTGCACCGCCACGCAGGAGGCGCTGCTGATCGACGCGGCGAACGAGCCGCAGCGGATCGCGGACCTGGTCGGCGCGGACGACACGCGACCGGAGCTGCAGCACCTGGTCACGACCCACCGGCACAAGGACCACTGGGAGGCGCTCGGCGCGGTCGCCGGCATGTTCCAGACCCGGCAGATCGCGCACCCGCTGGACGCGCCGGAGCTGCCGATCCCGATGGACGAGCTGGTCTCGCACGGGGACACGGTCGCGTTCGGACAGATCGAGCTGGAGGTCATCCACCTCCGCGGACACACACCGGGTTCGATCGCGCTGCTCTACCGCGGCCCGGACCGCCCGCACCTGTTCACGGGCGACTCCCTCTTCCCGGGGGGACCGGGAAAGACCTGGTCCGCCGAGGACTTCCGTTCCCTGGTGTCCGACCTGGAGTCCCGCGTGTTCGGCGAGCTGCCGGACGACACCTGGGTCTACCCGGGGCACGGGGACGACACGACCCTCGGCAAGGAGCGGCCGTCGCTGCCGGAGTGGAAGGCGCGCGGCTGGTGAGCCGGCGGGCCGGTGCCCGCCGGCCCGTCAGTACCGCCGCGCGTACCGCGTCGGGGGCTCGCCGAACAGCGCGGCGAAGTCCCGGCTGAAGTGGGCCTGGTCCGCGTAGCCGAGTTCGCCCGCGAGGTCCGCCCAGACGATCGCGTCCCCGCGCGCCATCCGCTCGGTGGCCTCGTGCAGCCGGTAGCGGCGGATCACCCACTTCGGCCCGACGCCGACGTGCGCGGCGAAGAGGCGTTGCAGGCGCCGGACCCTCGAGGACCCGGACCACGTGCCCGCTCGAGACTCCGTGCACCTGCGGCGCGCCGCCGTCGCGGAAGGTCGGCCGGACGTGCGGGTACGGGACGATCAGCTGACGGTAGGGCTCGTCGTAGTCCCACTCGACGATCCAGTACCGCCGGACGAACGGCGAGAGCCGCGCCGACGGCTCGGGAAAGTCGTGGCGCTGGAACCGGGGCCAGGCCCCGCCGAGCGCACGGGATCCTCGGGTCCGGGGCGGGGCGGCACGCCGTCCATGGTGGCACCTGTCGCGTTCCTTCAAGACCGGCCCGCGGTCGGCGCTCTACCGTGCCGGGCATGCCTCCCACCGACCTCGTCGCCGCGTCCGTCCTCCCCGCCGCCGGCGCGCCGATCTCGGCGCTGATCCGTGCGGTCGACCCCGCCCGGCTCGACGCCCAGACCCCCTGCGCCGACTACGCGGTCCGCGACCTGCTCAACCATCTGCTCTTCTGGGGCCCGGTCCTGGCCGCGGCCGGGCGGCGCGAGACCGCGCCGCCGCCCGCGGAGTCGGAAGCCGACGTCGACCTGGTGGTCGGCGACTGGCCGGCGTCCTTGACCGCGGTGTTCGCGGACGTCGCCGAGGCGTGGGGCGACGTCGAGGCCTGGGAGGGGACCACTTCGATGGGCGGGCCCGAGCCCCTGCCCGCCGCGATGGTCGGCGGGATGGCCGTGGGCGAGCTGGTGGTGCACGGCTGGGACCTCGGCCGCGCCCTCGGCCTGGAGCCGACGTGGGAGCCGGGCGTCCTCGCCGTCGTGCACGCCGAGGTGGCGGCGACAGCCGGGATCGGACGGGAGATGGGCGTCTATGGCGCCGCGGTGCCGGTCCCCGAGGAGGCGCCGGCACTCGATCGCCTGCTCGGTCTCACGGGCCGGGACCCGCACTGGACGCCCTGATCGAGCCGCTGCGTGAGTGGCTCGAGCGGCGCAGAACGGCGCTCGAGCCACTCGAGCGGCGGAACCGACCCACTCACGCGGCGAACGAACTCACCAGCACCTCCGCCGCCGCGTGGGCCTGGGCCGCCGGCGCATCCGTGCCCAGGATCCCCGCGGCGACCATCGCCCCCTCCGCGAGCAGGAACACCTGCGGCGCAAGGGCCTCCGGCAGGCCCGCCTCGCGGACGAGCCCCGCGACGTAGTCCGCGAAGGCGAGCTTGTGCTCGCGGGCCAGCCGCGCCACGACGTCCGACGTCGCCCCCAGCTCGCCGTGGCCGTTGATCCAGGCGCAGCCGCGGAAGCCGGGTTCGCGGAACCAGGTGCCGAGCCAGTCGAACACCGCGAGGACTCGCTCCCGGGGGTCGTCGACCTGCTCGACGAACGCCGCGAGCCGGCCGCGCCACCGGACGTCGCGCCGCTGCAGGTACGCCTCGACGAGCTGCTCCTTGGCCGGGTACAGCGAGTACAGCCGCTTGAGCGAGACGCCGGAGCCGCCGCGGATGTCGTCCATGCCGACGGCCTGGATACCCCGGGCGTAGAAGAGGTCCTCGGCGGCGTCGAGCAGCCGGGTGCGGGCGGTGTCGGGATCGAGCGGGGCCATGCGGAGTCCGTACTTGCGAAGGAGAACTGGCGTTCTCTAGCCTACGGGGAGAACGACCGTTCTCACATCCGCGAGGAGACCGCACCGATGGCCGACCGCCCGCCGCTCCCCCCGTTCACGCTCGAGACCGCGCGGCAGAAGGTGCAGGCCGCCGAGGACGCGTGGAACACCCGCGACCCCGAGAAGGTGGCGCTCGCGTACACCGAGGACTCCGTCTGGCGCAACCGCGACACCTTCGTGCAGGGCCGCGCCGAGATCGTCGCCCTGCTCACGGCGAAGTGGGAGCGCGAGCTGGACTACGCGCTGCGCAAGGCCCTCTGGACGTTCGCGGACAACCGGATCGCCGTCCGGTTCCAGTACGAGAGCCACGACGCGGCCGGCATCTGGTACCGCAGCTACGGCAACGAGAACTGGGAGTTCGACTCCCACGGGCTGATGGTCCGGCGCGAGGCCAGCATCAACGACGTCGTCATCGACGAGTCCGAGCGCAGGATCTTCGGGCCGCGCCCCGAGTCGGAGCGCGGCCAGGAGATCCCCCTCCGGTAGGCCACGCGCGGTCCCGCGCCACGCGCGCCGTCGACGGAGCGCGTGGCGCCGGACGGCGCGCGTCGGCCCTGCCCTCGGGGCGACTACGCCGCCGGGACCGGCTCCGGTGCGGGCGGCCCGACGTAGCGGGCGGCCGGCCGGATGATCCGTCGCTCGGTCGCCTGCTCCAGGACGTTCGCCGTCCAGCCGACGATCCGGCTCACCGCGAACGTGGGCGTGAACATCGAGCGCGGGATCCCGCAGAGCTCCATGACCACCCCCGCGTAGAACTCGACGTTCGCGTACAGCCGCCGCTCGGGCTTGAGCTCGGCGAGGATCTCGACGACCCGCCGCTCCACGGTCATCGCGAACTCCGCCAGCTCACCGCCCAGCTCCGCGGCGACCTCCCGCAGCATCAGCGAGCGCGGATCGTCCGTTCGGTAGACGGCGTGCCCGAAGCCCATGATCCGGTCGTGGGCGAGGACCCTCGCGCGCACCCACTCGTCGATCCGGTCCGGCGTCCCGATCTCGTCGAGGCCGGCCAGGGCGCGGTCCGGGGCGCCGCCGTGCAGCGGCCCGGAGAACGCGCCGATCGCCGCCACCACCGCCGACACGACGTCGGCGCCGGTCGAGGCCACGACCCGGGAGGTGAAGGTCGAGGCGTTGAACCCGTGGTCGACGGTCGCGACCAGGTACTTCTCCACCGCGGCGGCGTGCCGCGGCGGCGGGACCGAACCCGTGACCATGAAGATCCAGTTCGCCGCCGCCGAGAGGTCGGCACGCGGCTCGAGCGGCTCCAGGCCGGACCGCAGCCGGTGCAGCGCCGCCAGGATCGTCGGCGTCACGGCGCTGACGAGGAGCGCGTTCCCGCGCCGGGTCGCGGCGTCGGCGTCCCACAGGGGCGGGACGTCCCGGGCGCTGCCGAGCAGGGAGAGGGCGGTCCGCAGGGCCGTCAACGGCTGGAGCCGCTCCCCCGCCGCGGCGATGGCCGGCAGCACCTCGCGCAGCTCGTCGGGCAGCACCCGCAGCGGCGCCACCTCACCGGCGAAGCGCGCCGCCTCCGCGGGCGTGGGCAGCCGGCCCTCGACGAACAGGTACCAGACGTCCTCGAAGGTCCGGCCGCGCGCGAGGTCGACCGCGGAGTACTGGCGGTAGTGGTAAAAGCCCTCGCCCCCGCGCACGTCCCCGATCTCGGTGGACGTAACGACGACGTTGCGGAGCCCGGGCGGGACGGTGATCGGACCGTCCGTGTCGGTCGTGAGAGTCATGCCGTGACTGTCGGTCCGCCGGTCAACTATTGTCAATATTGATCCAGTCAACATGGGAGGGCCGAGGACCATGGCCGGAGACCGGTTCCTGACCACCGCGGAGGCCGCGAAGCGCCTCGACGTGAAACCCGAGACGATCTACGCCTACGTCAGCCGCGGGCTGCTGACCAGCGTCCGGTCCGGGGCGCGGCGAGGCAGCCTGTTCGCGCAGGACGACGTCGACCGGCTCGCCGAACGGGGCCGCGAGGGACGCGCCCCGTCCGGGGCGATCGAGCGGATCCGCACCGCGATCACGCTGCTCGAGGACGACGAGCTGTACTACCGCGGCCACCGGGCCGTCGAGCTCGCGCGCACCGAGTCCGCCGAGTCCGTCGCGCACCTGCTGTGGACCGGTGCTCTCGGTCCCGCGTCCTTCGCCGCGCCGCCCGCGCTGGTCTCCGTCGCCCGGAGCGCGATCGCGGCGCTGCCGGCGTCGACGGAGCTCACCGACCGGATCCGGGTGGCCGTCGCGGCCGTCGGAGCGGCGGATCCGCTGCGGTACGACCTCGCGCCGGACGCGGTCGTGCGGCGGGCGGGGTCACTGCTGGCGGTGCTGGTGGAGGCGCTGTCCGGGGTGGCGGACGGGAGCCTGGCGGAACGGCTCTGGCCCGCGCTCGCCCGCCGGCCCGGGGCGGATCCGGACGGCGCGGCGCTGCTGGACCTGCTGCTCGTCCTCCTCGCCGACCACGACCTCGCGGTCTCGACCCTCGCCGTCCGGGTCGCCGCGAGCGCCCGCGCGAACCCGTACGCCGCGGTGTCCGCGGGGCTCGGCGCCATCGACGGGCAGTACCACGGCGCGGCGAGCGCGCTCGCGTACCGCTTCCTCACCGACGCCGTCGACGACCCGGTGCGCGCGCTCTCCGAGCAGCTGCGCTCCGGCGCGCGCGTCCCGGGCTTCGGCCATCGCGTCTACCGGCACCGGGACCCGCGGGCCGTCCTGCTCCTCGACGTCCTGCGGGAACGCGACGCGCCGATCCTGGCCACCGTGGACGCGATCGTCGGAGGCCTCGTGGGGCGGCCGGGGCTGTTCCCGAACGTCGACCTGGCGCTCGCGGCGGCGCTGCACGAGTTCGACCTGCACCCGGACGTCGGCGAAGCCGTCTTCGCGCTCGCGCGCACGGTGGGCTGGATCGCGCACGCGCTCGAGGAGTACGCCGAGCCGGGCCTGCGGTTCCGCCCCGAGGGCGTCTACGTGGGCCCGCGCCCCTGACGGGCGTGGTCCGGGCCGAGCACGTCCGGTTCCGGAGTGGCGAGCGCGTGCCGCAGGAAGTGCTGGGCCTGCGGCGACGGGGCGTCCGCGCGGCGCCGCACCACCGCCGTCTCGACGACCGGAGCCGGCCTGGCCAGCGGCCGCAGCACCACGTCGTCCCCCGCCACGGCCCGGACCGACGCGGGCAGCACGGACACCCCGAGACCGGCCCCGACCAGTGTGACCACGGTCTGGACCAGCGCGACCTCCCGCACCACGGGTTCGACGCCGGCGAGCCGGCACGCGCCGCGCAGGTGCGGCTGCAGGCCACCCCAGCTCGCCCGCGGCGGCGCCAGGAACGTGTGGCCGGCGAGCACCGCGAGGTCCACCAGATCGCCGACCCGGCCGGCCTCCGCCCGCGACAGCACGGCGACCAGCGGCTCGCGGCGGACCACCGCGACGTCGAGGTCCGGGTTCGCGGCGGCCGCGGTCCCTGGCGGCGGCAGGTGCAGCAGCCCCAGCTCGGCCCGCCGGGCGCGGACGTGTTCGAGCACCCCGTCGGGCCCGTCCTCCAGGGGTTCGACGACGACGTCCGGCCGGTCCGCGTGGTAGCGGCGCAGCAGCGGCCCGAGCACCGACCAGGCCGTCGACGAGACGAAGGCGAGCCCCAGTCGTCCGGCTCGTCCCTCGCCCAGCCGGCGCACCGCCTCCCCGGCGGCGTCGACGTCCGCGAGCAGCCGGCGCGCACGGCCCAGGAGGTGCGCGCCGGCGTCGGTGAGGTCGACGCCGCGTCGGTGCCGGACCAGCAGCTCGGCGCCGAGCTCGTGTTCCAGGCGCGCGAGCTGCGCGCTGAGCGGAGGCTGGGTGAGGTGGAGCCGCGCGGCGGCCCGGGTGACGGACCGCTCCTCCGCGACGGTCACGAAGTACCGGAGCTGCCGTAGGTCCATGGTCGGAAGTATGGCTGACGTCACTGATGCGTAGTGGACATATGACAGACCGTGCACGAAGGTGGACCCGCCCTTGTCGACGACGAACCCGGAGGTCCGGTGGATCGCTTTACCTACGACGCCCTTCCCGGCCGGGTCGTCTTCGGCGCCGGCACCTCGCGGACGGAACTGGCTCCCGAGCTGGCGAGGCTCGGTGCGCACCGGGTGCTCCTGGTGGCCAGTGGCTCGGCCGTGTCCCCGGCGCGGGAGCGCACGAAGGACCTCCCGGTGGTCGGTGAGTTCACCGAGGTCCGTGAGCACGTCCCCGTCGCTGTCGCCGAGCGGGCCCGCGCGCGGGCCGCCGAGGTCCGCGCGGACGCCCTGCTGGCGTTCGGCGGCGGGTCGTCGGTGGGGACCGCCAAGGCCGTCGCGCTGACCACGGGCCTGCCGATCCTCTGCGTCCCGACGACGTACGCGGGCTCCGAGGCCACCCCGGTCTGGGGCATGACCGAGGGCGGCCGCAAGACCACCGGTCGCGACGAGCGCGTCCTGCCCCGCGCGATCGTCTACGACCCCGAGCTCACCTACGGGCTCCCGGTGCGGATCGCCTCGGCGAGCGGGCTGAACGCGATGGCGCACTGCGTCGAGGCGTTCTGGGCGCCCCGCGCCAACCCCGTCTCGACCGTCCTCGCCGAGGACGGGGTCCGGGCCCTCGCCGAGGGCCTCTCCCTGATCGTCGACGAGCCGTCCGCCGAGGCCCCCCGTGCCGACCTGCTCTACGGGGCGTACCTCGCAGGCGCCTCCCTCGCGGGCGCGGGGTCCGGCCTCCACCACGCGATCTGCCACGCCCTCGGGGGCGCCTACGACCTGCCGCACGCGCTGACGCACGCGACCGTCCTGCCGCACGTCGTCGCCTACACCCTGCCGTACGCGGCGGAGGCGTCGCGGCGCATGCGCCGCGCCCTCGACACCGACGACCCGGTGGGCGCCCTGCGGGCGCTCGCCACCCGGCTCGGCATCCCCGCCGGGCTGCGCGAGCTGGGCCTGGCCGAGGACCAGCTCGACCCGATCGTCGAGAGACTCGCCGGGCACCTCCCCCCCGGCCATCCTCGACCGACCGACCGTGACGCGCTCCGCGCCCTGCTGCACGACGCCTGGGCCGGCACCACCCCGAAGGAGACCGTGTGACCAGTACCGACACCGAGCAGACGGCGAGAGAGCAGGCCGTCACCGACGAGGTCGTCGCCAGCTTCGCCGAGGCGAAGGACGACCGGTACCGCGAGGTCATGGAGAGCCTCGTCCGGCACCTGCACGCCTTCGCCCGGGACGTGCGGCTCACCCAGGAGGAGTGGGACGCGGCGATCGCGTTCCTGACCCGCGTCGGGCACCTGACCGACGACCGGCGGCAGGAGTTCATCCTGCTCTCGGACGTCCTGGGCCTGTCGATGCTGACGGTCGGGATGAACGCACCGCCGCAGCAGGACGCCACGGAGTCGACGGTGTTCGGCCCGTTCTTCGTCGACGGTGCTCCCGAGGTCGAGCCCGGCGGGGACATCGCGCAGGGCGCCCCCGGCATCCCGTGCTGGGTGTCCGGCAGCGTCCGCGCGACCGACGGCAGCCCGGTTCCCGGCGCCCGGATCGACGTCTGGGAGGCGGACGAGGACGGCTTCTACGACGTCCAGTACGAGGGGAACCGCACGCAGGGCCGCGGCCGGCTGCGCTCCGGCGCCGACGGCGGCTACCGCTTCTGGTCCGTCCGTCCCTCGCCCTACTCGATCCCCGCCGACGGCCCGGTCGGCGAACTGCTGGCCCGCGGCGGGCGTGGCCCGATGCGGCCGGCCCACCTGCACTTCATGGTCACCGCGCCGGGCTTCCGGCGCCTGGTGACCCACATCTTCGTCGACGGCGACGAGTACCTGGACCGCGACGCGGTCTTCGGGGTGAAGGACTCCCTGGTGTACGCGTTCACGGAGCGGAACGGCGGGACGGCGCCGGACGGCAGCGCCCGCGAGGGTGTGTGGAACGAGGTCTCGTTCGACATCGTGCTGGCGCCGGAGGCGTCCTCGGTCGGCACGGCCCCTGAGGAGGCCAGGTGACCAGCTCGGCCGACGCCGCCGGCGGCGTGGACATCGAGACCGCCGGCTCCCTGACGACGGACGTCCTGGTGATCGGCAGCGGGCCGGCCGGCGGTGGTGCGGCGCTCGCCCTGGCGACCCTCGGCGTCGACCACCTGATGATCACCAAGTACCGCTGGACCGCGAACACCCCGCGCGCCCACCTCACCAACCAGCGCACCGTCGAGATCTTCCGGGACCTCGGCATCTCCGACGACGTCCTCGCCCAGAGCACCCCGCACGCCCTCCTGGGCGACACGGTGTTCTGCACCAGCCTGGCGGGCGACGAGATCGGTCGCCTGCGGACCTTCGGCACCCACCCGGCACGCGTGGCGGACCACGCCCTCGCCAGCCCGTCGCCGCTCTGCGACATCCCGCAGACCCTGCTGGAGCCGATCGTCGTCGGGCACGCCGCGTCGCGGGGCAGCCGGATCCGGTTCGACACCGAGTACCTCGGGCTCGAGCAGGACGCCGACGGCGTGACCGTCCGCTGCCGGGACCGGCTCACCGGCGCGGAGTTCACGATCCGGGCGAAGTACGTGATCGGCGCGGACGGCGGCCGCAGCCGGGTCGCCGCGGACCTCGGGCTGCCGTTCGAGGGCGAGATGGACACCGCCGGCAGCATGAACATCGTCTTCCACGCGGACCTCACGCACCTGGTCGAGCACCGGCCGAGCAACCTGTACTGGGTACTGCAGCCCGGGTCGGACGTCGGCGGGATCGGCATGGGCGTGGTGCGGATGGTCCGGCCGTGGAACGAGTGGATGGCGATTTGGGGCTACGACATCGACGCCCCTCCCCCGGAGCTCGACGACGCCGAGGCCACCAAGATCGTCCACGAGCTGCTCGGCGACGCGTCGATCCCGGTGACGATCCGCTCGACCTCCCTGTGGGGCAACAACAAGATGTGGGCGACGCGGTACCGCAGCGGCCGCGTGTTCTGCGCCGGGGACGCCGTCCACCGGCACCCGCCGTCGAACGGGCTGGGCTCCAACACGTCGATCCAGGACTCGTACAACCTCGCCTGGAAGCTCGCGTACGTGCTGCGCGGCGCCGCGGGCGAAGGCCTGCTGGATTCCTACGACGTCGAGCGGGCACCGGTCGGGAAGCAGATCGTCCTGCGGGCCAACAAGTCGATCGAGCAGTTCGGGCCGATCTTCGAGGCGCTGGGCCTGTCGGACGGCGCCGAACCGGAGGTCATGCGAGCGCGGATCGACGCCCGGCTCGACGACACCCCGGAGGCCGCGGAGCAGCGGGTCAAGCTGCGCGACGCCCTGGAGCTCAAGAACTACGAGTTCAACACGCACGGGGTGGAGCTCGGGCAGCGCTACGCCTCCGGCGCGGTGGTTCCGGACGGGACGCCCGAACCGGAGTACACCCGGGATCCCGAGCTCTACTACCACCCGACGACGTGGCCGGGCGCGCGGCTGCCGCACGTCTGGCTCGTCGAACGTGAGACCGGGCGGAAGGTGAGCACGCACGACGTCGTCGGCAAGGGCCGGTTCGGCCTGCTCACCGGGATCAGCGGCGGGGCCTGGGCGGACGCGGCGGCGAAGGTCGCGGACCAGATCGGGGTCGAGATCGCCGCGCACGTGATCGGTCCGGGCCGCGAGCTGACCGACGCCTACGAGGACTGGGCACGGGCACGGGAGGTCGCCGAGTCCGGCTGCGTCCTGGTGCGCCCGGACGGTCACGTCGCCTGGCGGTCGGCGTCGCTCGTCGACGATCCCGTGGCCGAGCTGGCCCGCACGCTGGCGGCGGTCCTCAGCCTCTGAACCGCGGCCGGACGGGCGTCGCCGCTGGTCCGGACGGTCGCACCTGATCACTCAACCGCGCGCGGGCGCGGCCGGTCGCAGTAGTGTCCTGCGATCGGCCGCGCTCGTCGGCCGAGTCTCTACGGACCGAGCAGCGTCGCCGCGTCCTGGCCCTGGAGAGGACCGGATGGCCGACTCGCGCGTGCGCGCCGTGGTCGCGGGTGCGGGACGGACCGCGATCGCGCTGGTGTCGATCGGGGTCCTCGTCGTCACGGGGTACGCGTGGAACGCCTACCGCTCGATCTCCACCCAGCTCACGACGAGCGGCGTGCTGGGCACCACGCTCCCGCCCGCCGCCCCGGCCGGCGCACCCCGGCGGGGGTTCACCGCCCTGCTCGTCGGGCTGGACAGCCGGACGGATGCCCAGGGCAACCCCCTGCCGGCCGACGTCCTCGCGCAGCTGCACGCGGGGGACGACGCCGGTCAGCTGCACACGGACACGATCATCCTGGTGCACGTCCCGGCCTCGGCGACGGAGCCCGTCGTCGCGGTGTCCCTCCCGCGGGACTCCTACGTCCCGATCTCCGACGGCAGCGGCCGACACAAGATCAACTCTGCGTTCGGCCGCGGGTACCGGGCGGCGGAGGAGCAGCTGCAGGCGCGGGGCGTCGGCGGCGCGGAGCTGGACCAGCGCGCCCGGGAGGCCGGGCGGCGCACGCTCGTCGACACCGTGGAGGCCGTCTCCGGCACCACCGTCGACCACTACGGCGAGATCAACCTGGCCGGGTTCGTCGAGCTGACCAACACCCTCGGCGGGGTCCGGGTGTGCCTCAACGCGGCGGTCGACGACTCGGCGTACTCGGGCGTGCGGCTACCCGCCGGGCCGCAGACGGTGCAGGGCGCCGGCGCGCTCGCGTTCGTGCGGCAGCGGCACGGGCTGGAGGACGGCGACCTGGACCGGATCACCCGCCAGCAGGCCTTCCTCGCGGGGCTCACCAACCAGGTGCTCTCGACGGGCACCCTCGGGGACCCCGTGCGGATGTCCGGCCTGATGTCCGTGGTCACCCGCTACGTCGTCGTCGACGCCGGGTGGAACCTCGACGCCGTCGTCGGGCAGCTCGGTTCGATCGCCGGGTCGGACGTGGTGTTCCGGACCGTCCCGACGATCCGGCCGGACCTGCAGACCCCGGTAGACGGGGCCGCCGTCGAGGTCGACGACGCGCGGGTGCGCGAGTTCGTCGCGACGGTCCTGAACGGCGACCCGCGGGCGAGCGACGCGGAGCCGGCGGCGGCAGGCGGCCGGACGGGCGTAACCCCGACCCCGACGGCGGGGCCGGGTACGTCCACGGCCGTTCCCACGAGCAGCCGGCCGGTGATCGACGCCGGCGGGGTCACCTGCGTGAACTGACCGGCGCCCGTCAGGGGGTGTCGGCCGCGACCTGCGCGCCCGCTGGCCGAGCGTGAGACGGTGCGCGAGGAGCAGTACGTGCGCGACATAGCCGGTGATCTCGCGCGGAGAGCCGTCACGGGATCCCTCGTCGTCGGAGCCGGCCGTGCGGAACGACACGTGACGTTACAGCGCGACGACCGTCCGCGACGGAGCCTCTCGGCGCACCCCGGCTGGGCCGAACGGCGCTATCGGGGCTCCGGGTCCGCCCCGCGCTCCAGGCTGGCGGCCCGCGCCCGGATCGCCTCCGGCGGCCAGCCCGCGACCTCGCGGAGCTGCTCCGCGACCGCCACCTCCACCGCGGCGTGCACCGCCGCGGGGGAGACGGACGGATCGACGTCGCGGGCGGCGGCCAGCGTCCGTGCGGACAGGTACACAGTGATCATGCTGTGCTCCACCTTCGTCGGAGGAATGCCCCTCCAACGCCTCGCGGACGCCGAGGCAGCGCCCCCGACGGGTGACTCACCGCGAGCGGTCCCCGTCCCGGGGTGGGCGGGACCCCGGAACCGTTCGCGGGCAGACTGGCCCCGTGACCGAGTCCTTCCCGCGTCTGCAGGCCCGTACCCGGCGATTCACGCTCGGCGCCCCGCGCGGCGTCACGATCTCCCCCGACGGCGGCCGCGTGGTCTTCCTGCGTAGCCGCGGCGGCACGGACCCGGTGACGTGCCTGTGGGCCTACGAGCTCTCCTCCGGCGAGGAACGCCTGGTCGCGGACCCGCGCGAGCTCGACACCACGGCCGAGGAGGACCTGCCGGCCGAGGAGCGGGCCCGCCGCGAACGGGCCCGCGAGCAGGCCGGCGGCATCGTCGGCTACGCGACGGACCGGGCCGTCACCAGCGCGTGCTTCGCCCTGTCCGGGCAGCTCTACCTGGCCGACTTCGCGGGCGGGCTGTCCCCGCGGCGGATCGAGACGGACGGCGCCGTGATCGACCCACGGCTGGACCCGTCGGGCGCGCGGGTCGCGTTCGTCTCCGGCGGTGCGCTGCACGTTCACCTCGTCGCGGACGGGACGACGGAGACGCTCGTCTCCCCGGACGGGGAGAACGTCACCTGGGGCCTCGCGGACTTCGCCGCCGCCGAGGAGATGAACCGGATGCGCGGGTACTGGTGGTCCCCGGGGGGCGACGCGCTGGTGGTCGCGCGGGTCGACGAGTCCCCGGTCCGGCGCTGGCACATCGCGGACCCGGCGAACCCTGACCGCACGCCGACGCCCGTCGCCTACCCCGCGGCGGGGACGCCGAACGCCGCGGTCACCCTCGCGATCGTCGGGCTCGACGGCAAGCGCGTCCCGGTCCTCTGGGACGTCGCCGCGAACGAGTACCTCGCGGACGTCGTGTGGGACGCCCACGGGTTGATGATCGTCGTCCAGCCGCGGGACCAGAAGGCCCTGCGGACGCTCAGCGTGGACGTGGCGACCGGGGAGACCACGCCGCTGGACGAGCGCACGGACCCGATCTGGGTCGAGATCGTCTCCGGGGTGCCCGCGCGGACCGGTGACGGCACGCTCGTCCAGATCGACGACCGGGACGGCGCCCGACGGCTCGTGGTCGGCGGGGAGCCGGTGACGCCGACGTCGTTGCAGGTCAGGAGCCTCGTCGACATCGACGACGACACGCTGCTCCTCACCGCGTCCGCGGCTCCGGAGACCGTCGGGCTGTGGACCTGGTCGGACTCCGCCGGCCTCGCCCGCCTCTCCCCCGAGGGTGGCCTGCACTCCGGGCGACTCACCGGCGGGACTCTGGTGCGGTCCTCCACCGATCTCGACTCGCCGTCGTCGATGACCGTGGTGGCCTGCGGGGTGGAGCACATGATCCCGTCGTTCGCCGCGGACCCCGGGCTGACGCCTTCGGTGACGCTCCTGCGGGCGGGGCCGCGGGAGCTGAGCACCGCCGTGCTGCTGCCGTCCTGGTGGGAGCCCGGCACCCCGCTGCCCGTGCTGATGGACCCGTACGGCGGGCCGCACGCCCAGCGCGTCCTCGCCGCCCGCAACACGCACCTGACCAGCCAGTGGTTCGCGGACCAGGGGTTCGCGGTCGTCGTCGTCGACGGGCGGGGGACGCCGGGGCGCGGCCCGGAGTTCGAGCGCGCGGTCCACCTGGACCTGGCCCAGCCCGTGCTCGACGACCAGATCGACGCGCTGCGGGACGTCGCGACCCGCTACCCGGACCTCGACCTGGACCGGGTCGGCATCCGCGGCTGGTCCTTCGGCGGGTACCTCGCGGCGCTCGCGGTGCTGCGCCGCCCGGACGTCTTCCACGCCGCGGTCGCGGGTGCGCCCGTCACGGACTGGACGCTCTACGACACCCACTACACCGAGCGGTACCTCGGGCATCCGGACGTCGAGCCCGCGGCGTACGAGCGCTCCTCGTTGTTCGGGGACGCCGCGGTGGCGCCCTCCGCGGAGAAGCCGAACCGCCCGCTGATGCTGATCCACGGCCTGGCCGACGACAACGTGGTCGCCGCGCACACCCTGCGGCTCTCGTCGGCGCTGCTCGCCGCGGGGCGCGCGCACCAGGTGCTGCCGCTCTCGGGAGTCACGCACATGACGCCGCAGGAGGTCGTGGCGGAGAACCTCCTGCTGCTGCAGGTGCAGTTCCTCCGCGAGGCGCTCGGGGTGCCCGCTCTCCCCGTGTGATCCACCGGAATCTCAGGCTCCGCAGGAAGCGGGTCAGCGGAGGCCGTCGCGTCACTCGTGCAGGACGTGGTACGGCGGGCCGTCGCGGGGGTCCCGCTCGGGCTCGTCGCCCGAGTCCCGTCGCTTCTCGTTCCCCAGGTCCGCGATCCCGATCCCGAGGGCGATCAGCGTGGTCACCACCGCCACACCGAGCGCGACGGCGATCGCGAGGTGGAAGTTCCGGCCCGACCAGGCGAGCACCCCGAAGTAGACACCGGCGACGATCGCCGTCCCGACCGCCGCACCGACCCGCTGCCCGGTCTGCAGCGCGCCCCCCGCGGAGCCGGCCATCCGGACCGGCACGTTCCGCAGCGTCATCGTGATGTTCGGGGAGATGACGAACCCGCCGCCGATCCCCCCGAGGAGCAGGGCGGGGGCGACGGCGAACCCGGCCACCGACGGCGGCGCGAGGAGCAGGACGAGGGCCGCCGCGGCGATGCCCGTCGCGACCGCCGAGAGGCCGAACACGGTCAGCCTGCGGCCGTAGCGCTCCACCAGCCGGCCGGCGACGACGGCCGAGACCGCGGAACCGACGGCGAACGAGGTCACCGAGAGGCCGGACTGCAGCGGGGTGTAGCCGAGTCCGCCCTGGTAGAACTGCGCGAACACGATCCAGACGCCGCTGAAGCCGGTGAAGTAGACGAGGCCGAGGAGCGCGCCGGGGGCGTACCCGGGGGTCTGCGTGATGAGCCGCAGGTCGAGCAGGGGCTCCTTCTCCCGGCGCAGCTCGCGGCGTTCCCACAGGACGAACACGACGCCGAGCACCACACCGATCGGGAAGAGCCAGGACAACCGCGACAGCCCGCCGGACTCGGCCTGCACCAGCGGCAGCAGCAGGGCGAGGACCGCGCCGCCGAGCAGCCCGACGCCCACCCAGTCGACGTGCCCGCGGGGCCGGTCCGAGCTCAGCTTCGGCAGCAGGCGCGCGGCCAGAACCAGCGCGAGCACCCCGATCGGGACGTTGACGTAGAAGATCCAGCGCCAGCCGTCCGGCTCGCCGAACAACGCCAGCAGCGCCCCGCCGACGATCGGGCCGGCCGCCGTCGAGATGCCGACCGTCGCGCCGAAGAGGCCGAACGCGCGGCCCCGCTCCGCCCCCCGGAACAGACTCTGGATCAGCGCGGAGTTCTGCGGCGCGAGCGCGCCCGCGGCCAGGCCCTGCGCGAGCCGCGCGACGATCAGCCACGTGATGCTCGGCGCGGCCCCGGCCAGCGCGCTGAACGCGATGAACGCCGTCAGGGCGATCAGGAACATCCGCCGCCGGCCGAGCGCGTCGCCGAGCCGGCCCGCGGGCACGAGCGCGAGTCCGAAGGTCAGGGCGTAGCCCGAGACCACCCACTGCGCACCCGCCGCGCCGGTCCCCAGGCCCTGCTGGATCGACGGCAGCGCGACGGAGACGATGCTGACGTCGAGCAGGGACATGAAGCCTGCGGCCAGGGTGACGCTCAGGGCACGCCAGCGGCGCGGGTCCGGGCTGTCGTCGTCGGACGAGCCGCCGGTCGACGACCGGGCGGGGGCCGTGCTCACAGAGTCGGGCTCGGGAGGGGACGTCTCACGACGAAAAACGTACCTCGGTCCGCCGGGGCTCGCCGCCCGGACTCAGCCGGCCCAGACCGGGTCGCCGACCCGCACCGGGCCACCGGTCGTCACGTCCGCGTAGGCCCCCGCGCAGGCCCACGTCCCCATCCCCGGGATGGTCCGGCGGTTCATCTCGGCGATGGTACGCAGCGTGTCCCGGTCCTCCGCGAAGCCCGCCTGGGCGAGCGTCGTCATGACGCAGCGCATGGTCGGCATGGTCACGATGATCCGCGCGTCGCCGACGGCGAGGGTGTCCCCGACCCACTCGTCCTCGACGAACCCGGGCCCGTCGGGGGTCTCGAGCAGCAGGTTGGGCCGGTAGCGGCGGGGATCGAAGACGGAGTCCGGCGCGGCCTCGGACAGTGCGCCGAGCGTGGCGGTCGTCATCAGGTGCAGGACCGCGAGGTCCAGGAACGACTCCCCGGGTGCGAGTCCGGCCGTCCCGATCCGGCTGACGGCCTCGCCCTCCTCGCTGTGCTCGACGGTGGTGTCCTCGATGAACTTCTGCGGCGCGAGGCCCTCGATGTCCGGCCACTGCTCCTCGAACTCGGCCCCCACGGCGGGATCCGACGACAGGGTGACCGACCGGCCGAGCAGCGCGGACAACGCCTCGTCGAGGCCGGGCTCGTCGCTGCGCAGGGTCCGGCCGTCCGGCAGCGTGACGGCGACGGGTGCCGGCGGCCCGTCGAGCCGCGGCTCGGCGAGGAACGCCGCGCGGCAGCCGAGGAGCGCGCCCCACTTGCGCGGGTACTTGGCGCTGGCCACCGTGCCGTCGTTGCTGTCCAGGACCGCGTAGGTCCGGTCCCCGAGCACCCCGCCGGGCGTCAGGTACAGCGACTCCACCTGCTCCCCCTGCATCGACTTGACGGGGTAGCGGTGCAGCGTGGAGACGGTCGCCAGTGCCATGGGTCCGGTATAGAGGATCTTCCGATCCTCGCGCCACCGCCGATCGGAGAGGTCCGGGCGTCTGGCACGCTTGGCTGCCGGCCGCCGCACGGCGGTCGGACCGCTGAGGAGAGGAGCCCACCGTGGCCCCGCAGAAGCCCGAGGTCGACCCGATCGACGGGCCCGTGCCCACCGACCTCGAGATCACCGACATCACCGTCGGCGACGGCCCCGAAGCCGCCGCCGGCAACCGCGTCGCCGTGCACTACGTCGGGGTCGCGCACTCCACCGGCGAGGAGTTCGACGCCTCCTACAACCGTGGTCAGCCGCTGCAGTTCGGCCTCGGCGTCGGCCAGGTCATCCAGGGTTGGGACCAGGGCGTCCAGGGCATGAAGGTCGGCGGCCGCCGCCGCCTCGTCATCCCGCCGCACCTGGGCTACGGGGACCGCGGCGCCGGTGGCGCGATCAAGCCGGGCGAGACCCTGATCTTCGTGGTGGACCTGCTCCAGGTCGGCTGACCGGCGTCATGACCCGCCTGCTGCTGATGTCCGACACCCACGTCCCGGTGCGCGCGAAGGACCTGCCCGCACCCCTGTGGAATGCGGTCGACGCGGCCGACGTCGTCGTGCACGCCGGGGACTGGATGGCGGTCGAGCTGCTCGACGCGCTCCAGGCCCGGGCGGCACGGCTCGTCGCGGTCTGGGGCAACAACGACGGCGACGCGCTGCGCGCCCGGCTCCCGGAGGTCGCGCGCGCCGAGATCGACGGCGTGCGGTTCGCCGTGACGCATGAGACCGGCGCCGCGCAGGGCCGGGAGAAGCGCTGCGCGGCCCGCTTCCCGGACATCGACGTGCTGGTGTTCGGGCACAGCCACATCCCGTGGGATTCCACTGCGGAGAACGGGTTGCGGCTGCTCAACCCCGGTTCACCGACGGACCGGCGCCGGCAGCCGACGCACACCTGGATGACGGCCGAGGTCCGCGACGGCGCGCTCACCGACGTCGTCCTGCACCCTCTCGAGCCCTGAGACACGACGAGCGCCGAGACACGACGACGCCCGGCCTCCTCGGGGAGACCGGGCGTCGGGTGCGGTGCCTAGTGGGTGGGACGCGGCACGGAATGCGCCTCGTCGTCCCGGGCCTGCTCCTCGTCGACCTGACGGTCGTGCTCGTCCATCGCCCGGGCCTCCGCGGCGTCGTGCGCGACCGGCGGGCCCTGCACCCCGCCGTGTGCCTCGGCGAGCGCCGGGTTGCGGCGCACCGCGACCAGGCTGACGATCGTGGTGATCGCCAGGACCCCGACGATGACCGCCAGCGAGAGCCCGATGCTGACCTCGGGCACCGGGATCGGCTCGCCGCCGTTGAGGAACGGCAGGTCGTTCTCGTGCAGCGCGTGCAGCACCAGCTTCACGCCGATGAACCCGAGGATGACGGCCAGGCCGTAGGACAGGTAGACCAGCTTCTTCAGCAGGCCGCCGAGCAGGAAGTACAGCTGGCGCAGGCCCATCAGCGCGAACGCGTTGGCCGTGAACACCAGGTAGGGCTCCTGGGTGAGCCCGAAGATCGCGGGGATCGAGTCCAGGGCGAACAGCAGGTCGGTGAGGCCGATCGCGATCATCACGATGAGCATCGGGGTGACCCAGCGCTTGCCGTCGAGCCTCACCGTGGTCTTCGAGCCGTGGTAATTCTCGGTGACCGGGAGGATCTTGCGGACCACCTTGACGATCCGCGGCTCCTTCCACTCCTCGTCGCCGCCCATGCCCTGACGGACCATGTTGACGGCGGTGTAGACGAGGAATGCGGCGAAGATGAAGAACACCCAGGTGAACTGCTCGATCGCCGCCGCGCCGACCGCGATGAAGATGCCGCGCATGACCAGCGCGATCACGATGCCGACGAGCAGGACGCGGTGCTGGTGGATCGGCGGTACCGCGAACGACGACATGATGATCACGAAGACGAAGAGGTTGTCCACCGAGAGCGAGTACTCGGTGATGTACCCGGCGAAGAACTCACCGGCGTACTGCCCGCCCGCGAAGAACCAGATCCCGAGGCCGAAGAGCACCGCGAGGGCGACGTAGAAGAGCACCCAGCGAGTGGCTTCCTTGATCGTCACCGCGTGCGGTTTGTGGTCGACGAGGAACAGGTCGGCCAGGATGACGGCGACCAGGCCGCCGATCGTGGCGAACCACAGCCATACGGGAACGTTCATGAGGACCTCCGGGGCTCTCGGGCAGCAAGCAGCGGCCCGAGGTCTCTCCCACCGGTTCGCGTGACGCGAGCCGATCGATGGCGCCGGGTTCCGGTCCTGCGGGGGCAGGACAGTCTCCGTGTTGACGACGCCACCGCCAACGGGATACTCCCCTGCGGTGCACGTCCAGTCTCCCCTGCCGGTCCGCGCGAGGCCAGCGGGGGTGAGCCAACACACCGGGCCTATCGCCCGAACGTGTCCGAATCGGGCACCGCCACGCAGGGTGCGAGGATCACCACATGATCATCGAGATCGCCGACTTCACCGTCCGTCCCGGAACCGAGGACGAGTTCGCCGCCGCGTTCCGGGAGGCCAGGCCGTTGCTCGCCGCGACGCCCGGATTCCTGGGCGCCCGGATGACGCGCGGGATCGAGTCCCCGAGCAGGTTCGTGCTGCTGGTGGAGTGGGAGAACGTCGAGGCGCACACCGACGGCTTCCGCAACTCGGACCGCTACCCGCGCTGGCGCGAGCTGATCGGGCCGTTCTTCGCGGGGGACCCGCACGTCGAGCACGCGGTCGAGGTGCCCGCCTCGGCCTGAGAGCGGACTGAGGGCGAACGCGCGGGTCCGCCGGTTGCTCCAATACGGTCGTCGGCGTGGCCCGCCTCCGCCGGCCGACGCGCCTGCGTGCGCTCGGCCCACCCCTGCTCGCCCTCGTGCTCGTCGCGGGCTCGTTCCTCGTCGCCCCCGGGACGGCGCTGGCCGCCGACGCGGGCTCGGTGACCACGGCCGAGCAGACGATCGAGGTGCGCGGCGGCCCCGGAGTCCCGGCGCCGGTCGGCCTGGACACCACGCTCTACCTGCCCGCGACGACGCCCGCCCCGGCGGTGCTGGTCGCGCACGGGTTCGGGGGGAGCAAGGCCTCCGTCGACGCCGACGCCCGCGAGCTCGCCGGGCGCGGCTACGTCGCCCTGACCTGGTCCGCGCGCGGGTTCGGGAAGAGCGGCGGGCAGATCGCCCTGGACTCCCCGGACTACGAGGTCGCCGACGCGCAGCAGCTCGTCGACTGGCTGGCCACACGCCCCGAGGTGCAGCAGGACGGCCCCGGTGACCCGCGGGTCGGCGTGACCGGCGCCTCCTACGGCGGCGCTCTCTCCCTGCTGCTCGCCGGCTACGACCCGCGGGTCGACGCCCTGGCTCCCGTGATCACCTGGAACGACCTGTCCCAGGCGCTGTTCCCGGCCGCGGGCAGCGCCACCGACCAGCCCGTCGACACCCCCGCGCGCGGCACGTTCGGCGCGGACGGGGTGTTCAAGCGGGGCTGGGCGGGCGTGTTCTTCTCCTCCGGCTCGAGTGGTGGGTCGGGCGGGGGCGGCGCGGACGGCGGGACGCCCTCCGCCGGCGCGAGTGGTTCCAGCAGCAGCACTGCGGCCGCCGTGCCGGCACGCGGGGGCGGAGCCGGCGTTCCTGCCGCCGCGGCCGCGCAGGCCGGCGCGCCGCTGAACTGCGGGAAGTTCACCGACCAGGTCTGCGCCGCCTACACCGAGGCCGCCACCACCGGCCGCCTCTCCCCCGCCACCACGGACCTGCTGCGCCGCTCGTCGCCGGTCAGCGTGACGGACCGGATCACCCAGCCCACCCTGCTCGTGCAGGGTGAGCGGGACACCCTCTTCGGCCTGGACCAGGCGGACGCCAACGCCCGGCAGATCGCCGCGGCCGGGGGCACGGTCAAGGTCAGCTGGTACTCGGGCGGCCACGACGGCGGTGCCCCGGACCAGGCGGTCCGGGACCAGATCGGCGCGTGGTTCGACCGCTACCTGCGCGGGGACACCGACACGGTCGACGCGGACTCCCTCACCACCACGGAGACGACGTTCACCTACGACATCGAGAGCGGTGTCCGGGCCGGGCGCAACACCTCGACCGGGCGGACGGTCGTCGCGGACGCCTACCCGGGACTGCCCGGGGCCCCGGCCGTCGCCACGCAGGCGCTGCCGCTCGACGGCGGGCCCCAGGCCGTCGTGAACCCGGCCGGCGGGAACCCGTCGGCGATCACGTCGCTGCCGGGCCTGGGCGGGTCGCTCGGCAACCTCGCCGGCCAGCTGTCGTCGTTCACCTCCGACCTGCCCGGCCAGTCCGCGTCGTTCCCCGCCGCCCCGCTGGACCAGCAGGTCGTGGTGGCCGGCGCCCCGCGCGTCGGCCTCACGGTCTCCCGGGTGCCCGGTCAGCCCGCGGGCGACGAGGCGGTCCTCTTCGCGCGGACCTACGAGGTCAGCCCGGACGGGCTGCGCCAGCTGCTGGGCAGCGCCGTCGCGCCGATCCGGGTGCCGGTCCCGGGCGACGGCTCGGCCGCGCGGGTCTCGGTGACCCTGCCCGGCGTCGTCGCGCCGATCGAGGCGGGCAACCGGCTCGTCGTGTCCGTCGCGACCACGGACCAGGGCTTCGCCTCGCCGCCCGAGCCCGCGGTGTGGCAGGTCGGCCTGGCCGATGGCGCCCGGCTCGACATCCCGGTCGTGCCGGGCCGTTCGGTGACCGCGAACACGGTGCCGCTCGCGCCCTTGATCGGGATCGGTGTGGTGCTGCTGCTGGGGCTGCTCGCGTGGATCGTCGCGCGGATCCGGCGGCGCCGGGCGGACGTCCCGAGCGCCGGCGCCGGGAACGCCCCGCCGCTGGAGATCACCGGCCTCGCGAAGACGTACAAGGGCGGGTTCAGCGCGGTCAAGGACGTGTCGTTCACCGTGCGGCCCGGCCAGGTGCTCGGGCTGCTCGGCCCGAACGGCGCCGGCAAGACGACGGTGCTGCGCATGCTCATGGGCCTCATCCGCCCGACCGCGGGCACCATCCGCGCGTTCGGCGAGCCCGTCGGGCCCGGTGCCCCGGTGCTGGCCCGGATCGGCGCGTTCGTCGAGGGGCCCGGTTTCCTGCCGCACCTCTCCGGCGCGGACAACCTGCGGCTCTACTGGGCGGCCACCGGTCGTCCGGTGGCGGAGGCGCACCTCGACGACGCGCTGGAGATCGCCGGGCTCGGCGCATCCGTCGAGCGGCGGGTCGGCACGTACTCCCAGGGCATGCGGCAGCGGCTCGCGATCGCCCAGGCGATGCTCGGCCTGCCGGAGCTGATGGTGCTCGACGAACCCACGAACGGGCTCGACCCGCCCCAGATCCACGCGATGCGCGAGGTCCTGCGCCGCTACGCCGCCGGCGGCCGGACCGTGCTGGTCTCCAGCCACCTGCTCGCCGAGGTCGAGCAGACGTGCGACCACGTCGTCGTCATGCACCAGGGCAGGGTCGTGGCCGACGGGACGGTCGAGGAGATCATCGCCGGGGGCGGGGCCGCGACGTTCGGGGTCGACGAGCCGGACCGGGCCGCCGAGGTGCTCGGCGCGCTCGCCGGGGTGCGCGACGTCGCCGTCGAGGGCCGGTCGGTGCACGCGGAGCTCAACGGAACCCCGCGGGCGTCGGCGGTGCAGGCGCTGGTCAGCGCGGGGGTCTCGGTGGAGTCCGCCGGGCCCCGGCGCCGGCTCGAGGACGCCTTCCTGCAGCTCGTCGGAGAGACCGTCGACACGAAAGGCGGAACACCATGACCGAGGCACCTTCCACCCGGAAGGGACACGTCGGGTCGCTGGCGGCCGACGGGTCCGTCCCGACGCCGTACCGCCCCGGCCACACCCTGCCGCTGCGCGTCGAGCTGGTCCGCCAGCTCAAGCGCCGCCGCACCCAGGTGGCGTTCGGGCTGGTCGCGCTGCTGCCGATCATCCTGTGGATCGCGTTCCAGCTCAGCAGCGACGACTCCCCCGGGACCTCGCTGAACCTCGTCGACCTGGCGAAGGGCAGCGGCACGAACTTCGCCGTCTTCGCGCTCTTCGCCTCCGCGGGGTTCCTGCTGGTGGTGGTCGTGGCCCTGTTCTTCGGGGACACGGTGGCGTCCGAGGCGTCCTGGTCGTCGCTGCGGTACCTGCTCGCGGCGCCCGTGCCGCGGGCCCGGTTGCTGCGGCAGAAGGCGATCGTCGCGGGTTTCCTGTCGCTCGCGGCGCTGCTCCTGCTGCCGATCGTGGCACTGATCGTCGGGACGCTCGCCTACGGCACGGGAGACCTGGTCAGCCCGACCGGCGAGTCCCTGACGTACGGGGCCGCCGCCGGCCGGGTGCTGCTGGCGGGGATCTACGTGGCGCTGAGCCTGCTGTGGGTGGCGGCGCTGGGCCTGCTGCTCTCGGTGGTCACGGACGCGCCGCTGGGCGCGGTCGGCGGCGCGGTGATGGCGTCGATCGTCTCGCAGATCCTGGACCAGATCACGGCCCTGGAGGACCTGCGGAACTACCTCCCGACGCACTACGCCACGGCGTGGTCGAACCTCCTCGCCACCCAGGTCGACTGGGGCGACATGATCCGCGGCGTCTTCTCCTCCGTGGCGTTCGCCGCGATCTTCTTCGCGGCGGCCGCCTTCCGCTTCCAGCGCAAGGACGTCACCAGCTGACCCGCGCCCCCGGTTACACCATCACGATGCCCCCGTCGATCATCACCGCCTGGCCCGTCATGTAGTCCGCGTCGCGGCCGGCCAGGTAGCTGACGAAGCCGGCCACGTCCTCCGGGGTCTGGACCCGCCCCAGCGCGATCAGCTGGGAGTACTGCTCCAGGGTCTCGCCCTTGGCGTTGCCGTTGTAGGCGGACATCCGCTCGTCGATCAGGTCCCACATGTCGGTGCCGACGATGCCGGGGCAGTACGCGTTGACCGTGATCCGGTGCTTCGCGAGCTCCTTCGCCGCCGCCTGGGTGAGGGCGCGAACCGCGAACTTCGTCGCCGAGTAGTGGCCGAGGAAATCGAAGCCCGAGTGCCCCGCGATCGACGACGCGTTGATGATCTTGCCACCCGTGTCCTGCTCGATCATGCGCTCCGCGGCGGCCTGCAGCCCGTAGAGGACGCCGTACACGTTGACGGCGAAGATCGCCTCGAGGTCCTCGGGTGTCACCTCGAGCAGCGTCTTGACCTGCGCGATCCCGGCGTTGTTGACCATGACGTCCACGCTGCCGAGCTCGCCCGCCACCTGGTCGACCATGGTGAACACCGCGGCGCGGTCCGTGACGTCGCACGCCACGGCCGTGCTCCTCCCTCCGGCCCCGGCGATCTCCGCGGCGACCGCCTCCGCTCCCGCCTTGTTCACGTCGACGACCGCGACGGCGTGCCCGTCCTTCGCCAGCCGGAGCGCGATGCCCCGGCCGATCCCGCGGCCGCCGCCCGTCACGATCGCGGTGCTCATCCCAGGACCTCCTTCGGGGAGACGAGGATCTTCACGTTCTCCTCCTTGTTGTCGATCAGCTCGCGGAACCCGCCGGACACCAGGTCGTCGAGCCCGATCCGGCCGGTGATGAACTGCTCGGCGTCGACCTTCCCGTCCTGCAGCAGCGCGACGACGTCCGGGTGGTCGCCGCAGTAGGCGAGCGACCCGATCAGGTTGATCTCGCTCATCACCAGGTCGTTCACGGCGACGGACGGCACGTGGCCCCAGATCGCGACGTTGCAGACGGTGCCCCCGGGGCGCACGGACCCGATCGCGGAGGCCAGCACGGCGTCGATCCCGGCACACTCGAACGCGACGTCCGCGCCCACGCCGTTCGTCAGGTCGCGGATCGCGTCCGGGGCGTCGTCGACGGTCGGGTCGATGACGGCGTCCGCGCCCGCGCCCGCCGCCTTCGTCTTCCGTGCGGCCGCAGGCTCGACGACGATCACCTTCCCTGCCCCCGCGGCCCGCAACGCCGCGGCCGTCACCAGCCCGATGGGGCCGGCGCCGAACACCGCCGCGGTGCCGCCCTCGCGGATCCCGGACAGCCGGACCGCGTGGTACCCGACGGCCAGCGGCTCGACGAGCGCGCCGAGGTCCGTCGGCAGGTCGCCGAGCGGGTGGATCCAGCGCTGGTCGACGACACAGCGCTCCGCGAACCCGCCCTGGTCCCCGGACAGCCCGACGAAGCCGAGGCTGCGGCAGATGTTGTAGCGGCCGGCCTCGCAGGCGGGGCACTTGCCGCACACCCAGTAGGGCTCGACGGCCACCCGGTCGCCCTCGGAGATCCCGGTGACGCCCGGACCCACCGCCGAGACCACCCCGGCGAACTCGTGACCGAGCACGACAGGCATCTCGACGCCGGTGAGCGGGTGCGGCGCACCCTTCGGCGGGATGAAGATCGGGCCTTCGAGGAACTCGTGCAGGTCGGTGCCGCAGATGCCGCACCAGTCGACCGAGACCTCGACCTGGCCGGGCTGGACCTGGGGGTCCGGTACGTCGTCGATGCGGATGTCGCCGGGACCGTGGAACCGCGCTGCTCTCATCAGACCTCCTGGGACGGCGCGACTGCGGCGTCACGCGATCCTCAGTCCAACCTCCGGAGCGCGGCGGCGCCAGGGTTGCAGCGGGGTTGCACGCGCTACCGGCGCAGGGTCGCGAGCCCGCGGATCCCCGGCGCGCTCGACTCCCGCAGCAGCGCGACCTCCCCGGGGTCCGGCATCTCGACCTCGACCTCCGGCGCGATCCGGTACGGCCGCGCCAGCAGCAGCCCGCCCAGCGAGCGGCGCAGCCGGGACATCTCGGCCCGGACGGTCACCAGGTGCTCGCGGTCCCCGTAGAGCGCGACGGACAGGGCGGCCGCGTCCAGCCCGGTCGCACCGGCGTGCGCCAGCAGGACCAGCAGCTCGGCGTGCCGCGTCGACAGCGGGTGCACCCAGCGCGTCGAGCCGCCGACGATCGCGCGCGGCGGCCGGGCGGCGAGGTCCAGGCCGAGCGACAACGTCCGGGTGTCCGCGAGCCGGAGCAGCCAGCCCCCGGGCACGGGCTCGGGCACGCAGACGCCCACGCCGTGCACCGCCAGCGGCAGGTCCGCCCGCGGTACCGCGACCCGCTCGATGCTCGGCATGCCGGTGACGGCGGCGACCCAGCCGTGGTCGTCGACGACGAGCCCGGCGCCCCCACGCAGGCCGGAGAGCAGCGGTGCGGCGACCCCGCGGAGGGTCTCGAGCCTGCTCTCGTGCTGGCGCCAGAGGCTCGCCTCGGCGAGCTTCACCGCGGTCCCGACGAGGGCGACGGTCGTCGGGTGGATGGTCTCGGCCGGCCCGCTGACGTCGACGACGCCGAGCAGCTCGCCGGTCCGCGGATCGTGCACGGGGCACGCCGTGCAGGTCCAGACGTGGTGGCTGCGCACGAAGTGCTCGGCCGCGAAGACCTGCACCGGGGCGTCCTCGGCCAGGGCGATGCCGATCGCGTTGGTGCCGACGGAGGCCTCGGACCAGTCGACGCCCTCGGTGAAGCCCAGCGCGTCCGCACGGTGCCGGACGCGGTTGGAGCCCTCGCGCCACAGCAGCACGCCGTCCGCGTCGGTGACGACCATGACGTGCCGGGCGTCCTCGGCGACCGACGTCAGCGACGACCGGAGCTCGGGCAGCACGCGCTGCAGCGGGGACCCGACGCGGCGCCGCTCGATCTCGTCCGGCCCGAGCGGGCCGGCCGGTTCCCCGTGTTCGGGGTCGACTCCCTGCGCCCGGGCCCGGGTCCAGGAGCGCGCGACGAGCCGGCGGAGGTGCGCGGGTGGCGTGTCCCCGGAGAGCACCGCGTCATGCACCTGGGCCAGCATGCGGGCGTGCCGGCCGACGTCGGTCCCGGGCCGGACCGCGCAGACGCCTTCCTCCACCAGATCCTCCCGACCGTCCCGGCACGACGGCGACGCCGGGACGTGAGCCACACCATAGTCGCCGGGACGGCGTTCGGCCCTCCGCCGGTCAGGCCGCGGCCGCGGGCGCCTCCTCCTCGGTCCCCACGACCTCGTCCGGGGTGGCCCTGGCGGGCCGCGGCGTCCCGAACATGACCCCGCCGACGATCACCACCGCCGCCACGAGCTCGACGACACTCGGCCGCTCCCCCAGCACGATCGCGGCCAGCGCGATCCCGACCACCGGCACCAACAGCGAGTACGGCGCGACGACGCCGGCCGGGTACCGCTGCAGCAGCCACGTCCAGATGCCCGAGCCGACGACCGTCGCGAACACCGACAGGTAGACGACGGCGCCCAGCCCGGGCAGCCCGTCGAGGGCGAAGGAGGCCCACAGCGAGTCCAGCCCCGCGGTCGGGCCCTCGGTGAGCGCGGACATCGCGAACAGCGGGACCGGCGGGACGACGCACATCCAGAGCGTCAGGTGCAGGGGCTTCAGCGGGGCCGCGAGACGGCTGCAGAGGTTGCCGAAGGCCCAGCCCAGCGCCCCGCAGAGGGTCAGGAGCACCGGCAGCACCGCGGCGCTCTGGGCCCGCGCGACGGCGATCACCGCGAGGCCCAGGACGGCCAGCCCGATCCCGGCCGCCTGCCGCGCCGACATCCGCTCCCGCAGCAGGACGGCCCCGAGCAGCACGGTGAACGGCGCGGAGGCCTGCAGCACCAGCGAGGCGAGACCGGTCGGCATCCCGACGTCCATCGCGACGAACAGGAAGACGAACTGGACCGTCCCGAAGCCGAGGCCGTAGCCGAGCAGCCAGCGGACGGGCACCTGCGGCCGCGGCACGAACAGCAGCGCCGGGACCGCGATGACGAGCATCCGCAGCCCTGCGAGGAACAGCGGCGGGAAGTGCTCGAGGCCGACGTGGATGGCGAGGAAGTTGCCGCCCCAGAGGGCGGCCACGAGGACGGCGAGCAGGCGGTCGCGGGTGGTCACCGCTCCACCGTCCGTCCTCCCGTCCTGAAAGACCAGCGATAGGAAATGAAGGGACTGTTTAGAGTGGCTTCATGGACGTCCAGCGCCTGCGGGTGCTCTGTGAGCTGGCCGACAGGGGCTCCGTGACGGCGGTCGCCGCGGCCCTCTCGTTCACCCCGTCCGCGATCTCGCAGCAGCTCAAGGCCCTGGCGGACGAGGTCGGCCTGCCACTGACCGAGCCGGCGGGCCGGGGGCTGCGGCTCACCGCCGCCGGGCAGGCCCTCGTCGGGGAGGCGGAGCACGTGCTGGCGGCGCTGGCCCGCGCCGAGGCCGCGGTCGGCCGGCTCCGGACGACACCCCAGGGCATCGTCCGGATGGCGCTGTTCCCGTCCGGCGCGCGGCTGCTGCTGGCGGGGCTGCTGCAGCGGGTCAGCGCGATCGACGGGGTGGAGCTCCAGGTCAAGGACGTGGACATGCCGCCGTCGGCCGTGCCCACGCTGGCCGCGGACTACGACGTCGTGCTCACCCACCGGGACGAGCACAGGGAGCCGCAGCGCAGCGCGCGGCACCGGATCGTGCCGTTGGTCCGCGAACCGCTCGACGTCGCCCTCCCGCCGCGGCACCCGCTCGCCCGGCACCGCAGGCTGCGGCTCGAGCAGCTGGCCGACGAGCCGTGGATCAGCGTCGAGGTCGGCTGGCCCATCGACGACGTGCTGCGCTCGCTGACCACGCTCACCGGCACCCGGCCGCGGATCGTCCAGCGGATCAACGACTTCTCGGTGACCGAGGAACTGGTGGCCGCGGGCGTCGGCGTCGCCCTGCTCCCCCGGTGGTCGACGGACGACCGGGGCGGCCGGCGGCTGCTCATGCGCGAGCTGGCCGGGGTGCGGGCGGCGCGCGTGGTGGAGGTGGTGATGCGGGAGAGCGTGGCGGAACGGCCCGCGGTGCGGGCCGTCGTCGAGGCGCTGCAGGACACCGTGCGGGCGGTCACTCAGCCCGGGCGCCTGGCCTTGGGCAGCCGCGACACCACCGCGTCGTAGGACTCGTCGACCAGCTCGAGCAGCTCGTCGTCCGGCACGGTGCCGTCGAGGCTGACCACGTTCCAGCCGTAGCGCCCGATGTACGGGGAGACCGTGACGGCGCCGGGGAACCGCTCCCGCAGCTCCGCGGCCTCGTCGGATGTCCGCCCGCACTTCACGCCGATCCCCTCGCCGCCTAGGAAAACGAAGATCTTGTCCCCGACCTTGGCGACGAGATCCCCCTCCCAGGGCCGGTCCTCGACCGCACCGGGCTTGGCGAGGGCGTAGGCGGTGATCTCCTCCGGCGTCATGACGCGGGAGTGTGCTCCACCTGCCGCGAGTAGTGCCACCAGCCGACGGCCAGCAACGCCACGGCGACGACGACGTAGCTCGCGCCGGCGAGCTGCTGCAGCGGGTTCCAGCTCAGCTCGGCCCCGTTGTTGCTCGGGAGCCAGCGGAACGGCGCGACGTAGAACGCCACGATCAGCACGCCCCCGGCCACGGCCCAGCCGCGGGAGCGGTCCCGCAGCACGTGGGCGCCGACCGCGACCAGGGCCGGCGCGACCCAGACCCAGTGGTGCGACCAGGACGTCGGCGAGACGGCCAGGGCGAACGCCGCGACCGCGGACAGCGCGATCGCCGGGTCCGCCCGGCGCACGATCGGGACGACCAGGAACAGCAGGATCAGCGCCGCGACGAACCAGACGGCCGTCAGCGCGGTGCCCGTCATCCCGAGGCGCGCGAGCACGGCCTGCACGGTCTCGTTGGTGTAGAAGACCGAGCCGCTGACGCCGGACGCGGGACCGCCGAACCAGTACCGCGCCGACGCCGACGCGTCGACGAGGAAGCCGAGCCCGGTGGCGACGACGCCGGTGACCGCCGCGGCCATCGCGGACCGGAAGTCCCGGCGGAGCAGGAAGTAGAGGACGAACGCGGCGGGCGTCAGCTTGATGGCGGCGGCCACGCCGACGAGCACGCCCCGCGGCCAGCGGGCCCGGGGCGCCAGGCAGTCCACCGCGACCAGCGCCATCAGGATCAGGTTGACCTGGCCGAACTCGAACGTCTCCAGCACCGGCTCGATGACCAGCATCAGCGGCAGCGCCACCGACGCGACGGACAGCGCTCCCCCGCGGCCGCCGGCGGGCCACGCCCGCACGGCGACGACGTACAGGGTGATCGCGAGCGAGGCCAGCGACAGACCGAACAGCAGGATCCAGGCCGCGCTCCACGGCAGCAGGGCCAGCGGCGTGAGCACCATCGCCGCGAACACCGGGTAGATGAACGGCAGGGCCAGGCCGCTGATGGTGGGCGGGAGCGAGCCGTACATGTCGCCGCCCTCGAGCCACGCCTGCACGCCGAGCCGGTAGACCTCGAGGTCGATGTGGTAGCCGTGCGTGTGCAACAGCAGCCCGGCGAGGACCAGCGCGAGCACCGGGATGCTGATCCGCAGCGTCGTCCTGGGGGACGCGATGCGGAGCCGGAGCCGCCCGACGGCGTCGGCTGCGCCCGGCGGGGTGCTGGAGACGGTCAAGCGCGGTCCTTCGCCTGGTTCCTGCGACGGAACGTGATCGGGTGGTGGTCGTGCGGTACACACCGTAGCCCGGGTGGTGGGAATGGCCGACAGCGGGCGGACGGGTGGCCTACCTTCCTCCGCCGTTCGCGCCTCAGCTGATGCCCGCCGCGTCCATCCCCCGCAGCTCCTTCTTCAGGTCCTGGATCTCGTCCCGCAGGCGTGCGGCGAGCTCGAACTGCAGGTCCCGCGCCGCGGCGAGCATCTGGTCGCTCATCGACTGGATCAGGTCCGCGAGCTGGGCACGGGGCATGTTCTTGGTGTCCTGCCCGCTCGCGATGCCCGAGCTGGCGCTGGCGCGCCCCGGCTCCCCCGCGGCCCGCTTGCCCCGGGACTGGTTGCGGCCCGAGCCACCGATCTGGACCTCGGTCTCCTCGGCCTCCCGGTAGACCTGGTCCAGGATGTCCGCGATCTTCTTCCGCAGCGGCTGGGGGTCGAGGCCCTTCTCCTTGTTGTAGGCGACCTGCTTCGCGCGGCGGCGGTCCGTCTCGTCGATCGCGTACCGCATCGAGTCCGTGATCTTGTCCGCGTACATGTGGACCTGGCCGGAGACGTTGCGCGCCGCGCGGCCGATTGTCTGGATCAGCGAGGTGCCGGAGCGCAGGAAGCCCTCCTTGTCCGCGTCCAGGATCGCGACGAGCGAGACCTCGGGCAGGTCCAGGCCCTCCCGCAGCAGGTTGATGCCGACCAGCACGTCGTACTCACCGAGCCGGAGCTGGCGCAGCAGCTCGACGCGGCGCAGCGTGTCGACCTCCGAGTGCAGGTACCGCACCCGGATGCCCAGCTCGAGCAGGTAGTCCGTGAGGTCCTCGGCCATCTTCTTGGTGAGCGTGGTGACCAGCACCCGCTCGTCCCGCTCCGCGCGCTCCCGGATCTCGCCCACCAGGTCGTCGATCTGGCCCTTGGTGGGCTTCACGACGATCTCCGGGTCCACCAGGCCGGTGGGCCGGATGACCTGCTCGACGAACTCGCCGCCGGTGCGGGAGAGCTCGTAGGGCCCCGGCGTGGCGGACAGGTAGATGGTCTGGCCGATCCGGTCCGCGAACTCCTCCCAGGTCAGCGGCCGGTTGTCCACCGCCGACGGGAGCCGGAACCCGAACTCGACGAGGTTCCGCTTCCGGGACATGTCCCCCTCGTACATGCCGCCGATCTGCGGGACTGTCACGTGCGACTCGTCGATGACGAGCAGGAAGTCGTCCGGGAAGTAGTCGATCAGGGTGGCGGGCGCCGTGCCGGCGCCGCGGCCGTCGATGTGCCGGGAGTAGTTCTCGATGCCCGAGCAGAACCCGACCTGGCGGATCATCTCCAGGTCGTACTGGGTGCGCATGCGCAGCCGCTGGGCCTCGAGCAGCTTGCCCTGGTTCTCCAGCTCGGCGAGCCGTTCCTCCAGCTCCTTCTCGATGTCCCGGACCGCGCGCTCCATCCGCTCCGGACCGGCGACGTAGTGCGTGGCGGGGAAGATCCGCACCTGGTCCACCTGCTTGACGACGTCCCCGGTGAGCGGGTGCAGGTAGTAGAGGGCTTCGATCTCGTCACCGAAGAACTCGATGCGGATCGCCAGCTCCTCGTAGGCCGGGATGATCTCCACGGTGTCCCCGCGCACCCGGAAGGTGCCGCGGGCGAACGCGAGGTCGTTGCGGGTGTACTGCACGTCCACCAGGGCGCGGAGCAGCGCGTCCCGCTCGACCTCGCCCCCGACCGTCAGCTCGACGGACCGGTCCAGGTACGACTGAGGGGTGCCCAGGCCGTAGATGCAGGACACCGAGGCGACGACCACGACGTCCCGCCGGGACAACAGGTTCTGCGTGGCGGCGTGCCGCAGGCGCTCGACGTCGTCGTTCACCGAGGAGTCCTTCTCGATGTACGTGTCCGTCTGCGCGATGTACGCCTCGGGCTGGTAGTAGTCGTAGTACGAGACGAAGTACTCGACGGCGTTGTTCGGGAGCATGTCCCGCAGCTCGTTGGCCAGCTGCGCGGCGAGCGTCTTGTTGGGCGCCATCACCAGCGTGGGCCGCTGCAGCCTCTCGATCAGCCAGGCCGTGGTGGCCGACTTGCCGGTACCGGTGGCGCCGAGCAGCACGATGTCCTGCTCGCCCCGTTTGATCCGGGCCTCGAGCTCCTCGATCGCTGCGGGCTGGTCCCCCGCGGGCTCGAACTCGCTGACCACGTCGAAACGGCCGCCGGTGCGGGGGATCTCCCCCACCGGGCGGTGCTCGGAGTGCGCGAGCGGGGTGTCCTGCTGTGTCTGCTCGCCCCGGTGGGCCGCCGATCCGGGAACCTCTGTCGCAAATGCCACGCGTTCCAGAGTACGAGTCCCCGCCGACAGTTTCCGGCGGGCGAGTCTCCCCGCACGATCGGGAAGTCCGGCAGGATCGGCGAGATGCACCCGCCGAAGATCCAGACCTTCGACGTGCCGGCCGGCGTCAACATCGACAACAAGGGGTTGCGCCGCGAGGTCGCCGAGTACCGGGAGACCCCGTTCGGCCTCTACATGAGCCGGGCGATCGTGGGCCGTGCGAGCGCGCACTGGATCGAGTCCTGGTTGCTGCCGGACCTCGGGATCTGCGTGAGCGACTGGTCCTGGAACCCCGGCCACCACCGTGACCAGGACTTCTACCTGGACATCGCCCTGATCGAGCCCGCGCCCGGCGGGGTGTGGCGGCTCACCGACCTCTACCTGGACGTCGTGGTCGGCAACGGGCGGTGGAGCCGCGTGCTCGACGTCGACGAGTTCGTCGAGGCGGTCGGCGCCGGCCTGATCGACGCCGCGGCGGCCGAGTACGCGATGCACCGCACGCACGAGACCGTGGCCGCCCTCGCGGCCCACGGCCACGACCTGGATGCCTGGCTGGTGACCGAGGGCATCGCGCTGACGTGGAGCGGTGCCCCCGGATCGGGGATCCGACCGGCCGGCTGACGGTCAGGCGAGGGAGGCGTCCGCGGAGCTCGACGTCGACGGCTGGCTGCTCGGCGACGGCGGCAGCGCGGTGGCCGACGAGGTCGGCGTCGGCTCCTCCGTCCCCTCGTCGTCCGGCTCGGTGGTGGTGGGGGGTGGCTTCGAGCTCGTGACCGGCGGGGTCGTCCTGGTCGTCGTCGGCCGCGAGGTCGTCGTGAGGTCCGGCGCCGGGGCCACGGGCGCGACGGCCGGCGGCGGCGTGGTCGTGGTCCTGCGCGGGGTGCGGCGCGTCGTGGTCGCCGGGTCGGCCTCCTCCGCCACCGGGAGCGGCGCTGCGACCGGCGCCGGCGGCGTCGTGGTCGTGGTCGTGACGGGCGGGGTGGTGACCGGGACCTCGCCGGCGGGCGCGGTGACGACCACGTTCGCGGCGGGTGCGGTGGCGACCCCGACCGCGGTGACCCCGCCCAGCCCGCCGACGGTGATCACGGCGGCGGCCGCGGCGGTGCTCGCGCGGGTCAGCGTGCCCGCGCGCCGCAGCACGACGTCGAGCGGCGGCAGCGTCACCCCGGCCGCGAGCTCGTCGTCGAGCCGGCGCAGCTCGTCCGAGACCCGTCCGTACGGGTTGGTCACCGGGAAGTCCCCTCGTCGTCGGTCCAGTCGTAGCCGCGGTCGTACGGGCTCGAGTATTCCGCGCGGGCGGGCGGAACGTCGGGATCCACCCCGAGCACCTGCGGTAATACATCCGCCATACCCTCGGCGACGACCCCGCGGGCCCGGGACAGCCGGGCCGCCACGGTGCCGGCCGACACGCGTTCCAGGGCGGCGACCTCCGTCGGTGCCATCCCCGCCATGTGCGTGAGCACGATGCACCGGCGTTCGGGCGCGCCGAGCCGGGCCAGGGCGCCGAGCACGGCCCGCGTGCGCGGGTCCACGGTCTCGGAGTCCGGCACGTGAGGCGAGCGGAGGCCGACGCGGGAGAGCATCTGCCGCCAGCTGCGCATCGAGGAGCGGACGGCGACCCGGCGTACCCAGCCGGCCGGGTCCGGGCCCTCGCGGACCTCGGACCAGCGGCGCCAAGCGCGCGAGTAGGCCTCCTGGACCAGCTCGTGGGCCTCGCCGGAATCCAGCGTGATCGCGAAGAGCTGCGCGACCAGTCGCGGGTAGTGGGCCTCGAAGTGAGCCCCGAAGTCCCCCCGGAGGTCCGTCCCCGGAGGCGTCCATCCCTCGTGGTCCGGTTCGACACCGGCGGGTCCGGCAGCGTCGGCGAGCCGCACGGCGTCGCCGTCCGCCTTCCCGCCGACGATGTCGTCCTCGGCCAGTGCGCTCACCGTTCGTCCCCCTCGGTACGACCGCGGGCTCGGCCGTCACGGATGCCCTGTCTACCTTTCGAAGAACGAGAGGACCCCGTTACAGGTTCGCCGTTGACTCGATCGGCCTAGTGATCCGGCTCATCGGCCGAGTCGTCGGGGGACCATCCGGTCTCTTTCGCCCACCGCTCCGCGCTCGGCAGCACCGTCTCGAACCACGTTTCCGTGCGTCCGGCGCAGCGGGACGCGTCCTCCCCGCCGAGCTCCGCCGACGCGGTACGCCAGGCGTCCAGGAACTCCGCCCTGCCGGCGGCGTCCGCGCACAGCCAGTCCCGGACCAGCAGGGCCTGGCGCCAACCCGGCGAGTCGTGGACCCGCACGTGCAGGAGCGCCGGGCGGCCGGGGTCCGCGGAGGCGTGCCGGCACGTGCGGCGGGAATCGTCCTGCGTGATCGGCACGCAGGCGGGGAAGCCCGCCTCCGCCAGCGCGTCCGCGACCGTCTCCGCGTCCTCGACCGAGGCGACCGCGAGCTGCAGGTCGATCACGTCCTCGGCCGGGAGGCCGGGGACCGCGGTCGGGCCGACGTGCGTGACGCCGAGGCCCTTCTCCCCCGCCGCCGCGGCGATGCGCGACCCGAGCCGGCTCGCCTGCGCAGGCCAGGACGGGTCCGGGTCCACGAGGCGCCGGGTACCGCCCCGGGTCGGCCGGCGCAGCCGGAGGTTCTCCTCGAAAGGGAGCAGGCGCTCGTGCCACAGCGCGTCGACGGCGGCGGTGAGCGCGTCCGGGGACCCGTTGTTGCCCAGCCAGACGTCCGCGGCGGCGCGGCGCTGCTCGTCCGTCGCCTGCGCGGCGATCCGGGCGCGGGCGTCCTCCTCGGACATCCCGCGGCTGCCGACCAGCCGCGACACCCGCACCTCGGCGTCCGCGTGCACGACCACGACCAGCGGCGAGGCGGCGGCGATACCGCTCTCGACCAGCAGCGGGCTGTCCTGCACGACCACGGCGTCCGGCCCGGCCTCGGCGACCAGCTCCGCGGCCCGCTTCCCGACGAGCGGGTGCACGATCCCGTTGAGCGTCCTGCGGGCTTCGGAGTTCCCGAACACCAGTGACGCGACCCTCGGCCGGTCCATCTCGCCGTCGGGCCCGACGACCTCCTCGCCGAACGCCTCGACGACGGCGGCGAGGCCCTCGGTCCCGGCGGCGACGACCTCGCGGGCGATCCGGTCCGCGTCGACGAGGACCGCGCCGAGCTCGACCAGCCGTCGCGAGACGGTGGACTTGCCCGATCCGATCCCGCCCGTCAACCCCACCCGCAGCACGTCGATCACGCTACACAGGGCGGTCGCCGCGCGACCTCAGCGGTTCTGGGCCGCCACGGCGCTCGGCTCGGGCGCGCGCGTGCCGTCCGACGCCGGGGTGGCCCCGGGTGGCGGCGTGGTCGTCGGCGGCCCGGCGGGCTGGGTGGCGCCGACCTGCGGGAGCACCCGCAGCGCGAGGTCGACGAGCCGGTCCCCGGGGGACTTGCCGGCCACCGGTTGCGGCGCGGGCAGGATGAACGTCAGCGTGTCGATCCCGTAGACGACCGCCAGCACCGTCTCCGAGGAGCGCTCGACCAGGACGGCCGAGGCACTTCCCAGCATGATGTCCCGCGACGGCGAGCCGTCCCGCTCGGCGGCCGTGTTGAGCTGCCACTGCTTCGACGCCGAGGCGGCGTCGGTGTAGCGGCCGACGTTGAGGTCGAGGAGCCTGCCGCCCTTGGCCCCCCCGGCCGTCCCGGTGTAACCGCAGGCCACACGCTCGGTCCGGTTCACCGACGGTTGAGGCACGCCGCGCACCGTCCGCAGGGTCACGGACCCGAGCGGTCGGGCGTCCAGGGCGGCGAAGTCCTCCGCGGTGAGCAGTCTCGCGCAGTCGTCCGGAAGTCGCTTCTCCGCGCCGCCGCCCGCCGCGCTCTCGGTGGCACCGGTGGACTCGCTGAAGGTGGGCACCGGTAGGGACTCGGGATTGTCGGCATCGGCCGTCCCGCAGCCGGCCAGCACCAGCACGAGAACGCCCAGGACTACCCCACGCATGCCGACGCTCGACCGCCGGCTGGCCCCCCACCGCACGCACCAACCGTAAGCGCCACTTCATGATCAGGTCAGGCGACGCACCCGTTCGGTCACGGAATGCAGCACAACCGTGATCCTGCGTTCCCCTGATCGATACCCGGCATGACCTTCGGGCGGATACGGCATGCCACGGGCGAGGGGTGGCCCGGACATGCCACGGCCCCGGTGACCGACTGGTCACCGGGGCCGTGGCGGAACGTCAGGAGCGTGAGATCAGGCCTTCACCCGATCCACCGCGCCCGCCGGGGCTCACGCCCCGCCGGACAGCTTCTCCCGCAGCGCGGCGAGCTGCTCGTCGCTGGCCAGCGAGCCACCGCTCTCCGCGGGGGCGCCACCGCCCTCCGAGGAGTAGTTCGCTGCACCGGTGCCCTCGACGGTCGCCTCGGCCTCGGCCTCGGCGGCCTTCCGGATCTGGGTCATGTGCTGCTCGTAGCGCTCGTGCGCCTCGGCGTACTGCTTCTCCCAGGTGGCGCGGGCCTCGTCGTAGCCCTCGAGCCAGTCGCCGGTCTCGACGTCGAAGCCCTCGGGGTAGATGTAGTTGCCCTGGTCGTCGTACTCGGCGGCCATGCCGTAGCGGGTCGGGTCGAACTCGGTGTCGACCGTCATGCCCTCGTTCGCCTGCTTCAGCGAGAGCGAGATGCGGCGGCGGTCCAGGTCGATGTCGATGACCTTGACCATGGCGTCGTCGCCGACCTGCACGACCTGCTCCGGGATCTCCACGTGGCGCTCGGCCAGCTCGGAGATGTGCACCAGGCCCTCGATGCCCTCCTCGA
>NZ_JAODNI010000099.1 GCF_025465255.1 Pseudonocardia sp.
GGGGCGCCGGCGCTCGGCGTGGCCGGGGCGCTCGGGGTCGCGCTGGCCGCCCGCACGCTGCGCGGGGCCGCCCTCGCCGCCGCGGCCGAGCGGATCGCCGCCGCCCGGCCCACCGCCGTCAACCTGCGGTGGGCGGTGGAGCGCGCCCACGCGGCCGGTCCCGACGGCGCGCTCGCCGAGGCCCTCGCGATCCGGGACGCGGACATCGCCTCCTGCCATGCGATCGGCCGCCGGGGAGCGGACCTGCTGGCGGAGCTCTGCGGGCCGCGGCCGCTGCGCATCCACACGCACTGCAACGCCGGGGCGCTGGCCTGTGTCGAGTGGGGCACGGCGCTCGGGGTGGTCCGGGACCTGCACGCGGACGGCCGGCTGGCGCTGGTGGTCGCGGACGAGACCCGGCCGTTGCTGCAGGGCTCGCGGATCACCGCCGTGGAGCTCGCCGAGCTGGGGGTGCCGCACCGGATGGTCGTCGACGGGGCGGCGGCCTCGATCGTCGCCCGGGGGCTGGTGGACGCGGTGGTGGTCGGCGCGGATCGGATCGCCGCGAACGGGGACGTCGCCAACAAGATCGGCACGTATCCGCTCGCGCTCGCCGCGGCCCGGACCGGGATCCCGTTCCTGGTCGCGGCGCCCGAGTCGACCGTCGACCCAGCGACCGCGGACGGCTCGCAGATCGAGATCGAGGAACGCGCGGGAGACGAGGTGCTGGCCGTCGGCGGCCGGCGGACGGCCCCCACCGGCGCCGACGCCTGGAACCCGGCCTTCGACGTGACGCCGGCCGATCTGGTGACGGCGATCGTGACCGAGAAGCGGACCTGGCGGCCATGAGGTCCCCGGCCTTCCGGCTCGTCCTCGCGGCCACGGTGCTCGGGTTCGGCGGGTACGCGCTGCTTCTCCCGGTCGTCCCGCTGTGGGTGGCGCGCGGCGGGTCCGGCGAGTTCGGTGCGGGCGTGACGACCGGCGTGCTGATGGCCGCCACCGTCGCCACCCAGCTCGCCGTCCCCGCGCTGCTGCGCCGGTTCGGGCACCGGCCGGTGCTCGCGGCCGGATTGCTGCTGCTCGGCGCGCCGACGCCGTTGCTGCTGCTCTCCCCGGACCTGCCGCCGGTGCTGGCCCTCTCGGCGGTCCGGGGGCTCGGGTTCGGGCTGCTGACGGTGGCGGGCAGCGCGGTCGTCGCCGAGCTGGTGCCGCCCGCCGAGCACGGCCGCGCGTCGGCCCGGTACGGCTACGCCGTCGGGATCCCGCAGCTCGCGTTGCTGCCCGCGGGCGTCGCCGTCGTCGACCTCCTGGGATTCGACGGCGTCTTCCTCGCCGCGGGGATCGCGCCGCTGGCCGGGCTGGTGTGCGTGGCGTTCCTGCGGACGGGTGCGGCCCGGCCCGCCGAACCGCACCGGACCGCGGCGGAGGCCGAACCCGACGGAACCTTCCGACGACGGGCGGTCGCCCCCGTGCTCGCGATGCTGGCCTGCTCCACGGCCCAGGGCGGGATCGTGACGTTCCTGCCGCTCGTCGCGCCCGGCTCGCTCGTCGCGGTGCCGCTCGCGCTCTTCGGGACGGCGCTGGGCGGCCTGCTCGGGCGCGGTCTGGCCGGGGAGATCGTGGACCGTCGCGGCGAGGCCGGGCGGCTGCTCCCGGTCGGCGCGGCGATCGCGGCGGCGGGGATGGTCGGCGAGGTCGTCGCGGCGGGGGGCGACTCCCCGGTGCTGCTGGTCGTCGGCGCGGCGCTCGTCGGGATCGGATTCGGGCTGGTGCAGAACGACGCGCTCGTCGCCCTGTTCGCGGCGGGCGGTTCCGGGCGCTACGGCACCGCGAGCGCGGTGTGGAACATCGCCTACGACGCCGGGACGGGCGTGGGCGCGACCGGGCTCGGCGCCGTCGCGGAGCCCTTCGGCTTCCGCGCGGCGTTCGCTCTGGCCGCCGCGGTGCTGTTCCTGGCGGTCCCGTTCACCTCGCGGGTCGTGCGCGGGAAACGTCGCTAGGGCGGCGTTTCCCGCGCACAGGGCTAGTGCCCCTTCGCGATCCACTCGTCGAGGTGGGGGGCCTCGCCGCCGATGGTGGTCGAGTCCCCGTGCCCGGTCCGGACGGTGGTGTCCCCGGGCAGGGTCAGCAGGGTTGTCCGGATCGAGTCGATGATCGTGTCGAAGCTCGAGTAGGACCGGCCCGTCGCGCCGGGGCCGCCCTGGAACAGGGTGTCCCCGGTGAACACGGTCTTCAGCTCGGGCGCGTAGAGGCACGTCGAGCCGGGCGAGTGGCCGGGGGTGACCATGGCGCGCAGCTCGATGCCGCCCGCCGTGATCACCTGGCCGTCGGTGAGGTCCTGGTCCGGCGCGCGGTCCGGGTGGGTCATCTCCCACAGCGGCGCCTCGGCCGGGTTGAGCAGGATCGGCGCGTCGAACCTGTCCGCGAGTGTGGGCGCCTGGTTGACGTGGTCGTCGTGGGCGTGGGTGCACACGACGGCGACGACGCGGCGTCCGCCGATCGCGGCGGCGATCTTCTCCGGATCGTGCGCGGCGTCGATGACGATCACCTCGTTCTCGTCACCGACCACCCAGACGTTGTTGTCGACGTCCCAGGTGCCCCCGTCCAGGGAGAACGTGCCGGAGGTGACGACGTGGCCGACGGGTCCGGGCGGGGTCACAGGACCACCACCGAACGCAGCACGTCACCACGGTGCATCTTCTCGAACGCGGACTCGATGTCGTCGAGCCCGATCTCCTCGGAGACGAACTTCTCCAGCGGCAGCCGGCCCTGCAGGTGCAGGTCCACCAGCGCGGGGAAGTCCCGGCTCGGCAGGCAGTCCCCGTACCAGGACGACTTCAGCGACCCGCCCCGGCCGAAGTACTCGATCATCGGAATCTCCGGGGCGGTCATGTCCGGGGTCGGGACGCCGACCAGGACGACGGTGCCGGCGAGGTCCCGGGCGAAGAACGCCTGCTTCCAGGTCTCCGGGCGGCCGACCGCGTCGACGACGACGTCCGCGCCGAACCCGCCGGTGGCCTCCTTGATCGCCTCGACCGGGTCGGTCTCGGCGGCGTTGACGGTGTGCGTGGCGCCGAAGCCCTTGGCCCACTCCAGCTTCCGCGGGTCCCGGTCCACGGCGATGATCGTGGTCGCGCCGGCCAGCTCGGCGCCGGCGATGGCCGCGTCACCGACCCCGCCGCAGCCGATGACGGCGATGGAGTCCCCGCGGCCCACGCCGCCGGTGTTGATCGCCGCACCGATCCCGGCCATCACGCCGCAGCCGAGCAGGCCCGCGACCTGCGGCTTCGCGGCCGGGTTCACCTTGGTGCACTGCCCGGCCGCGACGAGGGTCTTCTCGCAGAACGCGCCGATCCCCAGCGCGGGGGAGAGCTCCTGACCCGACTTGAGCGTCATCTTCTGCGTGGCGTTGTGGGTGTTGAAGCAGTACCAGGGCTTGCCCTTGCGGCACGCGCGGCACTGCCCGCAGACGGCGCGCCAGTTCAGGATGACGAAGTCCCCCGGCGCGACCTCGGTGACACCCTCGCCGACGGACTCGACGATCCCGGCGGCCTCGTGGCCCAGCAGGAACGGGAACTCGTCGTTGATCCCGCCCTCGCGGTAGTGCAGGTCGGTGTGACAGACGCCGCATGCCTGGATCTGCACGACGGCCTCACCCGGCCCCGGATCCGGGATCACGATCGTCTCGACGGAGACCGGCTTGCCCTTGCTGTGCGCGACGACTCCGCGGACCTCTTGCGCCATTACCGTTCCACTCCAGTCATCTCGTCGGTGAGCGCCGTGCGCTCGTCCGCACGGCAGTCGGGTCGATCCTGCCCTGTCCCCGTGAGCCTTTCACGCGCGTCCCGCCATGTCGTGCGGCGGACGGGGGGGATCCCTTCGGGCCCGGGGCGGCGCCTCCACCAGCCTCAACGGCGTCGACGGGACGGATCCAGATGCCGTTGCGGGTGCGCCCGAGGTCCAGCGTCGCCGGATCGAGGCACTGGTCGCGGCTCCGGTGGGTGTCGAAGAGCAACACGTCGTCGAAGACCTGGGAACAGCCGCCGGTGCGGGCGCAGCAGTGAGCCCGATCGGCACCCACCCAGGTGAAATCACAGCAGGACATCCGGATGAGCTCCACGGCGGAAGAGGCTACGTGTCGCCACCGACAGCCGCGAGCACGGTGATCACCGGCTCCGAGGGCGTGCCGGGGTGGGGTTCTCCCTACCGCGATCCGGGGGTGATCGCGTGCAGGTGTAGGGCGTACTCGGTCGTCGTGGGGTCGCTGCCGGAGCAGAGTTCTCCTCAACAAGGAACCACCCGAAACCCCGAGGAGCACCCGATGCCGGACTTCAAGAGCAACCACAACAGCAACCACCACAACGACAACCACCACGACAACGAGCACCACGACAGCCACGACTGGGACAAGAACAGCCACGAGGACAAGCGCTGGGACGACGACCACGACTGGAACAACCACGACTGGAACGACAAGCACTCCAACGACTGGGACGACAAGAGCTGGGACGACAAGGACTGGGACGACAAGGGCCACGAGCACCACGAGGACCACTCCTCCCACGACTACAGCCACCAGCCCGTCCACCACTGATCGGCGACGACGCTCCGGACCCGCTCCGGGGGATCACGGCCGGCTCACGAGACCACTCGTGGGCCGGCCGTTCCTCTTTCCGCCCCGGACGTCCCTCGCCTAACCTCCCCTGCGATGGTCGTCCGGCTCCGCCGTGTCCGGGCGCGCCTCGTCACAGCCGGAGGAGGAAGCGGTTGGCCGCCTCGCAGGACCCAGTGCGCCCGCCCGTCGACCAGGCGCTGGATCTGCTGGGCAGCGCGCTCGCCGGGGCCGCCGCGAACGACCGGCCGGACCTGCTCGAGCGGCTCGACGCCGCCCGCCGGGCGCTGACCACGGCCCGCACGGACGGGGCCCGGGTCGGGGCGTTGCGGGCCACGGCGACGGAGCTCTGCCGGGCGCTGGACTCGCTCGCGTCGGATCTGCGGTACCGGCGTGAGGTCCTCGCCGATCCCGCCCGCGCCGCCCGCCTGCGCGCCGAACTGGCCCGCGCCCGGCAGCGCGTGGAACGGGCCCGCGGCCTGTCCCGCGAGTGGCCGCAGATCCTCGGCGACGGGTTCGCGGGCCTGACCTCGGACAGCGAGTTCGTGCTGCGCACCCGCTCCCGCGGGGTGCTCGCCGAGACGGAGCGGGCCCTCGGGACCCTCGACCCGGCGAAGGACGCCGAGCAGCTCGCCGACCAGCTCCGCACGCGGCTGATCGCCGAGGCCGAGCAGACCTATACCGGGGTGCGTGACGGTGTCCGGTCCGTCGCGGACCGGCTGGTGGAGGTGCTCGAGCTCCCCGTGCCGCTGCCCGTCCCGGACCTGCCGCTGCAGTCGCCGAGCGAGCTGGTGGCCGGGTTGTCGGATCCGCGGCCCTCCGGGGCCGGGCGTGCCCCGATCCCCGCCCGGCTGCTCACCGTCGTCATGCCGTCGTACGGCGGGATCATGATGGCCGTCGTGGGCACGCGCCTGCTCGGGTTCCAGGTGCCCGGCTGGGCGCTGGCGGTGGGGGCCGGGGTCGGCGCGCTGGCGCTGGGGGGTGCCGCGCTCAGCGGCGAGCGCAAACGGGGCCTCGACCGGCGGCGCGGTGAGGCCCGCACGGCAGTGCGGGGGATGGTCGACGAGTTCCAGATGGCGCTGGGCAAGCAGGTCCGGGACGCGGCACGTGCGGCGAACACGCAACTCCGCCGGGACACGGCCGCGGCGTTCAACCGGATGGAAGAGGACGCGGCGGCGCAACTCACGTCCGCCAAGGCCGCGGTCGACGGGCTGGCGCGTCTCCCCGCGGACGTCGCGGACGTCGACGACGACATCGCGACCGTGCGCGACCTGCGCCGCCGTGCCGACGCGCTGAACCCCAGGTTTCCCGGCTGACCGCGAGCCCGGTGGGAGCGCCTCGACGCCCCCACCGGGCACGACGTCACTTCACGAGCGAGAGCTTGCGGCTCTGGATGAGCTCGTCCACGATCCCGTACTCGACCGCCTCGGGGGCGGTGAGGATCCGGTCCCGGTCGATGTCGGCGTGGATCTGCTCGGGGGTGCGGCCCGTGTGCCGGGCGAGCGCCTGCTCCATCTGCGTGCGGATCCGGGTGATCTCCTTCGCCTGGATCTCCAGGTCCGAGACCTGCCCGCGAAACCCGCCCATCGACGGCTGGTGGATCAGCACCCGCGCGTTCGGCACGGCGAGCCGGCGCCCGGGCGTCCCCGCGGCCAGCAGTACGGCGGCGGCGGACGCGGCCTGGCCGAGGCAGACCGTCTGGATGTCCGGCCGGACGAACTGCATCGTGTCGTAGATCGCCATCAGCGACGTGAACGAGCCGCCGGGCGAGTTGATGTAGATGCTGATCTCGCGGTCCGGGTCCATGGACTCGAGCGTGAGCAGCTGCGCCATCACGTCGTTCGCGGACGCGTCGTCGATCTGCACGCCGAGGAAGATGATGCGTTCCTCGAAGAGCTTGCTGTACGGGTTGGTCTCCTGCGTGCCGTTGCTCGTGCGCTCGACGAACGAGGGCAGCACGTAGCGCGACTGCGGCATCTGGGTCGACTGGGGCCTCGAATAACCGCTCACTGCGGCGTCACCTCTCCTGCACGTGCGACCACCTGGTCCACGAAACCGTATGCCAGGGCCTCCTGCGCGGAGAACCACCGGTCCCTGTCGAAGTCCGCCATGATCCGTTCCGGGGTCTGGCCCGTGTGCTCGGCGATCAACCCCGCCATCTCCTCCTTGTGCCGGCGGAACAGCTCCGCCTGGATGCGGATGTCCGACTCGCTGCCGCCCACGCCCGCGGACGGCTGGTGCATCAGGATCTTCGTATGCGGCAACGCGTAGCGCTTGCCCGGCGTTCCGGCCGACAGCAGGAACTGCCCCATCGAGGCGGCCATCCCCAGCGCGTAGGTGGCGACGTCGCACGGGATGAAGCGCATCGTGTCGAAGACGGCCATCCCGTCCGGCACCGAGCCGCCGGGCGAGTTGATGTAGAGGGAGATGTCCGCGTCCGGATCCTCGGCGGCCAGCAGCAGCATCTGGCCGGCGATCCGGTTGGCGATCGCGGCGTCGACCTCCTGGCCGAGCACGACGATCCGGTGCCGCAGCAGGCGCTCGAAGACGGAGTCGGCGAGGTCGGCGGTCGGGGCTGGGGTGGGCATCGGAGGCTCCTGACGGTGTCGGATCCTGCTGTCCCCACCGACGCTAGGCGGGCCCGTGCGCGCCCGTGGCCCGATTCGCTCACGGCGAATCGGGCCACGACCGCCGACCTGGGACGGTTCGCCGAGGGTGAACTCAGGCGGACACGAGCCGCGGTGCGCGGACCGAGCCGGCGGCCGTCCCGGCCACGATCAGACCGAAGACGGACACCGTCAGCGCGTCCGGCGCCACGACCGACTGCCCGCGCAGCGCCTGCCAGGTGAGCAGCGCCAGCACGGCGGCGAAACCGGCCGCGGCGACGCCCACGAGGCCGCGACGCACCTCGGGGCTCCGCAGGACGGCGACGCGCACCGCCAGCAGCTCGAGCGCGACCAGGACCAGCGGGATCGCCTGCAACGCGTGCATGCCCACGAAGTGCGGGATCCGCAGGTCCCCGCCGACCGTGCTCCAGCCGAGCAGCGGGAGCCCGGGGCCGCCGTCCGCGAGCCCGACGGTGTGGGCGCCGACGATCCCGGTGTCCCCCGCCATCTGCGCGGCGGTCGGGGACGTCATCAGGAAGCCCAGCGCCATCCCGACCACGGCGAGCACGGCTCCGGCCCGGATCGCCCGGGCGCGGGCGGGATCGAGCCCGCGGACCCGGAAGAGCTGCGCCGTCACGGAGAGCGTCGCGACCCAGACGACGGCGATGGAGAGGCCCATGACGCTCCACAGCGCGGCGTTCAACGGGGTGGTGGTGTTGAAGTGGCTGGTCTCGCCACGGACCACCTGGGTCACGATGATCACCATCTCGACGCCGAGCATCACGGCCGCGACGGTGCCGGCCCGGTGCCCGAGGCGGGACGGGCGGCCCGGGAGCGCGTCGCGGACGACCGCGATCAGCCACGCCCAGGTCACTGCGTAGATCAGGACGGAGATCGCGAACTTGGTGGGCTTGTCCCAGATCGGCAGGCCGGTGAGGACCCGCTCGTCGGCGACCATGCCGACGACCCCGGCGACGATCAGCGCGGTCATCGCGGCGGCCAGGGTCATCAGCGGGCGGTGCCAGCCGAAGGCGGTGCGGAGGGCGGACGACGTCCCGGTGGTGGTCATGGTGTCTCCGGAGGAGGAGGGGTGAACCGGGTGGCGGACACGTGCTCCTGCGCGAGCCGGCGCAGGGCGGCGAGCAGGTGGTCCCCGAGGACCGTGCCGACGAGCGCGGTCTCGGCGCGGACGTCCCGGTCGGGGACCGCGGAGACCGTGTCCAGGTCCGCCTCCGCGACCAGCTCGACGGCCCGGACGTAGGCATCGAGCACCGTGGCCAGCCGCTCGCCGCCGACGCGGTGCATCGCCGCCAGGACGTCGACCGCCGCGTCCCTGGCGGGCGCGTCCGCCGAGACCCGCCAGCCCCGCGCGTCGACGACGCGGCCGATCTCCGCCACCGCCTGCGCGCGGTACTCGTCGTGCTCCGTGGCGCCGGCGCCGGGCGTGACCGTCCCGACCGTGGCGCCGAGCATCTCGTGCAGCGGGACGTCCGGGTCGTCGATCGCGGCGAGGACCTTGCGGACCGCGGAGATCGACAGGCCGCCCACGTCGACGAGCGAGCGGATCAGGGTCAGCCGGCGGACGTGCGCCTGCCCGTAGCTGGCCTGGTTCGCCGAGGTCGTGGTCTCGCCGCGCGGGAGGAGGCCCTCGCGGAGGTAGTACTTGATCGTCGCGACGGGGACCCCCGCCACGGTGCTCAAATCGGACACCCGCATGGTGGATACTGTAACTATCGGATAGCGGCGGTGTCCACTATCCGCGCAAACGCAACGACCTCCCTGCGTTGTGGACCCACAACGCGCGTATCAGGCCTCGAAATCAGCGTTGTGGAGGCACAACGCGGGAAGGGGTGGGAGGGGTCAGGCGGGGAGGAGGGGGAGCGGGTCCCCCAGGGCCTTCATGATCACGTCCGGGATCTCGCGTTTGCCCGAGCCGTCCACCGCGATCACCACGTAGACGGTCCGGCCCAGGCAGGTGACGGCGTAGGACTCGCCCGAGTGCCTCCGCACCTCGAAGTCCAGGGCGAAGCTGGTCCGGCCGATCCGGGACGTCGAGACCGCGATCCGCACGTCGTCACCCCAGCCGACGCCGGCCTTCCAGTCGATCTCCGAGCGGACGAGCTGGACGTCGTAGCCCGCGTCCGTCATGGAGGTGTAGGGGAGCCCGCGGTCGGCGAGGAAGGCGGTCATCGCGTCGTCGAAGTACGCGAGGTACCAGCCGTTGAAGACGACGCCCTGCTGGTCGACCTCCAGGTAGCGGACGTTGACCGGGTGCGTGAAGGTCATGCGCGGACCCTACGAGGCCTTCGACGGGAGGGGCGCGTCCGGCTCAGCCCGCCGCGTCGCCGGGCTCCTTCTCGGTGTCCACCCGCTCGCGGATGTTCCGGTTCACCGCCCGCCCGAACGCCGTCACGACGCCCTGCACGGTCACCGGCTTGAGGTGCGACAGCGCCGCGGCGAGGCGGGTCCGCTCCTCGGCCGGGCGGCCCGCGTCGCGGTAGGGCTGCAGGACCTGGTCCTGGAACAGCTTCATCAGGTCCTCCGCCAGCGCGGCCGTGTGCTGCTCGATCACCTCGTGCGAGCGCTGCCAGAAGTCCGCGGGCAGGCCGTGGTCCAGGGAGTCCAGCCCGGCGGCCAGCGCGCCGGGGCCCTGCAGGCGCACCCGGCCGTCGTCGAGATGCTGAACGACGCCGAACGCCACCAGCTTCTCGACGTCCGCGTCGTCGAGCACGCGGCCCGCCCGCCGGTCCAGCTCCTTGCGCTCGACCTCCTCGAGCGGCTCCGGCGCCCACGGGGTGAGCAGCGCGAGCTGCAGCGCCAGCTCCTCGGGTCCGGCCGAGTGCGGCACCCGTTCGAGGTGACGTTCGATCGCCGACAGGGTGAATCCCAGGGCCGACAGCTCGCCGACGAGCTGGAGCCGGGCGATGTGGTCCGGCCCGTACAGGCCGGTGCGCCCGCGCAGTCGCGGCGGCGGGAGCAGTCCACGACCCGAGTAGAAGCGGATGTTCCGGACCGTGACGCCGGTGCGCTCGGCCAGCTGGTCGATCGTCAGCAGCTCGGCCGTCGGCTCGGGGTCCATGGGGGCCAGGCTACGACATTTCTTGACCTATGTGACAGTGCTGCTGTAACAAAGGGGTAGGGGCCACGGGCGCCGCTGTCGCGGTGCCCGGCCGGTCCGCCGACGCAGACGAGAGGTTCGCATGAGCGAGATTCCCGAGGCGTACGTCTACGACGCCATCCGCACCCCGCGCGGCCGAGGCAAGGCCTCGGGCTCGCTGCACGAGGTCAAGCCGGTGTCGCTGGTCGTGGGTCTGATCGACGAGATCCGCAACCGGTTCCCGGAGCTGGACACGAACACGATCGACGACGTCGTCCTCGGCGTCGTGTCCCCGATCGGCGACCAGGGCGGTGACATCGCCAAGACCGCCGCCATCGCCGCAGGCCTGCCGCACACCGTCGCCGGCGTGCAGCTCAACCGCTTCTGCGCCTCCGGCCTGGAGGCCGTGAACACCGCGGCGCAGAAGGTCCGCTCCGGCATGGAGGAGCTCGTCCTCGCCGGTGGCGTCGAGGCCATGTCCCGCGTCCCGATGGGCAGCGACGGCGGCGCCTGGGCGATGGACCCGGACACCAGCTACCAGACGGGCTTCGTCCCGCAGGGCATCGGCGCGGATCTGATCGCGACGATCGAGGGCTTCGACCGCGAGGCCGTCGACACGTTCGCCGTCGAGTCCCAGGCGCGCGCGGCGAAGGCGTGGGCCAACGGCTACTTCGCCAAGTCCGTCGTCCCGGTGAAGGACCGCAACGGCCTGCCGATCCTGGACCACGACGAGTTCATCCGCGCGGGCGCGACGCTGGACAGCCTGGCCGGCCTCAAGCCGTCCTTCGAGATGATGGGCGAGTCCGGCGGGTTCGACGCCGTCGCACTGCAGCGCTACCACTGGATCGAGAAGATCGACCATGTGCACCACGCCGGCAACAGCTCCGGCATCGTCGACGGCGCGTCGCTCTGCCTGATCGGCAGCGAGGCGGCGGGCAAGGCCGCGGGCATCACCCCGCGCGCCCGGATCGTCGCCACCGCGCTCTCCGGCGCGGACCCGACGATCATGCTCACCGGTCCCGCGCCGGCCAGCCGCAAGGCGCTGGCCAAGGCCGGCCTGACCGTCGACGACATCGACCTCTTCGAGATCAACGAGGCGTTCGCCGCCGTCGCGCTGCGCTACATGCGCGACATGGAGATCTCCCACGACAAGACCAACGTCAACGGCGGCGCCATCGCCATGGGCCACCCGCTCGGCGCCACCGGCGCGATGATCCTCGGCACCCTGCTCGACGAGCTGGAGCGCCGGGACCTGCAGCGCGGCCTGGCGACCCTGTGCGTCGGCGGCGGCATGGGCATCGCGACCATCATCGAGCGAGTCTGAGGGGAATGGCAGTGACCGAGAAGGCAGTCCGCTGGGAGAAGGACTCCGACGGGATCGCGATCGTCACGCTCGACGACCCGGGCCGCAGCGCCAACACGATGAACGACCGCTACAAGGCGGGCATGGACGCCGTCCTCGCCGAGCTCGAGGCGGCGAAGGACGAGATCTCCGGTGTGATCATCACCTCCGCGAAGAAGACCTTCTTCGCCGGCGGTGACCTGGACGCGCTGGTCAAGGCGACGGCCGAGGACGCCCCGGCGCTGTTCGAGAACGTCACCGAGGTCAAGGCGCAGCTGCGCCGGCTGGAGACGTTCGGCAAGCCCGTCGTCGCGGCGATGAACGGCACCGCGCTCGGCGGCGGCCTGGAGATCGGCCTGGCCACGCACCACCGCATCGGCCTCGACGGGAAGGGTGTGGTCTACGGCCTGCCCGAGGTCACCCTGGGCCTGCTGCCCGGTGGCGGCGGCGTCACCCGGATCACGCGCATGCTCGGCATTGCGAACGGCTTCATGCAGGTCCTCGCGCAGGGCCAGCGGCACAAGCCGGCCAAGGCGCTGGAGATCGGGATCGTCGACGAGCTCGCCTCGACCCCCGAGGAGATGCTGCAGAAGGCGAAGGCCTGGATCGCCGCGAACCCGGAGGCCAAGCAGCCCTGGGACACCCCCGGCCACAAGATCCCCGGTGGCACCCCGGCCAGCCCGAAGCTGGCGGCCATCCTGCCGGCGTTCCCCGCGAACCTGCGCAAGCAGCTCAAGGGCGCGCCGATGCCGGCTCCGCGCAACATCCTCTCGGCCGCGGTCGAGGGTGCGCAGGTGGACTTCGACACCGCGCTGCGGATCGAGGGGCGCTACTTCGTCGACCTGGTCACCGGCCAGGTCTCGACGAACATGACCAAGGCGTTCTTCTTCGACCTGCAGGCCATCAACGGCGGCAAGTCCCGCCCGGACGGCCACGAGAAGTACACGCCGCGCAAGGTCGCCGTCCTCGGCGCCGGGATGATGGGCGCGGGCATCGCCTACGTCTGCGCCCAGTCCGGCTGGGAGGTCATGCTCAAGGACGTCTCGCTGGAGGCGGCCGAGAAGGGCAAGGCGTACTCCGAGGGCCTGGTCGCCAAGGGCGTCAAGCGCGGCAAGGTCACCGCCGAGAAGGGTGAGGCGCTGCTCGGGCGCATCACCCCGACCGACGACTACAACGACCTTGCCGGCTGCGACACCGTCATCGAGGCGGTCTTCGAGTCCGTCGCGCTCAAGCAGGAGGTCTTCCGCGAGGCGATGAAGGTCGTCGAGCCGGACGCGCTGCTGTGCTCGAACACCTCCACCCTCCCGATCACCGAGCTCGCCGCCGGCATCGACCGGCCCGCGGACTTCATCGGCCTGCACTTCTTCTCGCCGGTGGACAAGATGCCGCTCGTGGAGATCATCCGCGGTGAGCAGACCTCGGACGCCACGCTGGCCAAGGCCTTCGACGTGACGCTCGGGATCCGCAAGACCCCGATCGTCGTCAACGACTCCCGCGGCTTCTTCACCAGCCGGGTCATCGGGACGTTCATCAACGAGGGCATCGCGATGCTCGCCGAGGGCATCGACCCGCAGACCATCGAGCAGGCGTCGGCGCAGGCCGGCTACCCCGCACCGGTGCTGCAGCTGATGGACGAGCTCACGCTCACCCTGCCGCAGAAGATCCGCAAGGAGACCCAGGCGGGGGTCGAGGCGGCCGGGCAGACCTGGACCCCGCACCCGGGCGACGTGATCGTGGACCGGATGGTCGACGAGTTCGGCCGCAAGGGGAAGAGCTCCGGTGCCGGCTTCTACTCCTACGTCGACGGCAAGCGGGCCGGCCTCTGGCCGGGGCTGCGGGAGAACTTCAAGGCGACGAACCACGACGTCGACCTGAAGGAGCTCTCGGAGCGGATGCTCGTCATCGAGTCGCTGGAGACGGTGCGCTGCTTCGACGAGGGCGTGCTCATGACGACCGCGGACGCCAACATCGGCTCGATCTTCGGCATCGGCTACCCGGCCTGGACCGGCGGGGTCATGCAGTACATCGAGGGCTTCGACGGTGGCGTGGCCGGCTTCGTCGCCCGCGCCGACGAGTTCGCGCAGAAGTACGGCGCCCGCTTCGAGGTCCCGGCGTCGCTCCGCGCCCGGGCGAAGGAGACCGCCGCGGCGTAATGGCGCCCTGCTGATCTTCACGAACGGCACTTTTGCTCACTTGGTCTGAGCGAGAGTGCCGTTCGTGCGTTCGGCCGGGGTTGCCTCCACGTGCGGACTCTCACGGAAAGCGGTCTCGGGTCGGACGTTTCGGGCACCATCGGGGTGTGGCCGACTGGATTTTCTCGATCGTCGACCGTCTCGGTGCCCCCGGGGTGGGGTTCCTGATCTTCCTGGAGAACGTGATCCCGCCCATCCCCTCCGAGCTGATCCTGCCGCTGGCCGGGTTCCGGGCGCGGACGGGGATGCTGGACCTGTGGTGGGTCTGGCCGGCCGCGACTGCGGGGTCCGTGCTGGGCGCGCTCGTCCTCTACGCGGTCGGGGCGCTGCTCGGCTACGAACGCGTGTACGCGCTGTCCGGCAAGCGCTGGTTCATCCTCTCCAGCCAGAAGGACCTCGAACGCGGCCGCTCCCTCATGGAGTCCCACGGCGGCAAGATCGTCCTGCTGGGCCGGTGCGTGCCGCTGATCCGCAGCGTCGTCTCCATCCCGGCCGGGCTCGCGCGGATGCCGCTGTGGCGGTTCACCGCGCTCACCGCGATCGGCAGCGGTGTCTGGAACGCCGTGTTCATCGGCCTGGGCTGGTACCTGGGGGAGAACTGGGACCAGGTCGAGAGCGCGATGGGCCCGGCCTCGTACGTGGTCCTCGCGCTCGTGCTCGTGGGGATCGCGTGGCTGGTGGTGCGGCGCCTGCGGGCCCGCAAGGGCTACATCGGCACGCACCGCGCGCCTTGAGGCGCGGGGCGCGGCCCGCTCAGGTCCTTCGCGCCGCCTCGGCGACCACCGCGGCCAGGTCCCCCTCGTGCCCGGCCACCTCGCGTTGCGTCCGGGACCCCGTGCCCCGGCCCAGCACCGCGCCGAGGAGCACCCGCACGTCGTCGAGGTCCCCGGCGTCCTCCAGGGCCTCCCGCACGTACCCGACCAGCGCGTCGAGCACCTCGACGGCCGGCGCCGGACGCCACACCCCGGGCAGCAGGAGATCCTCCTCGACCCCGGACCGGGCGGCCCGCCAGGACGCCAGCCGCAGCACCTCGGTCCGGACGTCGTCCGCCGGGACGCCCGCGCGCCAGTCCCGCGCCGCCGTCTCGACCAGCCCGCGGACGAGCGCCGCGAGCAGCACCGCGTCGTCCGGGTCCAGGCACACGTCCGCCACCCGGATCTCGACGGTCGGGTGCTGCGCCGAGAGCCGGGCGTCGAGGTAGAGCATCGCCTCGTCCAGGATCGTGCCCGTGCCGAGCATCTCCTCGACGACCGCGCGGTAACCGGCGGCCGACCCGAACGTCTGGTACCCGCCCGCGGACGGCCAGCGCTGCCAGACCTCGCCGCGGAAGCTCGCGTACCCCGAGTCCCGGCCCTGCCAGAACGGCGAGTTGCCCGTCACGGCGAGCAGCGGTGCGAGCCAGGGCCGGATCCGGTCCAGGACCGCGACGCCCTCCTCGTCCCCGTCGACCGCGACGTGCACGTGGCACCCGCAGGTCAGCTGCTCGTCGACGGTCATGCCGAAGCGCTCGGCCAGCGCCCGGTACCGCGGCGTCGGCGACACCGACGGCTCGACGGCCAGGGGTGACGTCGCCAACGCGGCCACCGCGACCCCGACGGCGCCGGCGGCCTCCCTGGCCGCCGCCCGGGCCGTCCGCAGCTCCTTGCCCAGCTCCGTGAGGGTGCGGACCGGCCGGGTCCCGGTCTCGATCTGCTCGTTCTGCAGCTCGCCGGTGAGCTCCTCGGTCTCGCCGTCGGGTTCGTCCGCCGACCGGAGGACCGCGCCCGCGAGGGCCACCGGCCGTCCAGTCTCGGGATTCACCAGCAGGAACTCCTCCTCGACACCGACCGTTCGCACCAGCATGCGGGCAGTATCACGGGAGGATCGGGGTTGCCGTGACCCGGGAGGTCGGTCACGATTCCCGGTCGGCGACGAACGGATGGAGACCACCGCGTGACCACGGAGCAGGAGTGGGCGGACGACAGGCAGCGGTTCGTCGCGGAATGGGAACCGGCCCTGGCCGACGGCCCCTCCCGGGGTCTGGACGGGACGCGTCTCGGGCCGCTCGCGCAGCAGTTCGTCGTGCTGTCCGAGGCGTTGCTGGCCGCGGACACCGTCGCGGAGGTGCTGGACCGGGTCGTCCGCGCCACCAAGGAGATCGTCCCCGGGGCCGATCTCGTCAGTGTGACGATGCGGGACCCCGACGAGGGCTTCCGCACCCCTGTCGAGACGGATCCGCTCGCGACCCGGCTCGACGAGCTGCAGTACGAGATGGACGAGGGCCCGTGCGTGGCGGCGACCCGCAAGCAGGGCTTCGGGCTCGTCTTCGAGCGGGACCTCGCCGACGCTCCGGACTTCCCGCGGTACGGGCCCGCGGCCGTCGAGCTGGGGGCGCGCGGCGTGCTCGCCGTCGGGCTGTTCCCGCAGGGTGACGCGCCACGGATGGGGGCGCTGAACCTGTACTCGCTGTCGGTGGGCGGGCTCGACGACGCGGACCGCGACGTCGCGCTGGTCCTGGCCGCGCACGCGTCGACCGCCCTGGCCGCCACCGAGGCCTGCTCGGCCGCGGACCTGGAAGCCGCACAGCTGCGGGTCGCGCTGCAGAGCCGGGACGTGATCGGCCAGGCGAAGGGCATCCTGATGGAACGCCGCGGGATCTCGGCGACGGAGGCGTTCGACGTCCTGCGCGCGGCCTCCCAGTCCCTCAACGTCAAGCTGGCGACGATCGCGGCGACGCTGGTCAGCCGCCGCGGGGATCTCTGACACCTCTTTCTCGAACCCGGATGTCGAGCGCGACGGTCCGGCTCCGACCACTGCGTGACGGCGCCCGCCAGGGCCGCCCACCCACCGGGGAGACCGCCATGCGGAAGATCGTGCACTTCGTCCACACCTCGCTCGACGGGTTCGTCGAGGGCCCGAAGGGCGAGTTCGACTGGCCGCTGATGGGGCCGGAGCTCTCCGCCTACTCCTTCGGGCTCGACGAGCGCGCGACCACACTCCTCTACGGCCGCGTGGTCTGGGAGATGATGGCGTCCTTCTGGCCGCACGCCGAGTCGATGTCCGACGACCCGCACGATCTGGCGTACGCGCCGAAGTGGCGGGCGATGCCGAAGGTCGTCGCGTCCCGGACCCTGGAGAACGCGGAGCACGGCGCCCGCGTGATCGGCCGGGACCTCGCGGTGGAGGTCGACGAGCTCAGGGCCGGGCCCGGCGGGGACATCCTGCTCATGGGCGGGTCCGGGCTCGCGGCGAGCCTGATGGACCGCGGCCTCGTCGACGAGGTGCACGTGGGCGTGCACCCCGTCGTCCTGGGCGGCGGGAAGCCGTTCCTGCCGCCGGCCGAGGGCCGGTTCACGCTGCGGCTCGAGGAGTCCCAGGTGTGCGACGGCCAGGTGGTCGTCTCCCGCTACCGGCCCGCCTGAACGATCCCGATCGGGATCCGGGCTGCCAGCAGGTAGCCGGTGACCAGGGCGGCGGCGCAGGCCGGCGCCCAGATCGGGAGCGCGCCGACGCCGCTCTGCTCGATCATCAGGCCGGGGCGAAGCCGTGGGCGGCCGGACCCAGCATCGCCCCGGCGGCGAGCACGATCCCGGTCACCAGCTGCGGCAACGGCACCGCCCCCGGCCGGACGAGGCCGCACCTGCTCGTCGTGGACGACGTCCCCGTGCTGAATGCCTACCCCGCGGTCCCCCGACCTCGTCCTGACCGACCTGCAGATGCCCCGGCTCGACGGGTTCGGGCTGGTCCGGGCCCTGCGGGAACGCGGGGAGCGGGTGCCGGTCATCCTGCTGACCGCGCGGGACGACGCCCTGACCCGACGCACCGCGGCCGCGGTGGGGGTGGACGGCCTGCTGCTCAAGCCGTTCGGCCTGACCGAGCTGGCCGCGCGGGTCCGTGGGGCTCTGGGCTCCGCCGCCGGCCGGGTGTGGCAGCCTGATCCCCGGTTTCCCGGGATCGAGGAGCGCAGAGAAGATGATCCGCAACGCGGTGGTCGGGCACGTGCGCGAGGGCGTGCCGGTCGAGGACGTCGAGAAGGCGGTCCAGGGCATCCGGGAGCTCCGGGTCGACGGCGAGCCGCTGCCGGTCGTCGCGGGTCTGGACCTCGGTCTGCGGGACTGCAACGCGAGCTTCGCCAGCACGGTGGATCTCCCCGACGAGGCCGCCTACCGCGCCTACGACCTCGACGCGGAGCACAACCGGGTGCGCGCCGAGCTCTTCGCTCCGATCTGCGAGCGCGTCGACCGGATCCAGTTCCGGATCTGATTCGCCCCGGTGCCGGTACGACCGGGGGCGCTGCGCCTCGAGGCGGTGCACAAGAGGTACGGCCGCGCCCCCGAGGTGCTCGCCGGGGTGGACCTCGCGGTCGCACCGCGGGAGATCGTGGTCGTCGCGGGCCCGAACGGCTCCGGTAAGTCGACCCTGCTGCGGATCGCCGCGGGATCTTCACGGCCCACCTCGGGACGGGTGCGGGGGCGGGCCCCGGTTGTCGGGTACCTGCCGGACCGGTTCCCGGCCCAGCTTCGGATGCCGGCCGCCGTCTACCTGCGGCACCTCGCCGCGCTGCACCGCGAGAACGCCGCGGCGGCGACGGAGTCGGCGGGCGAGCTGCTCGAGGCGCTCGGGTTCGTCGGGTCGACGCGCACGCCGATGTCCGGACTGTCCAAGGGCAACGCGCAGAAGATCGGCCTGGCCCAGGCCCTGTGCTGCAGCGCCGGCCTCCTCGTGCTGGACGAGCCGTGGTCCGGGCTCGACGCCCCGGCCGCCCAGGTGCTGCTCGGCCGGGTCGCCGCGGCCGCCCAGGACGGCGCCTCGGTACTGGTCACGGACCACACGGGCACGGCGGCCGCGCTTCCCCGGGCCCGGCACCTGCGGCTGCAGGGCGGCGAGCTGCGACCCTCGCCGCCGCAGCCGAACGGGCCCGCGCCGCTCGTCGTCGTCGAGCTGTGGTGCCCGCTGGACCCCGCCGAGGCGGCGGCCGCGCTCGCCCCGTTCGTCCGGGCGGCGCCGGCGGGGGACCGGCTGGTCCTGCACGTCCCGGTCGGGCGCAGTGACGCCCTGTTGCGCGCTGCGCTCGACCTCGGCTGCTCGATCCTCTCGGTCACGCCCGCCGCCCGGGACGCGCCCCGATGAGGGCGCTCGCGGTCGCGCGGTTCCTGGCGGCGGACGCAATCCGGTCCCGGCGCGTCCTGATCCCCGTCTTCCTGTACGCCGCGGTGCTCGCGGTGTTGTTCGGGGGCGACCCCGGCCCACCCCCGGCGCCGTGGGCCGCCTCCGCGCTCGCGCTCTATCCGATCGCCGCGTGGCTGGCGCTGACCGTCGCCAACACCGAGGACCCGGTGCAGCGCACCGTGACCGTCGCCGCCTCGGGCGGGCACCTGCCCGTCGCCGCCGGGACGCTGCTCGTCGCGCTGGCCGGCGACGTGGTGCTCTCGCTGCTGTCCGTGGTGTGGCCGGTCGTCGCGACCGGCTATCCGCATCCGCCGGGCCTCCTTATGGAGGGTTTTCTCGGCCATCTCGCATGTGCGAGCACCGGCACCGCCGTCGGGCTGCTCTGCGCCCGCCCGGTGATCGGCAGGATCGGGTGGTCCCTGATGGTGGCCGTGTTCGTGGTGGTGGTGACCGGGGTGCAGCCGTGGCTGCCGCCCGTCGGCACGTCCGTGGCGGCCCTCGAAGCGGGCGCCGGTACCTCACCCGTGGCGTTCGGCGCGCTCCTCGGGCTGGTGCTCGCGGGGGCTGCGGCGGGCGTGAGCGCGGCCGTCGCCCGTCGTCTCTGACCCTTTGACCTGCGTCTTCCCGGCTTTCCGAGATTTCCGGGCTGACGCACGCCTACGGGTCGCTGCGGGAGGAGGGCCAGGTCCCGTCGACCAACGAGCTGGCCGCCTTCCATCGGATCAATCCGGCCACCTCACCGCCCGTGCCACCACCACGATCGACCGCGGGTGACCCAATGGCAAGGGCATCACGGGCCGCCACCTGGCCCTCACCCTGCTACTCAGGCCGGGAGCACGAGATCGGCCCCGGCCGAGCTCAGCAGACCCTGCTCCTGGGCAATCCAGATCTCCCGGTATCGGGCGTAGCCGGCCCAGTCCTCGCGGGCGCGCAACCTGCGGTCCCGTTCGTCGGGCGGGCAGTCCAGCCAGATCGCCGTCCCGGTGAACGGCCGTAGCGCCGCCGCTCCCGCCCCGCACCCCTCGAGCACGACGAAGGGCGCCGGAGCCTGCTCGCGCCACGCCTCGGAGCGGACGTTCCGCAGCCAGTCCCACGGTCGCCACCGGGCCGGCCGCCCGGCCGCGAGCGGCGCCGCGATCCACTCGACGGCCAGGGGCACCGCGGCGGCGAGCCCGGCCCAACCGGCGTAGAGCTCCTCCATCGAGAGCACCGGTGCGTCGAGCGCGGTCCCGAGCTCCGCCGCGAACGACGTCTTGCCCGCCCCCGAGTACCCGTCGACCGTCACCAGGGGCCCCGGCCTGCTCTTGACGAACCCGACGACGTCCACGCCGGTCACCGCGGGTCGACCCAGCCCGCGTTCGCCAGGATCGACGCGACGACCGGCCCCTTCGCCTCCGCGTAGAGGTTCATGTCCGCCCACTCGCCCCGGCCCGCGAGCTCACGCTTGACCACGGCGTAGCGGCCCCGGTCCGCGGCGCTGGCACGCAGCCGGTCCCGGAACGCCAGGTAGCGCCGGACCTCGACGTCGCCGGGCCGGTAGCAGTGCAGGTTCGTCCGCAGGCCCGGGTCGCCGCCCTGCAGGCAGCGGTGCCGCGGCTCGCGCACCCGCAGCTCGTACCCCGCGGCCAGCAGGTCCGGCAGGTAGGCGGGCTCGTCGTCCGGGTCGTCGACCGCGACCGCGATGTCGATCACGGGCTTGGCGGCGAGGCCGGGGACGCTCGTCGAGCCGACGTGTTCGATCAGCCGGGCGCGGTCGCCGAGCACCCCGCGCAACCCGGCCGCCCGTCCGGCGAAGCGCGCGGGCCAGGCCGGGTCGTACTCCACGATCTCGACGCGCACCGGCTGCAGGCCGTGGACCAGGACGTTCTCGTCGAAACCGGGAGCCATTAGAAGAACCCGTCCCGCGCCACCCGCGCCGGACGGGGGTCGTAACCCAGCTCCGCGCTGATCGCGCCCGCCGTCTCCACCAGCATCGGGACCACCTCGGCCGCCAGGGTCGCCGGATCGGAGCGCCCCGTCGACGTCGACGACGCGAGCGCCGCCACCACCCGTCCGGACCGGTCCCGGACCGGTGCCGACGCCGAGAGCAGGCCATCCTCGAGCTCGCCCGCGACGATCGACCAGCCCTGCTCCCGCACCTGCGCGAGCGCCAGCCGGAGTTCAGCGGGATCGGTGACGGTCCGGGAGGTCCGGGTGTCCAGCGGGGTCTCGTCGAGGAACGCGGAGATCCGCTCGGGGCCCGCCCAGGCGAGCAGGACCCGGCCCATCGACGTCGCGTGCGCGGGCACCCGGGTCCCGACTGCCACGTTGATGCTCATGATCCGGCGCACCGGCACCCGGGCCACGTAGACGACCTCCGTGCCGTCGAGCTCGGCGAGCGACGCGGACTCGCCCGTGCGCTCCGCGAGCCGCAGCAGGTGCGGCTGGGCGAGCTCGATCCGGGCGTTCGACGCCGTGTAGTGCTGCCCGATGGCGAGCACCCGGGGCGTCAGTGACCAGCGCGTTCCCTCGTTCGCGACGTAGCCCAGGCGCTGCAGGGTCAGCAGCAGCCGGCGCACCGCCGGGCGGGAGAGCCCGGTGGCCGCGGCCAGCTCGGCGAGCGTGGGGTTGGTCAGGTCCTCGTCGAACGCCAGCAACACGGCGAAGCCGCGTTCGAGGCTCTGGACGTAGTCCCGCTCGCTCCCCTCCATGGTCACCCGGCCCATCCTTCCGCATGGTTCCCGAAACGGGGTCTTGACCCAGCGTCATGGCGTGGGGCACCCTCTGCCACGTTGAACGCACAGCGTTCAATAGGTACGCATAGCGTACATCACACAGGGAGGTGCAAGATGACGGTCCAGCCCCGGGAGCTCCGCGACGCGTTCGGCCGGTTCGCCACCGGCGTCACGGTCGTGACGTGCCGCAACGACGAGGGCACGCCGCACGGCGCGACCGTCAACGCCTTCACCGCGGTGTCCCTGGAGCCCGCGCTCTGCCAGGTCACGCTGACCCGCCGGTCCAAGGCGTCCTCTACGGCGACGTCGAGAAGATCAACGGCTTCTTCCCGGTCTCCGGCTTCATCCCGCGCTTCACCTTCCACGGCTGCATCCGGCTCGCGACGAAGATCGATTTCATCGCCGGGCTGCTGCTCAAGGCCCTGGAGATCACCGGCAGCAAGGACTTCCGGGGCGTGCAGACCCGCGTCGGCGAGGTCGTCGGCTGGCGCAACACGTTCTACGCGCTGGCCGACGCGATGGCCCGCAACCCCGACGAGTGGACGAACGGGGCGCTGCTGCCGAAGCTGGACTACGGCCTCACCTACCGGATGCTGATGATCCAGGCCTACCCGCGGATCACGTTCGGCGGCCGGCACGAGCTCTACGAGCGCAACTACTCCGGCAACCACGAGAACGTGAAGGCCGAGCTGCTCTTCGCCGCCGAGGCGCAGGGCACCACCGACGCGATGAAGGGCCTCGCCGAGGCCTGCCTGAACGAGTACGACCTGGACGGCTGGACCGTCCCGGACCTCATCGGGAACGACGACGTGTCGTTCCTCAAGAACCGCCGCTGACGCACTTCTCTCGACGACGAGGAGAACCACCATGACCACCGCAGAGGTGTCACCCACCGCCGCCGGCTCGGGCGCCAACGCCACCGAGGCCTTCCGCGCGAGCACCGCCCGGCACGGATCGGCCGAGGCCAGCCAGGAGCGGGTCAGCACCGTGGTCGGTGCCCTGCTCGAGGCCGTCCACGGCGTCATCCGCGAGCACGACGTCACCTACCCGGAGTTCCAGGCCGCCAAGGCCTGGCTGATGGCGCTCGGCGAGGGCGGTGAGTGGCCGCTGTTCCTCGACGTCTTCGTCGAGCACGAGGTCGAGGCCGTCGTGGCGAAGGCCCAGCAGGGCACCAAGGGCAGCATCGAGGGCCCGTACTACCTGCCGGACCAGGTCCGGCTGCCGTCGGTCGCCGGCCTTCCGGCGCGCCCGGACGAGAAGGGCGACCGGCTCGTCCTCGCCGGTCAGGTCCGGGACCTCGACGGCGCGCCGCTCGCCGGCGCCGAGGTCGACATCTGGCACGCGGACGCCGACGGCTACTGCTCCGGCTTCGCGCCGCACATCCCGGACGGCAACCTGCGCGGCGTCGTGATCGCGGACGACGAGGGCCGGTTCGAGATCTCGACCGTGCTGCCCGCGCCGTACCAGATCCCGACCGACGGCCCGACCGGGAAGCTGATCACCGCGGCCGGCTGGCACCCGTGGCGGCCCGCGCACCTGCACCTCATGGTCCGTGCGCCGGGCCACCGCCAGGTGACCACCCAGCTCTACTTCACCGGCGGCGAGTGGGTCGACGACGACGTCGCGCAGGCGACGAAGGACGAACTGATCCTCAGCCCGGAGAAGCAGGCCGACGGCAGCCTCCGCTCGGACTACGACTTCGTGCTCGAGCGCGACTGACCTCGCCCCACCCCGCCGACTCATCGAGGAGCCCGCTGTGACCGCTGTGCACGAGACGCCCGCCTGGATCGCCGAGATCACCATGGCCGAGCTCGAGCGCAACCCCTACCCGTTCTACGAGCGCCTGCGGAAGGAGTGCCCTGTCGCGTTCATCCCCGCACTGGGCTTCCACGTGGCCACGACCAAGGAGGCCTGCCAGGAGGTCGGCGGGAACAGCGACATCTGGGACGGCCTGATCAGCCCCGCGGGCGGGCGCACGTTCGGCCACCCGAACGTCCTCAACGCCAACGGCCCGGAGCACGACGAGCTGCGCGGCATGGTCGAGCCGTCGTTGCAGCCCGCCGAGGTGAACCGGTACGTCGAGGACCTGGTCCGCCCGATCGCGCGGCGCTACGTCGAGGCCATCGAGGACGCCGGGCGCGCCGACCTCGTCGCCGAGTTCTGCGAGCCGGTCAGCGTCCGCTCGCTGGGCGACCTGATGGGCCTGCAGTCGGTGGGCTCGGACAAGCTCCGGGAGTGGTTCCACAAGCTCAGCGTGTCGTTCACCAACGCCGGGGTCCTGGAGAACGGCGACTGGGCCAACCCCGAGGGCTTCAGGCCCGGCGACGAGGCCCGCGCGGAGATCCGCGCGGTCCTCGACCCGCTGATCGACAAGTGGATCGTCGAGCCGGACGACAGCGCGCTGTCGCACTGGCTGCACGACGGGATGCCCGAGGGCCAGGTCCGGGACCGTGAGCAGCTCTACCCCACGGTCTTCGTGTTCCTGCTCGGGGCGATGCAGGAGCCCGGCCACGCCATGGCGTCGACCATCGCGGGGCTCTGGACGAAGCCCGAGCAGTTCGAGCGCGTCGTCGACGACCCGAAGCAGATCCGGCGGGCGATCACCGAGAGCATGCGCTGGACCTCGCCGATCTGGTCCGCGGTCGCCCGGACGAACAAGGTCGACACCACCGTCGCCGGGACGTTCCTGCCGGCCGGCTCGCTCGTGATGCTGTCCTACGGTTCGGCGAACCACGACGAGAACGACTACGACGCGCCGTCGGAGTACGACCTCGACCGCGCGCCGGTGCCGCACCTGGCCTTCGGTGCGGGCAAGCACGCGTGCGCCGGGTCCTACTTCGCCAGCGAGGTCTGCCGAATCGGTCTCGAGGAGCTGTTCGAGGCGATCCCGAACCTCGAGCGCGACGAGAACAAGGAGATCGACTTCTGGGGCTGGGGCTTCCGGGGACCGGTCGAGCTGCACGCGCACTGGGAGGTCTGAGCGTGGCCGCTCACTCCGTCCGTCTCAAGACCCTCGGGGCCGAGACGCTCTGCGGCGCCGACCAGCCGGTCCTCGACGCCTTCCTCCGCGAGAACGTGTGGCTCCCGCACGGCTGCGCCCAGGGCACCTGCGGCAGCTGCAAGCTGCGGGTCATCGAGGGCGAGGTCGACCACGGGGCGGCTCCCGAGTTCACCCTGACCACCGACGAGCGTGCGGAGGGGCTCGCGCTCGCGTGCCAGGCCCGGCCGCGCAGCGACCTTCTCGTCGAGCCGCTGGCGGACATCGCCGACGACGGGGTCGTGCGGCATCCACTGCGCGACGTCGTCGGCACGGTCGCCGAGCTGACCGACATCGCCCGCGGGACGCGGCGGCTGGTGATCGACCTCGACGAGCCGATCCCGTTCACGGCGGGGCAGTACGTCGAGCTCACGGTCCCCGGCACCGAGCTCCGCCGGCAGTACTCGATGGCGAACCCGCCGTCGGAGACGTCGCGCCTGGAGCTGCACGTCCGGCACACCCCGGGTGGCGCCGCGACCGACGGCTGGATCTTCGCCGGGATGGCGGTCGGGGACAGGGTCGACGTCCGGGGGCCCCTCGGGGTCTTCGGCGTCGGCCGGCCGCAGGACGAGCCGGCGATCCTGATCGCCGGCGGGACCGGGCTGGCGCCGATGAAGTCGATCGTGCTGGCCGCGCTGGCCGAGGGCCTCGTCCCGGAGATCTGGCTCTACCACGGTGGCCGCACCGAGGCCGACCTCTACGACGGGGACGTCTTCCGGGAGCTCGAGGGACGCCACCCCGACTTCCACTACCGGCCGTGTCTGTCGGAGCAGGAGTGGGACGGCGCGTCCGGGCTCGTCACCGACGTCGTGCTGGCGGACTTCACGAGCTGCAAGGGGATGTCGGCCTACCTGTGCGGCCCGCCCGCCATGGTCGAGGCCGGTGCGAAGGTGTTGAAGCGCCGCCGGATGGCCCCTCGGCTGATCTTCAAGGAGGAGTTCACCGACACCTCCGACCTGCTGTCCCCGTCGACCGCCGAGGAGGAACGCACGTGAGCGACCTGCGGATCGACCGCGTCGAGACCGTGCTGCTCGACATCCCGCTGCGCCGCCCGCACCGCTTCGCGCGGGTCGGCATGGAGGCCCAGCCGGTGCTCTACGTGTTCGTCCGCACCGCCGGCGGCGTCACCGGGGTCGGCGAGGGCGTCGTGCCCGGCGGCCCCTGGTGGGGCGGCGAGTCCGTGGAGACGATGCAGCTGATCGTCGAGCGGTACGTGGCGCCGGTGCTCGTCGGGCGCCGGGTGGACGACATCCACGCGCTGCTGCGGGACGTCACGGACGTCGTCGGGGCGAACCTGTTCGCGAAGGCCGCGGTCGAGGTCGCGCTGCACGACGCCTGGGCCCGCTGCCTGGACGTCCCGGTGCACACGCTGCTCGGCGGGCTCGCCCGGACGTCGATCCCGGTGACCTGGGCGCTCGGCACCGAGTCCGCGCCCGTCGTCATCGAGGAGGCGCTCGGCAAGCTCGACGCCGGGCTGCACCACTCGTTCAAGCTGAAGATGGGGGCGCAGGAACCGGCCGCCGACGTCGCCCGGATCTGCGCGGTCGCGGAGAAGCTGAGCGGGGTCGCGGGCGTCCGCGTGGACATCAACGCCCGCTGGGACCGGCTGACCTCGCTGACGCACCTGCCGACGCTGGCCGAGGCCGGCGTCGAGATGATCGAGCAGCCGGTGCCCGGCACGGAGATCGAGACCCTCGCCGAGATCAACGCCGCACTGCCCATCCCGGTGATGGCGGACGAGACCCTCCGCACGCCGTCGGACGCCCTGCGGATCGCACGGCTGCGGGCCGCGGACGTCTTCGCCGTCAAGACCACCAAGTGCGGAGGCCTGCGGGCCAGCATGGAGATCGCCGCGATCGGGGCGGCGGCGGGGATCCCCACGCACGGCGCGACGTCGATCGAGTCGCCCGTCGGCACGGCTGCGTCGCTGCACTTCGCCTGTGCCGCGCCGGGGGTGACCTGGGGGAGCGAGCTGTTCGGACCGCTGCTGATGGCCGAGGAGATGCTCGTCGAGCCCCTGCACTACGCAGATGGTGAACTGCACCTGCCCGACGGTCCCGGCCTCGGGATCGAGCTCGACCCGGACAAGATCCGGGCCTTCCGGAGGGACTGAACCATGCTCTTCCACGTGAAGATGGACGTCGCGATCCCGCTCGACCTGGACCCGGACCTCCGGGCAGAGACCCTCGCGCGGGAGAAGGCCTACTCACAGGACCTGCAGCGACAGGGCAAGTGGCCGCACATCTGGCGGGTCGTCGGGCAGTACTCGAACATCAGTGTCTTCGACGTCGAGTCCACCGACGAGCTCCACGAGCTCCTCTGGAACCTCCCGCTCTTCCCGTACATGACCATCGAGGTCACCCCGCTATGCCCCCATCCGTCCGCCGTGTGAGTGGCTCGTGACCACCACCCTGCGGGAACCCGCCACGCACTGGGCCGGGCTCGGCGACGTCCCGTGGAGCTGGGGCCGTTCGATCGTCACGCTCGGGGTCTTCGACGGGATGCACCGCGGGCACCGGCGGCTCCTCGACCGCGCCGTCGAGCTGGGGGAGCGGCGCGGCCTGCCGGTCGTGCTCGTGACCTTCGACCCCCATCCCGCGACGGTCGCCGGCCCGGCGCGGGACACCTCCGCCCTCGCGACCGTCGAGCGCCGGGCCGAGCTGGCGCGCGAGCACGGGGCGGACGCGGTGCTCGTCCTCCCGTTCGACGACGTGCCGGCCCGCACGTCGGCCGTCGAGTTCGCCCTCGACGTCCTGGTCCGGGCCCTGCGCGCCACGGACGTCGTGGTGGGCGAGGACTTCCGCTTCGGCCACCGCGGGGCCGGCGACGTGACGCTGCTGCGCCGGCTCGGCGCCCGGCACGGCTTCACCGCCCACGGCGTCGAGCTGCTGGCGGGGTGCTCGTCCACGCAGGTCCGCGCTCTCCTGTCCGCCGGGGACGTCGCGGGTGCGGCGCGCGTCCTGGGCCGTTTCCACAGGTCGACCGGGGTTGTGCGGGTGGAACCTCGTTCTGGCGAGGTTTCCCGCGCACAGGGGGCCGTCCCCGGCGAGGGGCACTACCGGGTCCTGCTGGACGGCGTCCGGGACGGCGTCGCCCGGGTCGACGCGGCCGGGCGGTTGTTCGTGGAGCCGGGTCCGGCGTCAGGAACCGTCACCGTCGATTACGTGGAGCGCATGTGAACACACTGGAAGATCGTCTGCGTCGGCTCGAGGACCTGGAGGCCATCCGCGCCCTCGACGCCCGCTACACCCGGGTCCTGGACGCGAACGACTGGGACGGCCTGATGGACTGCTTCACCCCGGACGGGGAGTTCCACGGGTTGGACCACGCCAAGGGCCACGACGAGCTGCGGCCCTTCTTCGCCGGGCTCGCCGCGGGCGGCCTCACCGAGTTCTGGCACCACGTCTCGAACCTGGAGATCGACCTCGACGGGGACATCGCGCGGTCGAGCTCGCTGTTGTGGCAGCCGTGCGTGCAGAACGGCGAACCGTACGTCGCGGCGGGCCGGTACACGGACGTGGTGGTCCGGGACGGCGGGCGGTGGCGCTACCGCTCCCGCACGATCGACTTCTCCTACTTCGTCCCGCTCACCCAGGGCTGGACGCCCGGCGCGGCGACCCGCCCGTAGGCGACCTGCGCGGCCGGACCTTCCCCCGTCGAATCCGGTCGCGCCGCGCACGGACGATCCGCACACTGCGCGGGTGGCCATCACGCTGCGCGAACTCGACGAGACCACGCTGCCGCTGCTCCTCCGCGCGGCGGTCGACGGCGCCGAGCCGGACGACGTCATGCCCCCGCTCGACGGGCCGTCCGGCTGGACGGAGCCGCGACGCGAGGCGTTCCGCGCGTTCCACCGGGCCCGCTCGATCGCCACGCCGGCGCCGTCGAGCGCACCTGGGTGATCCTGTGCGACAGCGAGGTGGTCGGCGCCGGGCGGCTGGAACCGGTCCCCGACGGGGTCGAGATCGGGATCTGGCTGGGCCGGCGGGCCCGCGGCCGCGGCGTCGGGCGCGCTGCCGTCGATCTGCTGGTCGAGCAGGCCCGCACCGGCGGCTCGTCGCCTCGACGACCGCGGCCAACGGCGCCGCGGTCCGACTTTTGGACGCCCTGGGAGCCTCGCTGACCACGCAGGACGACGCAGGACGACGGTCTGTTGCCCCTCTGACGGCGGACCCGTGGACCGAGCCGCCATCGGTCCGGCGAAGCCGGTCTCACCCGCTGCGGGTGATGCAGGTGGACGGGGATCCGGTGTACCGCTGACCGCGAACGGGTCACCCGGGCCGGGGGTGGACAGCGGTCACAACCCGGCTGACTCCCCGGTTGTTCGCCGCGAGAAGGAGGCCGTCATGGATGTGAGGCTGCGACCCGGCACACCCGACGACGCAGAGACATGCGGGCAGATCTGTTGCGACGCCTTCACCTCCCTGGCCGAGCGGCACGGCTTCCCCTCGGACTTCCCTAGCCCTGAGGTGGCGGCCGGGGCGCTGTCGATGTTGTTCGGTCACCCGGGCTTCTATTCGGTCGTGGCCGAATCCGACGGCCGCGTCGTGGGCAGCAACTTCCTGGACGAACGCTCGCCTGTCGTGGGTGTCGGCCCGATCACCGTGGACCCGGCCGCCCAGGACAGCACGGTGGGCCGGGCCCTCATGCGCGACGTGATGCGGCGGGCCTCGGAGAAGGGCGCCCCGGGGATCCGGCTTCTTCAGGCCGCCTACCACAACCGTTCGCTCTCCCTGTACGCGAAGCTGGGTTTCCAGGTTCGTGACCTGGTCGCCTGCATGCAGGGACCTCCTCCGAAGGGGGAGATCGCCGGTCACGAGCCGCGACGCGCCGCGCCCGCCGACGTCGAGGCGTGCAACGCCGTCTGCCTCGACGTGCACGGGCACGACCGTGCCGGCGAGGTCGCCGACAGCATGGCGCAGGGCACGGCACTCGTGGTCGAGCACGATGGCCGGGTCAGCGGCTATGCCACCGACCTGGGGTTCTTCGCCCATGCCGTCGGTGAGAGCAACGAGGACCTCAAGGCCCTGATCATGGCCGCCGAGGCGTTCTCCGGCCCCGGGGTCCTGGTCCCCACCACGAACGCCGACCTGTTCCGCTGGTGTCTGGACCAGGGCCTACGGGTCAACTATCTGATGAGCCTGATGACGATCGGTCTCTACGCCGAGCCCCGCGGGGCCTATCTCCCGAGCGTCCTCTACTGAACGCGGGGTGCGTGGCCGCGTTGATGCGGTTGACGCGCCGGATCAGCGCCTCCAGCTCGTCGAGCACCTCGTCCGCCTCGGCGAGCAACGCGGCCGCGTCCTCCGCGGGCTCGGCCCTCCTGGTAGCGCGCGTTCCCGGTGATCCGCTCGCGCTGCTGCTCCAGCCGTCGCCGGGAGTCCGCGCGCAGCGCGAGCGCCTCCGCCAGCTTCATCCCGGTCACCCCCTTCAAGATCCTCGGTATGCCCAGCATGAGGGAGGGGCGGCGGAGCCGCGAGGCATTTCCCCCGTCAGGGATCGACGCAGACGAGACCCCACGGGACGTCGTCGACCCGGGTCATGACGAGCGTCGCGCGCCGCGAGCCGGAGAGCTTCAGCTTGCGGTGCACCGCGTCCACGTCCCCGGCGAGGCCCCGGCGCCGGATGTCGACGGAGCCGACGTCCAGGTCCCGCAACAGCGCCGGCAGCCTCTTCTGGTTCCACGGGCGCGTGTCGATCACCCGCAGGGTCCGGGCGAAGGGCGTCTCGACGAGCCGGTCCGTGCTCAGGAACGCGATCCGGTCGTCGATCTTCCAGGCGCCGATCCGGCGGGCGAGCTCCTCCACCGCGCCCGCCCGGGTGACGGCGGGGGAGGGGTCGAGCAGGTACTCGCCCGGTTCCCGCACGTCGACGGCCTCCCCGTCCAGCGCGACGAGGGTGTGGCCGCCGGGCAGCAGCGTGGCTCGCCTACCGGCCGTCGCCAGGGCGGGGGACCAGGCCACCGCCTCCTTCAGGTCACGGTCGACGGCCACGAACTCCAGCTCCCAGCCCGCCGGCACCGCATCGTGGGGTAGGCCCGGGGCCGCCTTGATCCCGATGCGCTCGACGGGCAATGCCGTGCACCAGTCGAGCGGGGGCTCGCTCTCCCCGGTCCGGAGCCGGCCGCGTCCGGTGCGCCGGGCCGGGTCCACGAAGACTGCGTCGGCGTCGGAGAGGGGGGCGTCCCGGACATCGGACAACAGCGTCGTCACGTTCGCGCCGACCCCGTAGACCTCCGCGTTCCGCCGGGCCATCCACAGGTGCACGGGATCGAGGTCCACGGCCAGGACCGGCCGGTCCGCGGCGAGGGCGACGAGGTCCCCGCCGATCCCGCAGCACAGCTCCACCAGGTTCGAGGCCCCGGCGAAGCGCGGAGCCCGATGCCGGGCGACGACCTCCGCGGACGCCTGCTCCCAGCCCGCCCGGGTGAGGAACATGTCCGCGGCCCGGTCGAACTTCGCGGCGGCCCGGTACCGGAGCTCCTGCTGCCCCAGCGCGTCGACGACGAGCTGCGCGGGGTACCGCGTGCGGAGCTCGGTCCCGAGGCGCAGGGCCTCGGCCCCGGAGACGTCCCGCCCGCGCAGCTCGCGCAGGAGCGCCTGCCCCTCGGGGGTGAGCAGGGCGTCGTAGCGGTCGAGCTCGGTCATGGCGCCCGCCATCATGCCGGGCGCGGCCCGGCGCGCCTCGACCGGCTGCGTCACCGCAGTCAGGAGGGGCGCAGCGCTACTCGGCCGGCGCCCGGTGCAGGGCCAGTAGCCCGTCCGCGGCGCCGGTCCGTTCCCACGTCCCGGAGTCGGCCGTCCAGGTCCGCCCGTCGAAGCCGACCCGGTCCAGGCCGAGCCGGCCGGAGTGCGCGACCAGCCAGCTCGCGATCGCCCAGCCCCGGCCCGCGGGCTGCGGACCGCTGAGTTTCGCGGAACCGAGCTCGTGGGCGGCGAGCGAGGCGACGTCCTGACCGGGCACGGCGAGCGTGATGTCCTGGCAGCGCAGCGCCGCCTGCTGCTCGCCGGTCAGGGCGGAGGCGGCGGCGCGGGCCTGGATCTCCCACTGCGCGTAGGCGGCGGGCGCCGCGGAGCGCTGGACGAGCTGCGCCGCCTCGGTGACGCTGACGTCCTGCCAGTTCGGCAGGGTGTGCAGCCTGGAGTAGAACGCCTGCGCGGCGTAGACGGGGTCGGTGACCTGCGCATAGGTTCCCCAGCCCTGGCTCGGGCGCTGCTGGAACAGGCCCGCGGAGTCCCGGTCCCCGCCGGGCAGGTTCTGCAGCCGGGACTCCTGCATCGCGGTCGCGATCGCCACGGTGACGGCGTGGTTCGGCATCCCCTCGGCGATCCCGACCGCCGCGATCGTCGCGGCGTTGTCCGTCTGCTCGAGGGTGAACGTGAGCTGCCGGCCCGTTCCCGCCTCGGTCACCACGCAGCCGGGGCTCGGTCTGCTGTTCGTCCACCACAGCACCCCGCCGACGACGAGCGCGACGGCCGCCGCGAACGCCAGCACGCACCCCGCCGCCCGACCCACGGGTCCATCGTGCCCGACCGCCCCGAGCAGCTCGCCGGACGCCCGCCCGCGCACAGGTTCACGGGTCGGCGCACACGTTCCTACCTCTGCGTGAGCACGTGAACCTGCGCGTCAGCGGGGGAGGTACTCGCTGAGCTCGATCAGGTTCCGGTCCGGGTCCCGGACGTAGACGCTGCGAATCGGTCCGGTCGCCCCCGTCCGCTCGACCGGACCCTCCTCGACCGGGACGCCGGCGTCGATGAGCTCGGACACGACGTCGTCGAGCGGGCCTTCGACGATCAGGCACAGGTCGGCCGAGCCGGGCAGGGGCGCCGCCGCGTGGGGGCGGGGCGACCTGCCGAGCTCGTGCAGGTTGATCTTGCTGGTCCCGAAGCGGAGAGCTCGCCGTCCGTCGCCGAACGTCTGCGCCTCCATGCCGAGGACGTCCCGGTAGAACGCGATGGTCGCGTCGAGGTCCGCGACGGTGAGGACGAGGTGGTCGAGCCGGTCGATCCGCATGCCGTGAGTCTCCCAGGCGCCACCATCGTTGCTCATATCGTGAGTCTCTGCCCATAATGTGAGCCACGCGGGCCCGCTCGCGTGATGGCACCGGGGCCTGAAGGGGCAGACCACCCGTGGCACCGTGAAGGCCGCGATCCTGCCGCTCTCGCTGGTCGTCTGATGCACGAAGGAGACTCCATGGCCACCGACCTCCCGCTGGACGGGGTGCGCGTCCTCGAGCTCGGGAACTACATCGCCGCACCGACGGCCGGCCGGCTCCTCGCGGACTTCGGCGCCGAGGTGATCAAGATCGAGCGGCCGCGCACCGGGGACGAGTTGCGGAACTGGCGCCTCTACGCCGGGGACACGTCGATGCTCTACCGCACGATCAACCGGAACAAGAAGTCCGTCGTGCTGGACATGCGCACGCCCGAGGGACGCGACGCCGTGCTGGCGCTGGTGGCGCGGTCCGACGTCGTCCTGGAGAACTTCCGGCCCGGCACGCTCGAGAAGTGGGGCCTCGGCCCCGAGGAGATGAACGCCGCCAACCCCGACCTGGTCCTCACCCGGATCTCGGCGTTCGGGCAGACCGGCCCGCTGTCCGAGCGGCCCGGGTTCGCCGCGGTCGCCGAGGCGATGGGCGGTCTCCGTGAGCTGGTCGGCGAGCCGGACCGGCAGCCCGTCCGGGTCGGCGTCTCGATCGGGGACTCGATCGCGGGGCTCTACGCGGCGTTCGGCGCGATGATGGCGCTGTTCCGCCGGGAGTCCCGGCGGGGCGAGCCGCGGCCGCCGCTCGCCTCGCGCACGATCGATGTCGCGCTCAACGAGGCGGTCCTGTCCATGATGGAGTCCCTCATCCCGGACCATCTCGCCTACGGGGTCAACCGGCAGCGGGTCGGCGGGCGGATGGAGGGCATCGCGCCCTCGAACGCCTACCCGTGCGGGGACGGCAGCAGCGTCGTCATCGCCGGCAACGGCGACGGCATCTACCTGCGGCTGATGGAGCTCATCGGCCGCCCGGACCTCGCGAAGGACGAGTCGTTGCTGGCGAACGCGGGGCGCTGGCTGCGCCGCGACGAGTTGGACGAGGCGATCGGAGCCTGGACGTCGTCGCTCCCGCGCGCGGAGGTGCTCGTCGCGCTGGAGGCCGCGAGCGTCCCCGCCGGACCGATCTACACCGCCGCCGACATCGTCGCGGACGAGCAGTACAAGGCACGCAACATGATCCAGTACTTCGACGTCGACACCGGCGGCGCGGAGCCCGCGTCCGTCGGCTTCCCGGGGATCGTCCCGGTGGTCGGCGGGACCTCGCTCCCGGTCCGGACGCTCGGCCCGGACCTGGGGGAGCACAGCGCGGAGGTCCTCGGCGGACTGCTGGGCCTCACCGACGAGCAGGTGGCCGCGGCCACCGGAACGGACGAGTCATGACGGCGATCCTGCGCGACGTAACCCTGCGGGACGGCCTGCAGCTCACCGGGAAGACGCTGGACACCGACCGTAAGGTCGAGGTCGTCCGGACGTTGCTGCGGCTCGGCGTGCCGAGCCTGGAGATCGGCTCGCTCGCCCGGCCGGACCTCGTGCCGCCGCTCGCGAACACCCTCGACGTCGTCGCACGGCTCACGCCCGAGGAGCTCGAGAGCTGCTGGCTGTGGGTCGCCACGCCCCGGCACGTCGAGCGGGCGATGGCGGCGGGCGCGCGCAACGTCCAGTACTGCTTCTCGGTGTCCGACGCGCACAACAAGGCCAACATCGGCCGGGACACCGAGGCGAGCCTCGCCGCGATGCCGGCCGCCGTCGAGCACGCCCTGAACGCGGGCGGGCGGATCGAGCTGTGCCTCGCCACGTCGTTCACCTGCCCGTTCGACGGGCCGGTGGACCCGCAGCGGGTCGTCGACATCGCGAACGACCCCCGCACCGAGGGGGCCACGGACGTCGTCGTCTGCGACACGCTGGGCCAGGCTGCGCCGTCGGAGGTCACGAGCCTGATCACCCGCGTGCGGCAGGAGACGCCGGAGCGACGGATCGTGTTCCACGGCCACGACACGTGGGGACAGGGCGTCGCGAACACCCTGGCGGCGATCGAGGCGGGCGCGGACATGGTCGACGGCGCGCTCGGGGGCCTGGGTGGCTGCCCGTTCGCGCCCGGGGCCAGCGGCAACACCGCGAGCGAGGACCTGCTGTTCGCGATGCGCCCGGAGTGGCTGACGCCGTCCGTGCTGGGCGAGCTGGTCACGCTGACCGAGGGGCTGCTGGACGAGCTGGGCGAGCCCAACCGGTCCCGCGCGGCCCAGGGGGTGCGCTCGCGGGCCACGGCCTTCCCGTGGACGGTGCCGGCCTGAGTCAGGAGGGGTGGCGGCCACCGAGGGTGCGGGTCAGCTGCTCCGCGTGGGCCACGAGCAGGTCGACGAGCTCCTTGCAGCGCGGCCGCGGCATCCGGATGGTCGGGCCGCTGATCGCCAGTGCTCCCACCAGGTCCGACGCCGAGTCGAACACCGGTGCCGCGAGGCCGGACGCGCCGTCGTCCCGCTCGGCGGTGGTGATCGCGAAGCCGTCCCGGCGGGTCTGCGCGACGAGCTCTCTGAGGACGTCCGGGCTGGTCACCGTGGCGTCGGTGAAGGGCTCCAGGGGGCCGGAGAGCACGGCGTCGGCGAGCGGCGGGTTCCAGGCGAGCAGGACCCGGCCCGCCGATCCGGCGTGCAACGGCATGATCTTCCCGACGAACATCTCCCGGCGCAGCGCGTGCCTCGTCTCGGCGACCGCGACGCAGACCCGGTAACCCTGCTCCTCGCGGAACAGACAGGCCGTCTCGCCCGTCGCGTCGCGGATCTCGCGGAGGATCGGGTTGACCAGCGTCAGCACGTCGACGCCCTTGGCCGCGGCGGCCGCCCAGTACGCCATCCGCACACCCACCCGGACCCGCTCGCCGGAACGGTCCAACATGCCCTCGGCGACCATGTTGGACACCAGCCGCTGCACGGTGGACGTCGGGATCCCGGTGGCCTGCTGGATCTCCCCGAGCGTGAGCTCGGGCCGGGTCAGCGAGAACGCGTCGAGGATCTCGGTGATCTTGCCCAGCACCAGGAGCGGACGGTGCCTCGACGTGGGGGCGTCGTCCTCCGCGGTGGTGCGGGAAGTCATGCCCCGAGCGTATCCGCGCCTTCGCCGGCCGTGCGCGCTCCGCCGGACGTCACAGCCGGGCCGCTCCGCCCTGGACTTCTCCGAGGAGCAGGATGGACGTAGGGATCGACGGAAGGCGTGGTCGGCGTGTCGCATCGGGTCGGGGTCGTCATCGCGGTACTCGCGATGCTGGGACTCGCAGTGCTCGTGCTCTGGATGCTGCTCACCCTGGCCGAGCCACGCCCGAGCCCCCGCTTCGGCGCCGTCGCCTCCACGCTGACGGCCGTCGTCGGGGTGGGTGCGCTGATCGCGGTCTGGGCGGCCACGGGGGCTCCCGCCCCGGCCTCGAACGCTCTGGCCGTGGCGCCACCGACGCGATCCGGGACGCCCTCGGCGGGGCCGCCCGCCGCGGTGCCCCCGGCCGGGACGTCGGTTCCGCCTCCGAACGCCTCGTCGACGGGGTCGGCCGCCGCGGCGCGGACCGCGGGCCCGGCGCGTCG
>NZ_JAODNI010000105.1 GCF_025465255.1 Pseudonocardia sp.
AGTGGGGGATGCTCGAGATGCTCGTTCGGCACCGCGGCAAGCTCATCGGGCAGCGGGAGATGCTCCGCCACGTGTGGGGCCCCCGACACGAGGACCGCACCAACTACCTACGCGTCTACCTCGCCCAACTACGCCGCAAGCTCGAGGCCGACCCCGCGCACCCCAGGCACCTGGTGACCGAACCCGGGATGGGCTACCGCCTCGAGACCTGAGGAAGACGTGACCGGTTAGCTTGCTGGTCAGGGTGGAGATGACGTTGGGTTGTGGTGATCGAGCCGTGGTCGGCGATCTTCCGCAGGTGGTACAGCGGCACACCCCGTCGACCTGATCGCCCTGCAACCGCGTTCCACCGACGCTGCGGTCCTCGTCGCCGGGCGGACGCTGAAGCCCAACCGACCCCGGGCCATCGTGCCCCTCGTACGCTCCGCCCCGCCGGATGACGGTGCTGGTCAGCGGATGAGCCGGACGGTCAGGGTGAGATCGCCGACGCCGAGCAGGCCTGCCGACGGCGGGGCCACCGGACTCTCCACCGTCCCGGCGCGCTCCCTCGCCGCCGTTGCGCCGCGGCCACCCCGGCGCCGAGCGCAATGACGCCGACGCCGCCGAGGACGTCGAGCACGAAGTGGTGCCCGGTGGACAGCACGATCAGCACGATCACGCCGAGGTGGGTGCCGCCGGCCGCGGCGGCGAGTGCGCGCAGGCGGCGGTCGTAGGGGCGGGCGGCGAGGATCAGGGCCAGGACCGACCACAGGGCCCACGCGGTGTGCAGCGACGGCATCGCGGCGTAGGGGTTGGGTGGGTGGGACGCCGCGGCGACGGCGTCGAAGCCGGCCCCGGTCAGCAGGTTCGGGGGCGCCAGCGGCCAGAGCCGGGAGACGACGAGCGCGGCGAGCGAGCCCGCGACGAACGTCGTGCGCATCCGGGCCCACAGCTGCGGCCGGACGAGTGCGAGGATCACGGCGGCCGCGGCGGTGACCGCGAAGTGCATCACCGAGTAGTAGGTCAGCGCGCCGTCGAACAGGGCCCGGTGCGCTCCCAGGAACCCGGTGAGCGCGGGCTCGACGTCGAGCCCCAGTAGCCGCTCGACGTCCATCACCTGCATGGCGTGCGCGACGGCGGACCCGGCGGTCCGTTCACCGCTCGGGGGGAGCAGGTTGTTCAGCATCAGGGGGGTGACCATCAGCGCGCTCTCGACGAGAACCCTGCCCACGGCTCCCGCGCGTCCCCGCCCGAATCGGCGGGCGGGACCGCGGAGCCACGCGGAGAGAGGCACGGCGGGCCGACGGCCGAACCCCGGGGGGCGGTCGTTGTGCAGTGTCACCGGCACAGCATGCGGGACGGTCGCCGGATGCCCGAAATCCGGCCCGGGCGCCGACCCGGCCGTCGATCAGGGATCGTGATCAGCGAGTTGATCAGGCGTGATCAGGACGAGGCCCGCTGCGCCGGGACCGGCGCGGCGCCCCACCAGCGGCCGAGTCGGTGGGCGGCCCCCGCGGCGGCGCCGAGCCCCACGACCACCAGGCCGCCGATCACGTCGACCAGCCAGTGATGGCCGGTGACCAGGACGACCAGCACCGTGATCGCCACGTGCAGGCCGCCGGCCGCGAGGGCGGCGGTCCGCACGCGGCCGCCGGTCGCCCCGGCCGCGACGACCAGCGCGGCCGCCCACAGCGCCCACGCCACGTGGAGCGAGGGCATGGCACCGAACGGGTTGCCGGGATGGGAGGTCGCGGCCCCGCCGAAGCCGGTGCCGGGGAGGAGGTTGGGTGGGGCCACGGGGTAGAGCCAGAACACCGTGACGCCCACGAGCGAGCTCACCAGGAAGGCGGTGCGCGTCGCGGCCCACCTCGCTCGCGTGCACAGCGCCAGCAGCAGGGCGGCTCCGGCCGTGACCGCGAAGTGCATCACCCCGTAGTAGTGGAGGGCGAGGGTCATCAGCGTCGGATGCGCGGCCGCCGCGCGGTGGAGGTGCGGCTCCACGGCGAGGTGCGCCTGCCGCTCCATGGCCTGCAGGGCCTCGGCGTGCCGGACGGCGTCTCCGGCGCGCCTCGCGCTCGCGGTGGCCAGCAGTTCGTAGGGGGCCAGCGGGAACAGCACGAGCATTGTCTCGAGAAGCGGGCGTCCGCACCGCCGCGTCCCGGCACGCAGCTCGGGGCCCGGCCGTGCCGTGCCGTGTGCGCTCCCGCTGCGCGTCGGACGACCTTCCGGATCCGCCGTCATCGTCGGCGCCCCCGCGGGGGGTTCCGTCAGCCCTCGCCGTCAGCGGTCCGGATCAGCCGGCCCGGGGGGCGGCGAGGACGTCATGGCGGGCCTGCCGTACGGCCGGCGGTGCCACCACCGCGAAGGGCGCGCGGGCGGGGCCGCCCCGTCCTGTCGGATCGCTCGGGAGCCGCCGTGCGGTTCATGTCGGTCACAGCAGGTCCGTACCCGCTGCCGGGTGGCATCCAAGGCGACCCGTCGGGTCGAATACGGGGGACGTTGTTGGGCGTGCGGGGTGGAGCGGCCCAGTCTGGAGAGCCGCAGCTGATGCGGCCTGAGCGAACGCGGATCGTCATGCCAGAAAGTCATGCCGGCGGACGCGGCCCGAATGCAGCGCCGGACGCCGCCATCCTGGACGGCACAACACTTGCGGCCGGGCGGGAGCCGCTCTGACCTCGGCTCCCCCAGCCGGGGCCCGCGGCGGCCGGACGAGACCGCCTCCGTCGCCCCCTGGAGCAGCGGCGCACCGGACCGGCACGGTGCGCATCATCCGGCCTCCCATGGGCACCTAGATGCGGAAGGGACACCGAGCCGAGGAGCGGCCATGGACTACCAGGACTTCCTGAAGACGGTGCAGCAGGTGGCGGGCAACCCGGGCGGGCAGCCGCTCGGGCACGTCGCCTGCTTCACACTCCAGACGCTGGCCCGGCGGATCTCGAAGGGTGAGGCCGAGGACCTCGCACCGCGCCTGCCCGAGGAGCTGCGCTCGTGCATCGAGTACGCGGGCCCGCCCGAGAAGTTCGACCTCGATGACTTCCTGCAGCGACTGCAGCAGCACCTGGGGGTTGATCGGCGCGTCGCCGAGAAGGTGGTGAAGGGAACCTTCGCGGCGCTGTGGCGGGCCGGTACCAAGGAGTACACCGATATGCGCGCCGAGCTCCCGGAGGACTTCCAGCCCCTGCTCGACGAGGCGATCGGCGTGACGTCGTAAGCCGGCGTTCGAGGGCGAGCAACCGCCCGCGAAGCTCCCGCCGGGCGCCTTCCTCGACGACCGCACCGCCCAGCCCGGGATTCGAGCGCGGTCGCGCGCTGCGGGCCGCCGAGACGGTGCTCGAGGCGCTGCTCCGCGACGACGGCGCTGGCGGCGCCGATACCCGCGCGGCTCCGGCCTGATCGGCCTGCGCGACCGGATACAGGCACTGGACGGATCGGTCGAGGTCAACAGCCGCGCCGGGGACGGCACCACGATCCTTGTCGAGCTCCCGCTCCAACCCGACTGACCACTCTCGGCTCGACCAGGTGCACTCGGTCGAGGACCGCTCTGCTCGGCTTCGCCTGATCGACGCAGTTCACCGCGAGGACCGGCGGTCCGGCTCCGGTCGGCAGGAGCGACGCGGCTCGGCCAGCGCCCACCAGGGACCCGACGATGGCCCTGCAGACCAGGACCTGCGCGGGCCGACCGGTGACCCGTCACGGTCGGTCGTGCCGAGGGCGACGGCCACCGTCGTGCCGACCCCGCCTCCGACGCCCGCCACACGGGCGACTCGGTCGGTGAGCGGTCGAACGGATCAGAGATCGTGGCGGGCATCGGGCTCGTCGGCAGCTGGGAACGGACGCCGGTCACGCTGCTTGGAAGCCAGGTCCGAGGCCGTTCCCAGTTGTGCAGCACAGCTGCTTCCGCTGCCCCTGCCCCATTCCGGCTGTCAGGCACCGAGGGTTTCCGGCCAGCGGGAGGGCGGGTCTGAAGCTAGCCGTGAAGGCACAGCAGCGCGTCGCGGTGATGCTGGAGCGGTGACTCGCAGCCCGGCCGGCAGGCCGCCTACGGCCCGCGCCGTGGTTCATCCTTGCCTGTTCCCGGCAGAGCCGGAACCGGAATGCCCGACCGCGCACCGGCGCACGGACCAGCGCTTCGAGATCGACGGCGCGGACGAGGCACGGAGGTTCCTGCTCGGCCACGGCATCGGCGAGGAGGCCGCGGCGCGGGTGTGGACCGGCATCGCACTGCACACCACCCCGGAGATCCCGCTGCACGTGGCGCCGGAGATCGCGCTGGTCACCCGGGGGGTGGAGCTGGACGTGCTCGGTATCGGCTACCACGCGATCACCGACGAGCAGCGGGCCGCGGTCGTCGGGGCGAACCTGCGGCCGGATTTCAAGCGGCAGATCCTGGCAGCGTTCACCGACGGGATCAAGGACCGCCCGGAGACGACGTTCGGCAACGTGAAGGCCGACGTCTTGGAGCACTTCGTGCCGGGCTTCCAGCGCGGTGACTTCGTCGAGGTGATCCAAGGTTCCGAATGGCCGGAGTAGGGGGTCGAGACGTGGTACCGACCACCGCGGTTCAAACGCGGCGGTTCTTACCGTGCACTCCATCCGACTCGGCCGACGCCGCCGCCGGACTGCCCGGCAGCGCAGCCGAGCTAGTGATCTGAGTCGTTGAATCGTTGTGGGTCCTCAGGCGGCGGTATGGCGACTCGAGGTCCTGAAGCCGTCGATCCGCGGTGGCGACCGAGGGGCGGGGCGCGAGGAAGGGACCTCGAGGTCAGCTCTATGCCCCGCACACGCGAGCGAGCCGAAGCCGGGATCGGCGGACCGGGTCGTCTCGTCGAGAAGGGTGAGCACCAGTGAGCTTCCTCGTAACAGAGTTGGCGGCGGTGCCGCCCTGGGCCCTGCTCCTGGCGGTGTTCGTCATTCCGGCGTTGGAGGCCTCCACGCTGCTGGGCCTCGTCGTACCGGGGGAGACCGCCGTGTTGCTCGCCGGTGTGCTCGCGCACGAAGGCCGGGTGCCGCTGGTCGCTGTGATGGCGGCGGCGGTACTCGGCGCGATCACCGGGGACAGTGTCGGTTATGCAGTGGGCGCTCGTCTCGGACCGGCACTGTTCTCCCGCATCTCCGGCCGCGCGGCGCGGCGCCTGGGCGCAGCTCAGGCTTTGGTCCGGCGGTTCGGCGGGCTCGCGGTCCTGCTCGGTCGGTGGGTCGCGTTCCTGCGCACCCTCGTTCCGTCGATCGCGGGCGCCAGCGGCATCCCGTACCGGCGCTTCGTCGCGTTCAACGTGGCGGGCGCGACGCTCTGGGGCGTCGGCGTCGCCGGCGCCGGTTATCTCCTCGGTGCCGCCTACCGCCGTGCCGAGGGTGCTCTGGGCCTGGCCGGGACGGTCGGCACGCTCGTCCTGGTGGTCGGTGCGCTGCTCGGCACCCGTTACCTGAGCCGACGCGCCGAGGCTCGGCTACATCGTGACGAATAGTCCGACGGCGATGCGGCACACCAGCAGGGAAGGGCTACCGGATCCCGCCTGGTGAAGATCGCGGACGGCCGGCCGACAGGAGGCTTCTGCAGGCCACCGGGTAGCCGGAGGCGAAGGTGGTGCCCTCGGTAGGCGTGCCCGCGATGTGGACGAACTGCCGCTGGAGCTTCGCCGACGGCGGACGCGAGGTTCCGTCCGGATCAGCTTCACCGCTTGCCTGCGTCCACCGCGAGACGGCGGTGGCCGGGCGCAGTGGACGCGCAGACCAGCTAGGCGGTAGGGACCACGGCTGCTACCCGGGAAGACCCTCGACAGCCGAGGCGTCAGCCTTTCAGAGGACGCCCGCCAGGCCCCATGTACACCCTCCCGCAGCAACGCGCGACGCCGTCTACGGCTCGCAGAGCTACCGCGGCATCGCCGGCGCCGAGGAACAGGGCGACAGCCCTCCGTCTTTCGCGCCCAGCTGCACGGTCACGGGGTCGAGTCGCGCACGGAGGACTCCACGAGAGTGTGGGAGAGCGGGCGAGGTGCTGGGATCACCTGGAGGAGCAGCAGTCCCGACGGCGGGGGTGGCGGAAGCGGGGTCTTCGGGCCGCCTGGGCCCCACCCGCCTCGGCCGTGGCCGTCGTCCCCGCCGCCGTGACGGATCGAGCGGATGGCGACGATCAGGCCGACCAGGACGATCATGAGCAAGACCAGCAGGTACAGGATCATCGCCCAGGGGAGGGCGGTGTGGACGAGGCCGGCCAGGGCGTGCGGGACGTAGGCGATGTCAGGCAACGAATCCTCCTTCGGGACGGCCGGGGCGACGAGGCGCCGGCGCAGAGTCGCTTCAACGGCGTGGTGCTCGTGATGGAACTCCACGCCGGCGCTGGGCACAGGCCGGTGTCGTGCCCACAGACAGCGGCATGGTTGGTCTCGGGGCGACGGTGGTGGTCGTCCACGGTGGAGGCCCAGGGCCGGTAGACCGGTACCTGGGGGTTGACGTGCGGGCGAGCCTGTAGGCAGCCCTGCGTTTCATCGTGCTGTTCCTGGTCAGGGTCCGCCGCGAGAACTTCCACCTTCTCGAGCGTCGCCGTGGACGGCGTGCGTGTCGTCCTCGCCAGCCCGAAACCGCGCTTCCGGCCCGCTGGAGTCTCCCCATACCTGCCAGCTGTACCTCGATGATCTCCATCGACGTCGATGAGGAAGCAGCTGGTGAGGGTCAGCTTCTGAGAGCGTGTTTGAGAAGATCAAGTTGGTTCCGGGAAGACGCGTCGTTGTTGGCGGGTGGCGGCGCGGCCGCGGGCGAGTCGTCGGGTCGTGGTGTTGATCGCGGCCCAGCGGATCATGGCCTCGGACACGGCGGGGTCGCGTTCGTAGTCGCGGGCAAGACGGCGGTGCGCGGTGAGCCAGGCGAAGGTCCGTTCCACGCCCGTCGGCGTGGGATGACGGCGAACCCGCGCTGGTCGGCGGGCTTGCGCACGATGTGCAGTGTGGTGGCCAGGATGGTGCGGGCCCGGTCGAGCAGACGTCCAGCGAACGCGCCGTCGGCGAAGACGAACCGCACCGGGGTGGCCAAATGGGTGTCGAGCAGGACGGGTTTCGCGCCGTCGCGGTCCTGTATCGAGGCGGTGCAGACCACGACGGCGAGCAGTAGCCCGAGGATGTCGGTGACGATGAACCGCTGGCGGCCGTTGATCTTCTTCCCGGCGTCGTAGCCGCGGGAGTCCTTGCTGACGGTGTCGGCGCCCTTGTCGCTCCGGGAGTCGATGAGCCCGGCGCTGGGCTCGGGTTTGCGCCCTTCGCGGCGGCGGACCCTGCTCACGCACCACGGCTAGGACCCGTTCGGTGACCTGGGCCTGTTCCCAGCGGACGAAGTACCAGTACACGGCCTGTAACGGCGGGAATCACACCGGCAGATACATCGCTCTGGTCGAAGCAGGGTGTGCGGGTGGGCAGCGCTGATCCTGGCCGACGTCGAGTTCGCGAGCGTCGCGGTGAGGCTGAGGATGAGTGCGATGTGCTCGAGGCCGCTCACCCGATGCCGCACCTCGTAGCCCTGCCAGGCCAGCAGGTAGCCGGCCGACAGGAGGATCAGTTCGACGGACATCGCTACCAGGCCGTGACGTCGCCCAGGATGGATGCAGCTGATCCTTCGGTGGCGGGGGGACGTAGCCGCCGTAGCCCGGCACCCACTCACTCATGATCGTTGCCATCGTTTCTGCCTCCCGTTCCGCTGCTTCGTTGTAGAGCGAGGATCCGAACTTGGTGCGGCTTCGCCTCCTCCTTCTGGTGCTCGGCGGCTCGTCCCCGAGCACGGCTGCGAGCGCTTGAGGGGAGATCTCGTGGAACTCCCGCTGGTGCTCGGCCCGGTAGGAGTGGTCGATGGCGTGACCAGGGTGCTCGCAGATCAGGTGGGCCAGCTCATGCAATATGATCATCAGCTGATGGGACCAGGTGGTCCTCGCCTCGGACATGATCAGAACCGCGTCGGCTCTTGCGGTGGATCGAGGAGGCCGTCGTCGCGCTGAGCATCCCGCGCCAGCTGCCCGAGGTGCGGCGCATCGCCGCGGAGTGGCGAAGTCGGCGCGCCGCGGCGTTCGACGATCCGGACTGGGCCGACGTCGTGATCGTGCGCCCGCTCGACCGGCCGCTGCCGTCGTGGTGGTGGCGGTGGCGCCGCGGCGACGAGCCGACCCCGCCCCGGAGCTGCGGCTGCGGCCCGTCGGTGCTCGACGAGCAACTCGCACTCGGCGCGCGCCTCCGGGTAGTCAACGAGATCCGGGACCCCGACGAGGTCCGCCAGCTCCGCGCGCTTCGATGGGCCATCGGGTCCCGGCCGAGCACGAACTGCGCCATGCCGTCGCCGAGCGGGCCGACCGCCTCGCGGTCGATCGGCCCGTAGCGTCCGGTGACCCCGGCCGTCGTGCCGATCTCCGAGTACAGCGAGGGCGCGTGCTCAGCGGCCCCACGGAGGCCGGCCAACCCTCTGTTCCCGAGTAGTACCGGTCGTACACGCTGATGGGCCGGGACTGGCGCGGCCGCGGTAGCGCGTCCGCCGGCACCCGGCCCTCCAGTGTGATCAGCAGAACGGAGGAGATCCGTGTGTTGATCATGCGGCCTCCTCGGCGCGCCACCCTCTACAGACACGTACCCGAGCTCGACCACCGCACGCCCAGCGGCGCGGCCGCCTGGGCTCCGGGTCCCCGTCCCGGGGGCGAGAGGGTTGACCGTTCTCCAGGTTGGGGGCAGATTCAGCGGGTGTCGTGCCGGGCGCCCGAGCAGGGTGTTCCAAGGCGTCCTTCAGCGCGGGGCTGCCTGGCAGCCGTCCGGATCAGCAGACGCGGATGTCTAGCCGCGCAGCGCCGCGGGGCCTGGGCGCGAGGCCGCCGCGCCGGCCGAGACATCAGCACGCTGGATCCCGGGAGAAGAGCTGGCGAGAGCAGAGTCATTTAACTGATGCCCGGTCGTAGCCACGCAGCCCTACCTTCACTCGCGCCGTCGATGGCCTTGCCGCCAGCCACGGTCGTGGGAGGGGGTGAGGTAGCGCGATACCTCGGACCCTATGGCTCGGAGCCCGTTGTACCGCAACACCACGCGAGACGGAGGCAGCAGATCATGGATGTGGAGATGACGCTCCGGGTGGACGGGGCGCGATACCGGCTGGTCGTGGACACGCGGACCACCCTGCTGGACGCGCTGCGCGAGCGGTTGGGCATCACCAGCCCGAAGAAGGGTTGCGACCACGGGCAGTGCGGCGCGTGCACGGTGCTGCTCGACGGTCGCCGCGCCACCACGTGCCTCGCCCTGGCCGTCGCGCATGACGATGCGGAGATCATCACCGCAAACGGTCTGGCCGCCGGCGAGGAGCTGCACCCCGTTGCGCGAGCCTTCCTCGACCACGACGGTTTCCAATGCGGCTACTGCACGCCCGGCCAGATCTGCTCCGCCGTCGGCATGCTCGACGAGGTCGAGGCCGGCTGGCCCAGCCACGTGAGCGAGGAACTCGCAGGCGGCGTCGAACTGGACGACGAGGAGATCCGCGAGCGGATGAGCGGCAATCTGTGCCGCTGCGGCGCCTACGCCAACATCGTCGCGGCGATCCGGGAGGTGGCCCGGTGATCCCGTTCGACTACGAACGCGCCGACGACGCGCGGAGCGCCGTCGCCACCGTGGCCGGTCGGCCGGGCGCGGTGTTCCTGGGGGCGGGAACGAACCTCGTCGACCACATGAAGCTGGGCGTGGCCAACCCCGATCTGCTGGTCGACGTGAGCCGACTGCCCTTCGACGTAATCGAGCCGTTGCAGGGCGGTGGGGTACGGATCGGTGCGACGGTGCGCAACAGCGATCTCGCGGCCGCGCCGGTGATCCGGCAGCGCTACCCGATGCTGGCGGCCGCGCTGCTGGCCGGGGCGTCGGGGCAGCTGCGCAATGTCGCCACTACCGCGGGGAACCTGTTGCAGCGCACCCGCTGCGTGTACTTCCAGGACGTGACCACCCCGTGCAACAAGCGCCGGCCGGGTTCGGGGTGCTCCGCGGTCGAGGGCTACACCCGCGACCACGCGATCCTGGGCGCCTCGCCGCACTGCGTCGCGGTGCATCCCTCGGACATGGCCGTCGCGCTGACCGCGTTGGACGCGGTCGTGCAGGTGGAGGGCCCGAGCGGACCGCGCAGCCTCGCGATCAGCGATCTGTACCGGCTGCCGGGCGATCAGCCGCAGCGCGACACCGTGCTCGAACACGGCGAGCTGATCACCGCGGTTGACCTGCCGGAGTTGCCGATGGCTGCCCGCTCGTCCTACCGCAAGGTGCGGGACCGGGCGTCGTATGCGTTCGCGCTGGTCTCCGTGGCCGCCGCGGTGGACGTCGTCGACGGGGTGATGCGCGACGTGCGCATCGCGCTGGGCGGCGTCGCACACAAGCCCTGGCGGGCCAGCCGCGCCGAGGAGGCGCTGCGGGGTGCCCCCGCCGCCGAGGACGCCTTCCGCCACGCCGCGGACGCCGAGCTGACCGAAGCCCGGCCACTGCGGGACAACGCCTTCAAGATCCCGATGGCGCGCAACACGATGGTCACCGTGCTGCGCGGGCTGACCTGGGAGGAGGGGCGATGACTGGTCTGCTGGAACCGCGCGCGATCGGCACGTCACTGGAACGGCTCGACGGGCGCGCCAAGGTCACCGGCACCGCGCCGTACGCCTTCGAGCACCCGGTCGACAACGGCGTGTATCTGCACCCGGTCCAGTCGAGCATCGCCCGCGGGCGGATCACGGCGGTGGACGCCACCGAGGCGGAGGCCCTCGACGGGGTGATCGCGGTCCTCACGCCCGCCAACGCGCCCCGGCTGGTTTCCGGTGATGACCGGGAGCTGGCCGTGCTGCAGTCCGACGAGGTCGGTTTCCGGGGGCAGTTCGTCGCCGCGGTCGTGGCCGAGAGCTCGGAGATCGCCCGGCAGGCGGCCGACATGGTCGGAGTCACCTATGACCGGCAGCCGCACGACACGGAGCTGCGCGCTGACCGCGACGACCTGTACGCGCCGGGCGTCGTCAATCCCGACTATCCCACCGACACCTCGGATGGTGATCCGGACGGGGCGTTTGCGTCGGCCGCGGTGACCATCGACGAGACCTATACGACGCCGATGGAGCACAACAACCCGATGGAGCCACACGCCACCGTGGCGCTCTGGGCGGGAGACGCGCTCACGCTCTACGACTCCACCCAGGGACCGAACCTCGTGCGGGACGGGATCGCCGGGCTGTTCGGGCTCCCCGCGGACCGGGTCCGGGTGATCGCTCCGCACGTGGGGGGCGGCTTCGGGTCGAAGACGCTGCACGCCAACGTCGTGCTCGCCGCGGTGGCCGCTCGGGTGGTCGCCGGTCGGCCGGTGAAGTTCGCGCTCACCCGCCAGCAGATGTTCTCCCTCGTCGGCTACCGCACCCCGACCATCCAGCGGATCCGGCTCGGGGCCGACAGCGACGGCCGGCTGACCGCGATCACCCACGACGTGATCGAACAGACCTCGAGGATCAAGGAGTTCGCCGAGCAGACCGCGGTGCCCACCCGCAGCATGTACGCCGCGCCGAATCGGCGCACCACTCATCGGCTGGCGGCGCTGGACGTCCCGGTGCCGACCTGGATGCGGGGGCCGGGGGAGTGCCCCGGCATGTACGCACTCGAGTCGGCGATGGACGAGATGGCCCTCGCGTGCGGGCTGGACCCGGTCGAGTTCCGCATCCGCAACGAGCCCGACGTCGACCCCGAGTCGGGGTTGCCGTTCTCCAGCCGCAACCTCGTCGCCTGCCTGCGCGAGGGGGCCCGCCGATTCGGCTGGGAACGCCGCGATCCCATCCCCGCGGCCCGCCGGGAGGACGGCTGGCTGGTCGGCACCGGCGTGGCCGCCTCGACGTTTCCGGTGATCCGCATCCCGGGTTCGGCGGCGACCATCCGCCGCGTCCACGACGGGCGGTACCGGGTGGAGATCGCGGCCGTGGACATCGGCACCGGCACCTGGACCGCGCTGACCCAGATCGCCGCCGACGCACTGGACGTGCCCGTGGACGCGGTCGACCTCCAGATCGGGGACACCGCGCTCCCGCCGGCGTCCGTCGCCGGCGGCTCGTCGGGAATCACCTCCTGGGGTTCGGCCGTCGTGGACGCGGCCCGGGAGTTCCGGGAGAAGTACGGGCCCGACCCCGAGGACGGCGACGAGGCCGGCGGCGCGATGCCGGACAACCCGGATACCGAGCGGTTCGCCATGCACGCCTACGGTGCGCAGTTCGCCGAGGTGCGCGTGCACGCCGACACCGGAGAGATCCGGGTGCCCCGGCTGCTCGGCGTTTTCGCCGCCGGGCGGATCATCAACCCGCGCACCGCCCGCTCCCAGTTTGTCGGCGCAATGACCATGGGACTGTCCATGGCGCTACACGAGGACAGCGTCATGGATCCACGGTTCGGGCAGGTGGCCAACCACGACTTCGCCGGCTACCACATCGCCACCAATGCCGACATCGGCTCGATCGACGCGATCTGGATCGAGGAGGACGACCCGCACGTCAACGCGATGGGCTCCAAGGGGATCGGCGAGATCGGCATCGTCGGAACCGCGGCGGCCATCGCCAACGCGGCTCACCACGCGACCGGAATCCGCATCCGGGACCTGCCACTCACCGCGGACAAGTACATCCGCTGAACCACCAGCGCGAATCCGAGGCGCTCTACAGGTGTCCCCGGCATGACCACCAGGACATCACCCGGTTCGACGTCGCGGGCGTCGGCGCGGGGTGTAGGCCTGGACGTGGGCGCTGCGCAGCCAGCGCCGATCTCCGCGCGCTGCTCGACCGGGTCGGGGCAGGGGGCCAGGATGGGCCCGGTGATGGTCAGGTTCCCCGAGTCGACCAAGGCATCGGTGCAGCACCGGTTAGCGGCCCGTGCTCGCGAGCGGTGGCCCCAGATCACCGAGTTGCGTGTTCGTCACCGCGGCGCGTTCACCTACGTCGAGGCGACGACCGACGAGGTCACCGAACTACGGCTGTGTCGGCTGCGTTACGTCGGGTCCGCCCACGACTGGCGGGTCGCGATCTACCGGGCCAGCCACGACGACTACGCAGAATCGATCTTCCCCAACGGGCTACCCATCGGGACCTGCCAAGACGCCCTCGACCTGGCCTGCGGTCTCTACCTCGACGGCCCCACCGCCTGGCAAGACCTCAGACCCCCGACGAACTAACGACCGGAACCACTAGTCCGGATCGCGGTACAGCTCGGGGCTGGCATCGGGCGAGAGCCGAGCGTCGGGCAAAGAACCCTCGCTAGCGAGGGAGGTGAACTGGTGCAGGCGGGCGACGATCTCGTCGACGCTGGGCAGCTTCCCCTCGGCGATGTCGACGATCAGGTCCACGGCCTCGTCCTGACTGGGGCTCAACGTCACCCCGTTGAGGTCGCAGAACACCCAGGTGGCCAGCCAGCCCAGGCGCTTGTTGCCGTCTACCAGGGCGTGGTTACGCACCAGGGACTCGCACAGGGCCGCGGCCTTGCCCAGCACCGTCGGGTAGGCGTCCCGGCCGAACACGGAGGTGCGGGGCCGTGCGGCGGCGGACTCCAGCAGGCCGTAGTCGCGCACCGGCACCCGCCCGCCCAGCGCGATCTCGGCGATCTCCACCAGATCCTCCAAATCCAGGAAGATCGTCTCGGGCACGGTCACAGGCTGCCCAGCCGCTCCAGAGCCTCGCCGTAGAGCGCTGCGCCCCGCTCGGCCGAGGCGACCACCTTGACCTTGTGGGCGCGCCGACTGATGTGCTCGCGGACCGCGCGTCGCGCGTAGTCGTTCATCGACAGACCCTCGGCCTCCGCGGCAGCGCGCAGCGCCTCTGTCTCCTCGTCGGTGAACCGGACCGTCATCGCCATGCCCTCATGGTACGGCAGTGATACCACTGCAGGCGAGGCTCGCAACGCGCTGGCAGCGTTCCTGCTCGACCCCAAAGCTAAGACAAGGACGCGCGCGGCCCAGGTCGCGAAGCCGGCGCCGCACACCGTAAACCCGATCGACACACCGACCCGGGCCCGCCGTGTGTCCCCCTTGTCACGGACACTAGGCGGCCCAGGTCTCGGTCTACTGGACGGGATGGCTGCCACTGCTGCAGCTCGACCCCCGCGACGGCGCTGACCGGTGTGTCATCGACGGTGCTGCGTGGCGGCCACACCCTCGGGATGCGAGGACGAGAGCTGTGAGGGCTGGCCGTCGTGTCGCCGCCGGAACTACCGCGGCCCCGGGGTCAGCAGCAGCCGGGCAGGACGGGTAGCGCGAGCCCTTCGGTGTGAGAGACGCGTCGCAGGTTGTACAGGTCAAACGCCCGACTGATCAGCAGCACGAGAGCTTCCACGGAGAGCACGTGCTGGTCATCGTCGTTGGTCAGGCAGCCGCCGAGGGCGGCGGTATCGGGGAAGCCGATGGCCTCGCCTGTCGTGATGGCGGCTCCATCCACTCCGGACGCACCTCGACCAGGTCCTTCATGCCGGGCGCGGCCTGTTCGCTATCGATCAACCCCTGGTATGCGTTGCGCTCGTTCCGCCACTCCTCGTGGGCGATGCGCAGGCCGCGGAGCCGGCGCTCCCGACGGCTGGGGGCGTCGAGCAGCCAAAGGGCATGCGCCGCCCCGAGCAGTCCTGACCGGGCCAGGGACTGCGGTGCGATGGCGAACGACATCTTGTTCTCCACCAGGGCGTTCAGGTACATGTCGAGGTGATCGACTGCGTGGCAGATGCCATAACATGCCAGGTGGCTGGTCGGGACCACGGAGAACAGGTGGTCGCCGGCGCCCAGGCTGCTGTTCGGGTGTATGCGCGCGGCCGCCGCAGAGTCGGTGATCTCGCGCCATTCCTTCGCGCGTTCGTACGAGCGCGAGAGGCGCTACCAACCGTCCAGGTTGTTGTCGCCCGGCTGCGGCCAGGTCATGAGGTCGCTACAACCCACAGCACGAGCACCACGGACCGGTGCCTGCCCGCTCGGAATCAGTCAACGCGTTCTCGACCAGGTGGGTGCTGCTCGGCTCAGTCCCGCCCCGGATGACCGAGCTCGCGTGACAGCCGACGGGCGGTATGGACGAGCGCGTCCACCTGTTCAGGTGGCGGCGGGTCGGGCAGAAAGTGGATGGAGCCGACGAGCGCGAGGGTGTGGGCCACCTCGCCCCCGGTGCCGAACACCGGGGCCGCGACGGCATTGACACCGCGGAAGGTCTCCTCTGGTGCCGATGACCAGCCCCGCTTGCGCACGGCGGCCACCTGCTCCCACAGAACGGCGTGGTCCAGCACGGTCTCGGACGTCCGCTTCTCGCTGATCAACCGGGTCCACACGGTTCGTTGCCGATCCGTGGCGAAGGCGAGCGCGACCTTGCCCTGGGCGGCGCTGTTGTAGTGGAACCGGGTTCCGGGATTGAGGATGACGTCGATGGGCGAGCCGCCGGGAACGACCTCGGTGACGGTGACCCCGCTGTCGGTCAGCGTCGACAGCACGATGGTCTGGCCGACCTCGTCGCGGAGGTCGACCATGAGGGGTCTGGCGACCGTGAGCACCCGGGAGCCGGAGTCGATGCGCTGGCCCAGGACGAGGAGCCGCCAGCCGGGCTCGTACTTCCGCGTCGAGGAGTTCTGGGTGAGGTAGCCGGCGGCACGCAGGTTCGCGAGGTGTCGGTGCACGCGCGCCTTGGGTAGGCCCAGGTGCTCCGCCAGCTCGGTCACGCCCCAGCTGCCCTCCCGCTCGAGCACGGCCTCCAGGAGCGCGAGCGGTAGCAGGGTGGGTGAGATCTCGCCGGAGGGCGTCTGGTCCGTGGCGTCGCTCACCAGTGCCGGCACCGGAATCGCCATCGCGTCGGCTCCGCTAGGACTGCTCATCAGAATCCGACGATAGCGCGGGGCCTCGCCCGAGCCATGATGCGCTCGGCCAGGACCCGGTAGGACTGGGTGTTCGGCTTGGCGCGGTCCTCGGGTCGCACGATCCTGATCGAGCTGCTCCCGATGACGGCGCGCGGCAGGACGAAGCATCGGACGAACACGGTCTCCCGATCGCGTGCCGCCGGCGCGAACACGGGCAGGACCCCCTTCTCCGCCCAGGCCTCGCCCGGCAGGTAGGTCTTCGACGTGCCCTCGGTCTCGATGGTGATCTCGCCGTCCTGGACGACCCGGATCCCCGGCCCCTGGTGCAGGTGCGTCAGCGCGACGCCGCCCGGCGGGAAGGTCACGGTGTCGCACCGCATCAGCCAGGTGTGGCGGTCGTCCAGGTCGCAGGTCGACCTGAGCAGACAGGTGTTCGCGGCGGCCGGTGCGGAGCGGAAGCAGAACTCGTCGACGTCGACGTCGACATTGTCGGCGAGCTCCCATCGCCAGAGCACCGTGTCCTCGTCGTCGGACAGCAGCGTGAGCTCCTGGTCCACGGTGATCGCGCTCCCGGCCCAGAGGAAGCGGCTTCCACTCTCGTCGGCCACGCCCACACCGCCAGACCTCACGTAGATCGCTCGGTCACCTGCAGGCAGGTAGATCGGCGCCGTCCCAGCCGGGATGCGGTCCTCGAACAGCACCAGGGCGCGAAGTGTCACGGTTCCTCCAGGCCATATTTGTCTCGCTGAGCGAGATGGTCGTATCGCTACACTGTACAGCAGGACTGAACGGCTGTTAACGTCTCGACGCGTTTCGCTGAGATGTAGTCACGTATCGGTGAGCGAGACACGACTTCAAGGAGGAAGTGTGGGCGACGCAGTCAGCCCGACCGACAACCGGTGGTACCGAGGCGCGACCCGAGACCAGTGGAGGGCCTTCTGGAGCGCCTATCTCGGCTGGATGCTCGACGTGATGGACCTGGTCATCTTCTCGATGGTGATCGTGTACGTGATCAGCGACTTCGGGTCCGACCGCGGGACCGCGGGACTGGTCGCCTCGTTCACGCTCCTGGCCTCGGCCGTCGGCGGCGTCGTGTTCGGCTACCTCGCCGACCGCATCGGGCGGACCCGCTCCATGGTGCTGAGCATTCTCTGCTACTCGCTCGGGACCCTGCTGTGCGGGCTGTCCACGGGCATGGCGATGTTGTTGGTGGCGAGGCTCGTCGTCGGGCTCGGTGTGGGTGGCGAGTGGGGTGCCGGAACGGCCCTGGTCACCGAGACCTGGCCCGCTCGCCACCGGGGCAAGGTCATCGCGTGGGTCCAGAGCGCCTTCGCCTCCGGGTACGCCCTTGCGGCACTCGTCACCGCGCTCGTTGTTCCTGCTCTGGGCTGGCGCTGGGCCTTCATCGTCGGTGTCGCGCCGGCGGCACTGGCCTTCTTCGTCCGCAGGCACACCGCCGAGCCCGCGGTGTGGGCGGAGGCCGGTGAGCGCCTCGGCCCGAAGCAGGCGATGCGGGTCCTGCTGACGCGAAACCCGAAGGTCTTGGTGGTCTGCATCCTGTTCGCCGCCGCGGCGATGTGCGGGTACTGGGGACTGTTCACCTGGATCCCGAACTACCTCGCCTCGCCGGTGTCGGAGGGTGGTCGAGGCCTGGGCGTCCTGTCCTCCACGACCTGGATCGTGATCCTGCAGGTCGGTGCCGCGGTCGGGTTCGTCAGCTTCGGCTACGTCGCCGACCGCGTCGGGCGCAAGATCGCGTTCGTCGCGTACTTCGTTCTCGCCGCGCTCTGTGTGCCGGTATTCGTCCTAGTCGACGGCACGGCGCTGATCCTCACGGTGGGCGCGGTGATGGCACTGTTCGGCACGGGGTTCTACTCCGGGTTCGGCCCGGCCCTCGCCGAGCTCTTCCCGACCGAGGTGCGCGCCCTCGCCCAGGGCTTCGTCTACAACACCGGTCGGGCCGCGAGCGCCTTCGCTCCGGCCATGGTCGGTTTCGCGGCCTCCTCCCTGGGCGTGGGGACGGCGATGGCGACCACGGCCGGGTTCTACCTGCTGGCCGCGGTCATCGTCGCCTTCTTCCTGCCTGAGACGCGCGGCCGGGAGCTGATGTCGGGCCGGCAGGAGACGCCGACGGCCGCCGAGGACGCGCCGGACGGTTACCCGGGGGTGCCGCAGCGAAACCGGGTGCCGGACACCCCCGACGCGAGGTGACGGTGCCGGGCGGGGATTCGATCCCTGGCCGTTTCCCGGGCGCCGGTACGGCCGTCCTGCAACCACACGAGGAGAACCCATGCCCCTGATCCAGGTCACCCTGCGCGAAGGCCGGGGCCCCGAGCGCATCCGTGCGCTCATCAGCTCGCTGACCGATGCCGTCGTTGCGTCCGTCGAGGCCCCGCGCGAGTCCGTGCGGGTCATCGTCAGCGAGGTGCCCGAGACACACTGGGCCAACGGCGACGTCACCCTCGCCGAGAAGCGGGCGGCCCAACCACCTGACTAGCGGCGTCCGCGGACCCGACGGCCCGCCGTACCCCTCGGGTTCGGCGGGCCGCCGCCGATCTCACGCCTCGGTCACCACGACCGAGCCGAGGGACCCGAACGAGGCGCGTGGACGGCATGCTGAGCTGATCATCTTTGAAGATGGCGATCGTCGGACGTGGCATGTGGCAGTGAAAGTGGCGGCCAGGCGTCGTCGTCGGTGCCCGACGAGACGCCCGTGGTCGCGCATTACCGGTCCCGGGTGGCGGCGACCCCTCTGCTGCACGCCCGGGCCCGGCCTGGGCCAGGTCCTCACTGGTGACGTCTTGCGCCACTGCCGCGCCGCGTTGTGGCAGCACCGTGTGCACCGCCGCCCTCGCTGCGCCGCCGGCGACCCGGAGTCGTCCGCGGGTCTCAGCGGCCGACGATCAGCCCGCTGATCAGCCGCGCTGTCCAGCCCGCGAGCTGCAGAGGCGTCTCTAGAGGATCAAGGCGCGGCCTCCGGCGCGCGGTCCGACCATGCAGGCCTTCGTCTCGGAGCTTCGACTGATCTCGAGCTCATCGCAGGCCGATTCGGCCCGAGACCGGGCTGCACCGAGCGGATCCACCGGTGCTGGTGCCGGCAGGACGGCGGGCTCAGGGGACAACTCGCCTGACGCAGGACGCTCGCT
>NZ_JAODNI010000185.1 GCF_025465255.1 Pseudonocardia sp.
CGTCGATCACCTTGTGCGACGCGATGCCGTACACGAACGCCAGGAACGGTCGCCCCTGGACGCGGTACCCGGGTAGGGCCGTCAGCACGGCCAGACACACCTCCTGCGCGACGTCGTCCGCCGAGACGGACGAGCGGTCCATCCGTCCGAGCCGGGCGCGGCAGTACCGCACGACCAGAGGCCGGATGGTGGCCAGTACACGTTCGACCGCTCTGCGGTCACCTGCCATCGCAAGTGCCACCAGCTCGTCGGGAACGTCTGTCGCTTCACTCATCGCGCAGAGTCGTCCAAGCGTTACGCAACATGTTGGTCATCATCCGTTCGTGAGGCCGACCACGCAGAGTGCCGAATCTGGCCATCAGCGCCGACCACCGTAGCGAAGGCGACGGGCGGGAGAGGACCCGCTCCTCCTCTGCGAAGACGCCGGGAGGCCTCGGGAGTTGCCTCCGACCGACCTCTGACCGCCCACGGGTCGCCGGGCGTCGGCGAACGGTCACGGAGACGGAATCACCGAAAAGAGACCTCAGGTCGACGTTCCGTGGCCGGATGGGCACGTGCGGTGGCGGGCACCCGGAGTGCGGACGATGTCCGTCGATCTCGTGTGCGGTCCACACACAGATACACGGTGCCGAACGCCGAAAGGCCGGCGCGGGGTGTCGCCACGGGGACACCCGGCTCCGGCCGGCGCGGCACGGGGCCGGTGCGGTGGCCACCCTCGGGTGGCCACGGCACCCCCTGACGTGTCGTGTGGTCGTGCTCCCGGACCCCCGTCCGGGTCGTGCGAGATGGCCGGGGACGGGCCCCGGCGCGACGGGCGCGCGGCCCGCCCGGGAGGACTAGGAGACCAGCCCGCGGCGGAAGCCGTGGGCGACGGCCTGGGCGCGGTCCCGCACACCGAGCTTGCGGAACAGCCGGCGCGCGTGCGTCTTGACCGTGTCCTCCGAGAGATAGAGCTCGCGGCCGATCTGGCCGTTGCTCTTGCCCTGGCTCATGCCGCGCAGCACCTGAAGCTCGCGCTCGGTGAGCTGCACGCCGGGGTCCGCCGGGGCCCGCGGGGTGGGTACGGCGGTGCTGGCGAGCGTGTGCGCGAGCGCGGCCACGAGCTCCGGGCGGGAGGCGTCCCACCGGAGGTAGCCGCGAGCACCCCCGGCGATGGCCGCGGCGATGCTGCCCGCGTCGTCCGGGGCGCCGAACACGATCACGTTGGCCTGCGGGTGCGCCGCGACCAGACGGCGCGTGGCCTCGACACCGGTGGGCACGGCACGCTGGGTGCCGACCAGGACCACGTCGACCGGCTGCCGGGAGAACCGGGCCAGCAACTCGTCCCCGTGGGCGACGCAGTCGATCCTGTGCACCCCCGGCACAGCGGACATCACTCGGGTAAGACCTTCGCGGACGCTGCGACGATCGTCGCAGATGAGTACCGTCGTCACGACGATTCCTTCCTGCAGCTTCCTGCAGCCGGGTGATGTGTCACCCTCCGCTTCGGCGGGTGACAGGCTCACCTTGACACGATCAGGGCGGGTTTGTGCCCTCCATTGGGGACCCTTGCGCCGAACGGCGCTCGTCATGTGGGTGACAAGGCTCCGAATGGAGTAATTACCGTACCGCGTTTCCCGGGATCATTCACACCACCTCCCTCATCAGCCTGCGCAGTTGCGGATCACTTCGGGTGAACATCACGCTCAGCGCGTGAGCGGCGGCGTGTCGTCGGCGTGCCGTGTCGCTCGCCGCACCGTTCACCGATCCTGGTGCCGTTCGGCCATGTCGCTCGTTTGTCCGGACCGCTGCCCCGGACGGGTTCTGCGGTTCCCGGCGCCCGACGGGCGGGTCGTCCGTGGCGGCGCCGGCGAGCCCCGCGGCGGCGAGCAGGGCGGCCCAGCGGAGCGGGACCAGGCCGAGCTCGCCGGCCTCCTCCGCGAGGGCGTCCAGCCGCGCGCTCCCGCCGCTCCCGGCGCTTCCCGTGCCCTCGGCGAGCCCGGCGCGGGCGGCCAGGATCCCGGCGACCTCGGCCACCAGCCGGGACTTCAGGAGATGCCGTGCGGAGCCCCACCGCCGGGCGCCGGCGACCGCGGCGGCCGCGGCCCGGACGGCCACGGCCGGATCTCCGCGCAGCAGGGCGAGCTCCGCCCGGACCCAGCCGGCCCGAATCGTCGGGCGCGGGGCCGCACAGTCCTCGAGGACGGCGTCCGCCCTGGTCAAGAGGGAGGTGGCCGCTCCGACGTCGGCCCGGCCCACGGCGTCGGCGGCGAGCCCGACCAGCCCGTCGACGAGCGCGGAGCGGGCGTCGATGCCGAGCTCCGTGGCGCCCGGGTCCGACCGACCCGCGGCCGTCGCGAGCCTGATCCCGAGGCCGTCGAACCGGGCCGCGGCGCCGTGCCCGCCGAGCTGACGCAGGTGCGACGCGCGGGTCACGGCGGCGAGGGCGGCGAGCGCCCGCGGTGTCCGCGGGTCCGCCGCCAGAGCCTCCAGGAGGGCTGCCGCACCGGCATAGCGTCCCTGCCCTCCGAGCGCCACGGCGGCCGTCCAGCGCACCGTCGGATCCGCCCGGCGCGGTGACACCACCGACACGCCGGGACAGGGACCGAACGCGGTGGACCACAGCTCGGAGTGCGCTATTTGGGTGGAGGCCATTCAGGTAGTTCTCGTTCTTTCGTCACCCACACGCCGCAGTTAGGGGCGGGCGGCCTGGGCCAGCTGGTCGGTGGCGTCGATCAGGGATTCCAGGTGGGTCACCCGCGCCGGGAGCTCGACGTTCGTCCAACCCGGTCCTGCCACAAACGAGCGGACCCTCGGTCGGGTGACGGGCAGGCCGCGAATCACCTCGGGTGACGAGGTGCTCCTACTCTGGGACCAGAGCACCAGCGCGACCGGCGCGGTCCGCCGGATCGCGGCCGCCAGGGCGTCGACCGGCAGGTCCGCGCCCAAGGACCGGCACGGGACCCCGCGTTCGGCCAGGACCGCGGCGAGCACCGCCAGCGGGAGGTGGTGTCGCTCACGCGGTACCGAGGCGAGCACGACCGGCCGGCCGTCGTGCGCCGGAGAGGCCTGCAGCGACCGGGCCGCGCAGACGGCGATCACGGCCTCGCTGACCAGGTGCTCGACCTCCACGCACGTCCCGGTGGACGCCCAGCGCTCGGCGATCCCGTTCAGCACCGGCCGGACGACCTCGTCCCAGGTCCGCTGCAGCCCGTCCGCCTCCACGGAGCCCAGGAGCAGCTCGCGGACCGTCCCGCTGTCCATCGTCAGGGCCGCCCGGCCGAGGCCGCGGGCCCTGCGTCCGGCCCCCGGCATCGACAGCATCCGGCCGCCGACCCGGACGCGCCCGCCCGGGTCCGCCTCGGGTCCCGCCAGGCTGCCGGGCCCCGGGCCGACGTCCGGGCGGGGGCCGCCGTCGGGCGCCGCTTCGCCGGCCGGGGCGCAGGCCGGCTCCGCGGCGGGTCGGGCCCTCGGGAGGGTCGCCGCGGACAGCGCGAACCGGGCGGCCTCCGCCGGGGACACCCCACGGACGAGGGCCTGCCGCATCAGCTCGAGGCGGGCCAGGTCCGCGCCGGAGTAGCGGCGGTGCTGGCCGGGGTGGTGCTCCCGCGGGCCGAGGCCGTAGCGGCGGTCCCAGGTCCGCAGCGTCGCCGGGGCGATGCCGAGCCGGCGTGCCGCGGCGGCGACGGTGAGCCGGGGATGTTCCGGTGCCGAGGTGTCTGGGCCGGCGATGTCGGGGTACGTCGGCGACACGGATGTCGTCGTCGCCTCCGGGTGCACGGCGCCATCGTCCGGGGCCGGGCTCGCCGCGGCAACTCCGGGTCGTGACGACGGCGGGTCGCACGCGACGCGCCGCCAGCCCGAAACTGGTCGTAAAGTATTCACGTGAACAACGTTTGGCCCGGTTGAGGCGGGGGAATCTCGCAGTGGAACACGAGAACCGATGCGCAGGGGTGATGACGGTGGCCGACGTTCGACGACTGCCCGGACCGGTCACGGAGGTCTGGGACTGGCAGATGCACGGAGCCTGCCGGGGGATGGACAGCGCCTTCTTCTTCCACCCCGAGGGCGAGCGCGGCCCCGCCCGGGCAAACCGCGAGGCCAGGGCGAAGAAGGTCTGCGGAAGCTGCCCCGTCATGGACCTCTGCCGCCGGCACGCCCTCGAGGTCCACGAGCCCTACGGCGTGTGGGGCGGACTCTCCGAGCACGAGCGGGACGACATCATCCGCGGCCGGGACCGGACCCTGAGGATCGGCAACGCCCCGGCGCCGCACGGCATGGCCTGAGCGAGCCCCACACACGACGAGAACGGGCGGGCGGCCACCTGGTCGCCCGCCCGTTCCGCGTGGTGCCGGGAGGTCAGTGACCGTGCCCGTGGCCGCCGGCGGCCGGAGCCGGGGCGTTCTCGGGCTTGTCCACGATCGCGCTCTCGGTGCTGAGCACCATGCGGGCGATGGACGCGGCGTTGACGACGGCCGACCGGGTCACCTTGACCGGGTCGATGACGCCGTCGGCCAGCAGGTCCGAGTACTCCAGGGTGGCGGCGTTGAACCCGCTGCCCCACGGCTGCCCGGAGACCTTCGCGGTGACGACCGCGCCCTCGAAACCACCGTTGGCGGCGATCCAGTAGAGCGGCGCGGACAGCGCGCGGCGGACGATCGCGACACCGGTCGCCTCGTCACCCTCGAGCTTGAGGTCCTCGAGCGCGGCGGCGGCGTGCACCAGGGCGGTACCGCCCCCGGGCACGATGCCCTCCTCGACCGCGGCCCGGGTCGCCGCGACGGCGTCCTCGATGCGGTGCTTGCGCTCCTTGAGGGCGGTCTCGGTGGCGGCGCCGGCCTTGATGACGGCGACGCCCCCGGAGAGCTTCGCGAGCCGCTCCTGCAGCTTCTCGCGGTCCCAGTCCGAGTCGCTGGCCTCGATCTCGTTCTTCAGCTGCGCGATGCGGGCCTCGACGGCCTCGGCCGAGCCGGCGCCCTCGATGATCGTGGTCGCGTCCTTGGTGACGACGACGCGCCGGGCGCGGCCCAGCAGGTCCAGCCCGGCCTCGGACAGCTTGAGCCCGACCTCCGGGTTGATGACCTGGCCGCCGGTGGCGGTCGCGAGGTCGTCCATGAAGGCCTTGCGGCGGTCGCCGAAGAACGGCGACTTGACCGCGGCGACCTTGACCGTCTTGCGGATCGAGTTCACGACCAGCGTGGACAGGGCCTCGCCCTCGACGTCCTCGGCCAGGATGAGCAGCGGCCGGCCCTCGCCGAGCACCTTCTCCAGGAGCGGGAGCATGTCCTGGATCGAGCTGATCTTGTCCCGGTGCAGCAGGATGTAGGCGTCCTCGAGGACGGCCTCCATGCTCTCCGGGTCGGTGACGAAGTACGGCGACAGGTAGCCCTTGTCGAACTGCAGGCCCTCGGTGATCTCCAGCTCGGTGGCGAGCGTGGAGCCCTCCTCGACCGTGATCACACCGTCCTTGCCGACGCTCTGGATGGCGTCGGAGATGAGCCGGCCGATCTCCTCCTCGCGGGAGGCGATGGTGCCGATCTGGGCGATGTGCTCGGCGCCGTTGACCGGGATGGCCTTCTCGAGCAGGAACTCGGAGACCCGGTCCGCGGCCGCGGAGATGCCCCGACCGAGCGCCAGCGGGTTCGCACCCGCGGCCACGTTGCGCAGGCCCTCGCGCACGAGCGCCTGGGCGAGCACGGTGGCGGTGGTGGTGCCGTCACCCGCGACGTCGTTGGTCTTCGTGGCGACGGTCTTCGCGAGTTGGGCGCCGAGGTTCTCGAACGGGTCCTCGAGGTCGATCTCGCGGGCGATCGTCACGCCGTCGTTGGTGACCGTCGGGCCGCCGAACTTCTTGTCGATGACGACGTGCCGGCCACGCGGGCCGAGCGTCACCTTGACGGCGTCCGCGAGCTGGTTGACCCCGCGCTCGAGCGCGCGCCGGGTGTCCTCGTCGAAGCTGATCTGCTTCGCCATCTGTGCCTCTCGATCTCAAGAGCTATCGGGCAGGAAAAGCCACCGCCCCGAGGCCCGTACGGTCGACGGACCACCGGGGCGGCGGCTGTTACGCGAAGGTAACGATCACGCAGGGGCGCGCAGCGTCAGTTGACGACCGCGAGCACGTCGCGCGCGGAGAGGATGAGGTACTCCTCGCCGTTGTACTTGATCTCGGTGCCGCCATACTTGGAGTAGATGACGACGTCACCGACGGCCACGTCGACCGGCACGCGGGTCCCGTTGTCGGTGACCCGGCCCGGGCCCACCGCGAGGACCTTGCCCTCCTGGGGCTTCTCCTTCGCGGTGTCCGGGATGACGATGCCGGAGGCCGTGGTGGTCTCCGCCTCGCTGGCCTGGACGACGATCTTGTCCTCGAGCGGCTTGATGTTCGCCACGATGACCTCCCCTTCCTGGGGTTTCGCTCACGCGTACTTCGCAGTACTGACCGGTGCTGTTCATCGACAGTGGATCGGGGCCCCGTCGTCGCGGGTGCCGGGGCGGCCCGACCCGTCTGTGCCGTTGGCACTCTACCCATGAGAGTGCCAGCACCTCAACGGGCACGCCACTCCACGTTCCGCCGTACCCTCGGGACCATGCCGATGATCGGAACTCTGGACGTCTCGCGCTTCTGCCTCGGCGCCAACGTGTTCGGCTGGACGGCCGACGCCGACGCCTCGTTCGAGGTGCTCGACGCCTACGTCGCCGCGGGCGGGAACTTCATCGACACCGCGGACTCGTACATGTGGCGCATACCCGGGAACTCGGGCGGCGAGTCCGAGACGATCATCGGGGACTGGATGGCCGCGCGCGGCAACCGGGACTCGATCGTGATCGCGACGAAGGTGGGCTCGCTGCCGCAGCGCGCGGGCCTGGGCGGGGAGAACATCGCGGCCGCGGCGGAGGACTCGCTGCGCCGGCTGCGCACGGACCGCATCGACCTCTACTACGCGCACAAGGACGACCCGGACACCGCGCAGGAGGAGACGCTCGACGCGTTCGACGCGCTGGTGAAGGCGGGCAAGGTCCGGGAGATCGCGGCGTCGAACTTCTCCGCCGAGCGGCTGCGCAACGCGCTGGAGATCTCGAAGCGGGACGGGCTGGCGTCCTACAGCGCCCTGCAGCCGCACTACAACCTGATGGAGCGCGAGGAGTTCGAGTCCGCGCTCGCGCCGTTGCTGCAGAGCGAGGGCCTGGCCGCGGTGCCGTACTACGCGCTGGCCAAGGGCTTCCTGACCGGGAAGTACCGGGACGGCGGCCCGGCCGTGGACAGCGTCCGCGCCGAGGGCGCCCGGGCCTACCTGACGGACACCGGCCGCGCGGTCCTGGCCGTGCTGGAGGAGATCTCGCTGGGCCACGAGGTGCCGATCGCGTCCGTGGCGCTGGCCTGGCTCGCGGCGCAGCCGACGGTCGCGGCCCCGATCGCGAGCGCCCGCACGAAGGAGCAGCTCGACGGCCTCCTCCCGATGCTCGACCTGAAGCTCACCGACGACGAGCTGCGCCTCCTCTCCCACGTCAGCTAGCCCTGTGCGCGGGAAACCTCGCTAGAGCGAGGTTTCCCGCGCACGACCGGGGACGAGCTGCGGAAACGCCGGTCAGCGGCCGAGGAGGTCCCGGCGGACGTCGGTCTTCAGGACCTTGCCCACGGTCGAGCGGGGCAGGTCCGGCCGGAACTCGACCTGTTTGGGCGCCTTCACGCTGCCGATCCGGGCCTTCACGAAGGCCGTCAGTTCGTCGGCGCCCACGGAGACGCCCGGCTGGAGCTGGACGACGGCGGTGACCCGCTCGCCCCACTTCTCGTCCGGCAGCCCGACGACGGCACAGTCCCGCACGGCCTCGTGGGCCATCAGGGCCTGCTCCACCTCGGCGGAGTAGACGTTGAAGCCGCCGGTGATGACCATGTCCTTGGCGCGGTCGACGATGAACAGGAAGCCCTGGCCGTCGAGGTAGCCGATGTCCCCGGTGTGGTGCCAGCCGTGCGCCGACACCTCCGCCGTCGCCTCCGGGTTCTTGTAGTACCCCGCCATGACGAGCGAGCTGCGGACGACGATCTCGCCCCGCTCGCCCGAGGGCAGCAGGGTGCCGTCCTCGCCCATGATCGCGACCGTGACGAGCGGCGCCGGCCGCCCCGCCGACGACAGCCGGTCCCGCGCCACGGACCCGTCGGCGTTCAGGTGGTCTCGGGGCGCCATCGTGGAGACCATCATCGGCGCCTCGGACTGCCCGAACAGCTGCGCCATCACCGGCCCGATCCGGGTGATCGCCTCCTCCAGCCGGGCCGCGGACATCGGCGCCGCGCCGTACCAGAAGCACTGCAGCGCGCTCAGGTCCGCGGCGTCGAGACCCTCGTGACCCAGCAGCATGTAGATCAGCGTCGGCGGCAGGAAGGTGTGCGTGACGCGGTGCCGTTCGGCGAGGGCGAGGAACTCCCCCAGGTCCGGCTCCGCCATCACGACGACCCGCCCGCCCAGCGCCATCACCGGGAAGCAGAGCACCCCGGCGGCGTGGGTGAGCGGGGCGAGCGCGAGGTAGACCGGGCGACCCTCGAACGGGTAGCTCATCAGCGTGATCGCCGACATCGTCTCGATGTTGCGGTCGGTCAGCATGACGCCCTTGGGACGCCCGGTGGTCCCGCCCGTCCCGACGAGCGCGACGACGTCGTCGACCGGCGCCGGTGCCTCGAACGGGTCCTCCGCCGCCTCGGCCAGCCAATGCTCGAAGGACGGCGCGCCGCCGGCGTCGGAATCCAGGCAGACCAGGACCGTCAACGCCGGCAGGTCCCCGGCGATCTCCTTCACCAGCGACGCGTAGGAGCCCTGGAAGATCAGCGCGGTGCAGTCGAAGAGGTCCAGGAGCTCCCGGTTCTCCGCGGCGCCGTTGCGCGGGTTGATCGGGCACCACACCGCGCCCGCCCGCGCGATCCCGAAGACGCAGGAGAACGCCGTGGGGTCGTTGGCGGACAGGATGCCGACCTTGTCCCCCGGCCGGACGCCCGAGCGCCGCAGCGCCCGGGCGACCGAGTGGCTCAGGTCCTGGACGTCGCCGTAGGACAGGGTGGCGTCTCCCAGCGTGAGACAGGGGGCGTCGCGGCCGAGTGACGCACCCTTGTCCAGGTAGTAGGTCAGCGACATGTCAGTCGTCGGCCGGGTCAGTCATGGATCGTGACGATCGGCTTGAGCACCAGCCCGAACTGGCGCAGCACGCCCAGCAGGTCGCGGTGCCCGAACGCCTGGCAGCCCGACGCGAACCCGACGCGCTTCGGCGGCTGCTGCAGCAGCGAGTACGCCGCGTAGGCCTGCAGCAGCCCGGTCTGCTTGTAGTTCTGGTTGCCGTGGATCGCCACGTGCGCGCGGCCCAGCGGACCGGACGCGTAGACGGAGTCGATCGAGGTGTTGATCCGCGGGTTCTCCCGGGGCGGCATGTCGGCCTGCAAGCCGGCGGCGATGTCTGCCAGCGCGGCCTCCTGCGCGGCCGGCTCGAGGGGCTTGATCTGCTCCTCGAACATGCCCGTGGTGGCGACGACGCCGTCCATGACCGCGCGGTCGAACACGCCGCCCGTGGCGGTCACGTTCGCGACGCGGGGGTCGTCCTTGAACCACACGGGATGCGCCATGCCGCCCCACGGGACGGTGAGCGCGGTTCCGTGCGAGCCGGGGACGACGCACTCCCGGGTCGCCTTGTGGTCCCAGGCCACGTACTGGTTCTCCACCAGGTGGTACCAGTCCGCCTTGAGGATGGTGAAGATCGTCTGGGTGGAGGCGAAGGTGGGGTAGCCCTTCCACAGCACGAGGATGTCCAGCGTGTCCAGGCCCGGGGTCTCCAGCGCGATGTTCGCGGCGATCTCGCTCGTCGTGTACATCTGCGCGATGCCCGGGGAGAGCAGCAGCCCCTTCTCGGCGAACGCCTCGCCCCAGGTGTTCTTCGCGTGCAGCGTCCAGTCCTGCTCGCCCGTGGTGTCGGTGTAGTGGCAGCCGGCGGCGAGCGCGGCCTCGACGGCCTCCGGTCCGTACTTGATGAACGGTCCGACGGTGTTGCAGACGACCGACGCGCCCTCGAAGAGACTGGTCAGCGAGGCCACGTCGTGGCTGACCTCGACGACGTCGTGCTCCACGGTGTCCAGGCCGGGGATCTTGTCCAGGGCGGCCTGGACCTTCTTCGCGTCGCGGCCGGCGGCGATGAACGGGACGTTGAACTCGCGCAGGTACTCGCAGATCAGACGTCCGGTGTAGCCGGAGACGCCGTAGACGACGACCGGCTTGCTGGTGGGCTCGGGCATCACATTCCCATTCCGCCGTCGACGGGCAGGCCTGCACCGTTGACGAACCTGGAGGCGTCGGAGGCGAGGAAGACCACGACGTCCGCCATGTCCTCGACCGCACCGAGGCGACCCGACGGGGTGAGCTCGACGACCGCACCGACGGCGGCCTCGGGGCTCTCGAAGAGGCCGAGCCCTGCCGTCTCGACCGCGAGCTTCATGCCCATGTCCGTCGGCACGAGGCCCGGGTAGATGCAGTTGACGCGGACGCCGTAGCCGAGCTTCCCGGACTCCGCCGCGGCGACGCGGGTGAGCCGGTCGACCGCGGACTTGGTCGCGGAGTAGCCGGAGATGCCGGGGAACGCGATGGTGGCCGCGACGGACGAGACGTTGATGACGGTGCCGCCGTTGCCGACCGCACCGCCGGGCCGCATCGCGCGGAATGCGTGCTTGATGCCCAGGGTCGTACCGAGCACGTTCACCTCGAGCATGCGGCGGACGTCGTCCGGCTCCGCGTCGACGATCAGCTGGGTGACCTCGACGCCCGCGTTGTTGATCAGGATGTCCAGCCCGCCGAGCTCCGCGACGGTGCGTGCGACCGCGGTCTCCCACTGCACGTCATCTGTGATGTCGAGCTCCACGAACCCGGCCCCGGGGATCCCGGCGGCAGTCTGCTCCCCGACGTCCTTGAGGACGTCGGCGATCATGACCGTCGCCCCGGCCGCGGCCAGCGCGGTGGCCATCGCGGCTCCCAGACCGCGGGCGCCCCCCGTGACGAGCGCCCTCCGCCCCGTCAGATCGAACCCACTCATGCAGCTTCCTCCCTGGTAGACACGCCTCTGTGCCGGCATCGGTGATGCCCGGCACAACCTAGGGAAGATCTTTGACGACTGTCAAGATTTTCTTGGACAGTCGTCCAAAGTCGAGTCAGGACAAGAGGTCTGGGCTACCCTGACCCGGATCACCACCCCGACCGTGCTCCCCGACCGAGAGGCGGACACCGTGACCAAGCCCGCCGAACGGATCTCCCGCCGCCAGGTCGACAAGTTCGAGGAGCGCCGTAAGCAGCTCGCGGACGCGGCGCTGCAGACGCTCTCCGAGCTGGGCTACGCGCGGACGAGCCTGCGGGAGATCGCGCAGAACTCCGACTTCAGCCACGGGGTCCTGCACTACTACTTCCGGGACAAGGTCGAGCTGATCACCTACTGCGTCCGGCAGTACAAGGCGCACTGCGTGCTGCGCTACGACGGGATCGTCGCCGACGCCGAGGACCCGGACGCCCTCGCCCTGGACTTCGCGGACGGGCTCGCCGCGACCCTGCAGGAGGAGGCGTTGCTGCACCGCCTCTGGTACGACCTGCGCTCGCAGTCCCTGTTCGAGGAGTCGTTCCGGGCGGACGTCGCGGACATCGACGAGAGCCTCGAGCGGATGATCTGGCGGATCGTCAGCCGCTACGCGGAGCTCTCCGGGAACGCCCCGACCTGCAGCTCCGCGATGGCCTACGCGACCTTCGACGGCCTGTTCCAGCAGGCCCTGCTCCGGCACCTCGCGGGCTCGGCGATCGCCCTGGACGACCTGCGCGCGGGGGCGCGGCACCTGCTGAGCCACGTCGTCTGCGCCTGAGTCAGCCGACCAGCACCTCGGTGACGGGCAGGCTCGAGTCCGCGGGCAGGTCCAGGGGGGACGGGGTCGCACCGGCCCGGAGCAGGTGCGCGCCCAGGGCCGCCACCATCGCGCCGTTGTCCGTGCACAGGACCGGCCGCGGGACCCGCAGGGTCAGGCCGGCGGCGTCGCAGCGCTCCTGCGCCAGGACCCGCAGCCGCGAGTTCGCCGCCACCCCGCCGCCGAGCAGCACCGTCTCCATCCCGTGCTCCCGCGCCGCGCGGACGGTCTTGGCCGTCAGCACGTCGACGACCGCCTCCTGGAACGACGCCGCGACGTCCGCGACCGGCACCGGCGTCCCCGCCCGCTGCAACGCCTCGACGTGCCGCGCCACCGCGGTCTTCAGCCCCGAGAACGAGAAGTCGAACGGCGCGTCCCGGGGGCCGGTGAGGCCGCGCGGGAACCGGACCGCCGCCGGGTCGCCCTCCTTCGCCGCCCGGTCGACGTGCGGGCCGCCGGGGAACGGCAGGCCGAGGAGCCGCGCGACCTTGTCGAAGGCCTCGCCCGCGGCGTCGTCGATCGTGGCGCCGAGCGGCGTGACCGGGCCGGCGAGGTCCGGGACGGCGAGCAGGCTGGAGTGCCCACCGGAGACGAGCAGCGCGAGCGCGGGCGGCAGCGGCCCGTGCTGCACGGTGTCGACGGCGACGTGCGCGGCCAGGTGGTTCACCCCGTAGAGCGGGACGCCCCACGCCGCGGCGTAGGCCTTGGCGGCCGCGACCCCGACGAGCAGCGCGCCGGCGAGCCCCGGACCTGCGGTGACGGCGACCGCGTCGACGTCCCGGCCGGTGATCCCGGCGGTCGCGAGGGCCCGCTGCACCGCCGGGACCATCGCCTGCAGGTGCGCGCGAGATGCGACCTCGGGGACGACGCCGCCGAAGCGCGCGTGCTCCTCGACGCTGGACGCGATCTCGTTCGCGAGCAGCTCCGGGACCCCGTCGGCGGAGATCCGCACGATGCCGACGCCCGTCTCGTCGCAGGAGGTCTCGATGCCGAGCACGATGCCGGCGCTGTTCATCGTGGCTCCCTCTTCATCGTGAACGCGTCCGCCATGCTCGGCCGGTAGTACCGCTTCCGGAGCCCGACCACGGTGAAACCGGTCGCGGCGTAGAGCGCCTGCGCGGGCTCGTTGTCCGTCCTGACCTCGAGGAACACCGTCGCGTGCGCCTGGTCCGCGATCCGCAGCAGCTCGTCGAGCAGCCGGCGGCCGATGCCGCGGCCCTGGTGCGCGGGATCGACGCCGATGGTGTGCACCTCGGCCTCGGCCTGGGGCGGGCCCGCGACGAACCCCAGGCCCGCATAGCCGACGAGCTCGTCGCCCACCCGCGCCGCGAAGTACGGCAGGCCGTTCGTCAGCTCCTCCCGGAAGGCCCGGGCCCGCCAGGGATCGTCGCCGGGGAAGAGGATCCGCTCCAGCTCGGCGCAGCGCTCCGCGTCCGCGCGGTACAGCGGCCCGATCCGGACCGTCTCGATCGTCACGCGGTCACCGGCTTCCGCTCCCCGGGCGGCACGGCGTCCGGCCGGCGCAGGTACAGCGGTTCGAGGGGGCCCGGCTCCGCTCCGGAGCCGAGCAGGTCCGCGGCCGCGGCGACGAGCCCGCGCGGGGTCGGCGCCTCGGGCCCACGGACGGGCAGCCCGAACTGCTCGACGAGCGACCCCGCGGCGGCCGCCAGGCCGAGGCCGGGGATCCGCTCGGCCAGCGCGTCCGGCCGCTCCACCGTCGGCCCGGTGAGCCGGCGGGCCTCGGCGTCATAGGCGGCCCAGTAGACCTCGCGGCGCCGCGCATCGGTCGCGACCAGCAGGTTCCCGTCGATCCCGTCGCCGACGGCGTCGGCTGCGATCGCGTCGAGGGAACACACGCCGTGCACCGGGATCCCGAGGGCGTCCCCGAGCGAGGCGGCGGTGACCATCCCGACGCGCAGCCCGGTGAAGGGCCCCGGCCCGGCGCCGACGACGACCGCCTCGATCTCCCGCAGCGTCACGTCCGCGTCGCCGCAGGCGCCCAGCACACCGGGCATGAGCAGCTCGCCGTGCTTGCGGCCGTCGTGGACGACCCGGGCGGCGAGTTCGGCGACGGCGCCGTCGGGGTCGAGGCGGACGACGCCCGCCGTGACCGCGGGCGTCGCGGTGTCCAGAGCCAGCACGAGCACGCCCCCGAGCCTACGAGCGCTCGCGCAGCGCGCGGCTACCAGGTGCGGATCAGCTCCGGAAGCTCCGCGAGGCGCTGCACCACGCCGTCCGGTTCGATGTCCACCGGCACCTGCTGCTCGACCGGGATGTCGCTGTGCGGGACCAGCACGGCCTTCATCCCGACACCCTTCGCACCGCTGATGTCGTCGTACGGCCGGTCCCCCACGTAGACGCAGCGGGCGGGATCATCGACGCCGACCGCCTTCATCGCCGCGAGGAACGCCTCGGGGTGCGGCTTGGTCCAAGGCAGGTCGCTGCTCCAGGTGACGGCGTCGAAGTAGTGCAGCACGCCGTCCCGCCGGAGCCACTCCTCGTGCCACTCGCCGGGCCAGGCGGTCGAGGACAGCACCCCCAGCTTGAGCCCGCGCCGCTTGAGCGCCCGCAGCATCGGCCCGACCTCCGGATCCGTGTGCGTGGCCTGCACCCAGAACTCCCGGTAGGCCTCCAGCGCGTCCCCGTGCAGCTCCGAGGAGTCGTCCAGCCCGGCGTCGGCCAGGACGTGCGCGAGCGTGAACGCCGTGCTGCTGTCCTTCACGGCGGCCCAGCGGCCGGTGTCCGCCTCCGCGAGCGCGGCGGCCGCCGCGGCGGCGCGTTCGGCGTCGTCGCCGTGCAGCACGTCCGCGTACGTCCGCCAGCCGGCGTGGAAGTCCATCGTCTTCCAGGGCGTGAGTGTGCCGCCCCAGTCGAAGATCACCGCGTCGATCATGTGCTCACCCTCTCGGCGCGGGCCACGCGCACGTCGTCCGCGCGCCGGTCGAGGCGCACGAGCACGTGCCGGTCCGCCAGCCGCTCCGCGACGCCCTCGCCCCACTCGACGGCGACGACCGCGGCGGTCAGGTCCGTGTCCAGGTCCAGGTCGTCCAGCTCGTCCGCGATGCTGCCACCGCCCGTGCCGAGCCGGTAGGCGTCGACGTGCACCAGCGGGACCCCGCGCGCGCCCGCCTTGTGTTCGCGCGCGATCACGAAGGTGGGCGAGGTGACCGCACCGCGCACGCCGAGGCCGCGGCCCAGGCCCCGGACCAGCGCGGTCTTGCCCGCGCCCAGCGGCCCGGAGAGCACCACCAGATCGCCGGGGCCCAGCTCGGCGGCGAGCGCCTCGCCGAACGCCTCGGTGTCCTCGACGCCCGGGAGCTCGACCTCCGCCCCCCAGAGCACCTGGCCGACGCTCACGCCCGCCTCCGCGGCTTCCGCAGGCCCTTCGGGCACGCGCGCTTCGCCGCCCGCTGGATCAGCCCCGTCAGCGCCTCGTCGATCACCTCGTGCTCCTCCAGCATCGGCAGGTGTCCGACGCCGGGCAGGGTGACCAGCGTGGCCGTCGGGAGCTCGGCGGCGATCCGCTCGCTGTGCGAGTACGGGATGACCTGGTCCGCGGTGCCCGCGGCGACCAGCACCTCGGCCGAGGCCAGCCCGGGTAGCGCGGCGATCCGGTCGTGCGTGCCGAGGGTGTCCACGAAGTCCGTGAGCGCGTCCACGGCGTTGGCGCTGATCATCGTGTCCACCAGGTCCACGAGCGCCGGGTCGACGGACTGGTTCCCGTAGGCGTAGCGCCGGGTGATGCCCCAGATGAGATTGCTCGCGACCTTGCGCACGCCCTCGACCAGCGACGGCTGCACCCGCGCCAGCAGCCCGACCCCGCGGGTCAGCGGGTTGTGCCGGGACAGCAGCGTGCCGGGCAGGCCCGCGCTGCCCATCTCGCCCGCGGACGTCGAGATCAGCCCGACGCCGGCGACGCGCTCCCGGAACAGCTCCGGCTGCTGCTCGGCCAGCGCCATCAGTGTCATGCCGCCCATCGAGTGGCCGACGAGCACGAGCGGACCGGCGGGCGCCAGGGTGCGGAGGACCGAGTCCAGGTCCTTGCCCAGCTGCTCGAGCGTGCAGCTCTCCTGCGCGGCCCGCTCGGAGCGGCCGTGGCTGCGCTGGTCGTACAGGACGACCCGGACGGCCGGTTCGCCCAGCTCGGGGAGGCTGCGCCGCTGGAACTGCCAGGTGCGCCGGTCCAAGGCGAAGCCATGCACGAGGACGACCGTGAGCGTCGGCGTCCGCCCCCCCGACGGTTCGATCTCCTCCGCGGCGAGGCGCACCCCGTCGTCCGCGGTGACCGAGCACTCCCGGCCCGAGGGCAGGGAGTCGGGGATCCCGTGGGACATCTCGGACGCGAGGCGACGCCGGTCCGTGGCGATCTGCGAACGCTTGCGCGCGGCGACCCCCACCCCGACGGCCGCGCCCGCGGCACCGGCGACTCCTCCGGCGACGCCGAGGGTTTGCCAGAGCCTGCGGTTCGCCATCACCGGCCCCCGTCCTCGTTCACGAGGGTGCGCGTGACCCGGGCGCCGTGCACGCCGGTGGCGATCTCGTAGTGGATGGTGCCGAGCTCGGTGGCCCACTCCTGGGCGGTGGGGCCGTCGTGGTCACCCGCGCCGAACAGGACGGCGGGCTCGCCCTCGCGCACGACGTCGTCCCCGCAGTCGACGACGACCTGGTCCATGCACACCCGGCCCACCACCGGCCGGGACCGGCCCGCGAGCCACACCCGCATCCGACCGTTCGCGTTCAGCCGCCGCGGCACGCCGTCCGCATAGCCGACGGGCACCACCGCGAGGGTGGTCTCCCGCGGCGTCGTCCACTCGTGGCCGTAGGAGACCCCCTCCCCGGCCGGTACCCGTTTGACCAGGGCGACCCGAGCCCGGAAGGTCATCGCCGGGCGCAGCGGGGACTCGGCGGCGGGCCGGTCGAGCGGGTCCAGCCCGTAGACGGCGATGCCCGGGCGCACCAGGTCCAGGTGCAGGTCCGGGCGGGTCATCGTGGCCGCCGAGTTCGCGAGGTGGCGGATCGGGGTGAACCCGTGCGCCCGCGCCTCCTCCCAGGCGGCGGTGAGCCGGTCGAGCTGCCGGTCGACGACCGGATGGCGCGGCTGGTCCGCGAAGGCCAGGTGCGACCAGACCGCCACGACCTCGGCGCGGCCGTCCGCCACCGCCTTCGCGACGTCGTCCAGCAGCTCGGGCCACTCGGCGGGGGTGACACCGCTGCGGCTCAGGCCGGTGTCCGCCTTGAGGTGCAGCCGCGCGGGGAGACGGGCGCGCCGGGCGCCGTCGAGCACCCCGGCGAGATGACGCACCGACGACACGGACAGGTCGACGCCCGCGGCGACGGCGGGCGCGAAGTCCTCGTCCGGGAGGTGCAGCCACGACAGCACCGGCGCGGCGATCCCGCCCGCGCGCAGCTCCAGCGCCTCCTCCAAGGTGCAGACGCCCAGCCAGGACGCCCCCGCCTCGAGGGCCGCGCGGGCCACCGGGACGGCGCCGTGGCCGTACCCGCCGGCCTTGACCACCGCCATCATCCCGGCGCCGGATTCGGCCGCGGCGCCGGAGAGCAGGCGCACGTTGTGCCGGATCGCGTCGAGATCGACGACCGCCTCCGCGCGCGGCTGCGCGGGGGACGTGGGGCGGACAGGGCCATGGCCGGGGAGCTCGGGCACGTCCGCATCATCGCATCCGTGCCCGACAAGTTCCGGATCGATCGGTCGCACCCGCGGCCTCCGGGTCGGTGCGCAGGCCTCTGCTCTGCGCACACCGACGCGCCGTTGCTCTGCACACACCCACGCACCGGCCCGCCCCGACGCGAGCCGGGTGACGCCGCGCACGCCGTCGACCGCGTGCGTCGCACCGATCCGCGTGCGTCGATGCGCCGGGGTGCGCAGAGCGGCGCGGCGGGGTGCGCGTCGATGCGCCGGGGTGCGCACGGCGGCGCGGCGGGGTGCGGAGGGCAGAGCTCACGCGGCGAGCGCCGCCTGCCGGACGAGCCGGATCGCCTCCGGGATCATCAGCTGCAGGTACGACGCGGGCGCGGGCACCCCGGGGACGCCCGGAGCGCCCCCGTGCGCCGCGAGCGAGGCCGCCTTCGCGTGCACGTGCGCCGCGCACCCTGCCGCCCACAGCGGTTCGATACCGGCGGCGAGCAGCGCGCCCAGGATCCCGGACAGCACGTCGCCGGAGCCCGCCGTGGCGGCCCAGGCGTCGGTCGAGGGGTGGACGAGCGTGCGGCCGTCCGGGTCGGCGATGACCGTCGCGTTGCCCTTGAGCAGCACCGTCACCCCGAGCGCGGCCGCGGCCCAGCGGGCCGAGCCGATCCGGTCCGTGCCGACGCCCCCGGCGATCCGGGCGAACTCACCGGCGTGCGGGGTGATCACGATCGGCTTCCCGGCGACGCGTTCGCGCAGGTCCTCGTGGTGGGCGAGCAGGGTGATGGCGTCCGCGTCCGCACAGACCGGGACGTCCCGGTCGAGCACCGTGGCGAGGACCTCCCGGCCCTCGTCGTCCGTACCGATGCCGGGCCCGACCGTCCACGCCTGGGTCCGGCCGGCGTCGTCGACGGCGTCCGTGGCGACGATCTCGGGCCAGCGCCCGCGCACCCAGTCGGCCGCGGATCCGGCGAACCGGACCATGCCGCTGGTGGCGAGGGCCGCGGCGCCCGCGCTGAGCACGGCCGCGCCCGGATAGGTCGACGAGCCGGCTGCGATCCCCACGACGCCCTGGGTGTACTTGTCGTCCGTCGGCCCGGGGATCGGCCAGCGCACGCCGGCGTCGACGTCGTCGAGGACCTCGGCGTGCGGCTCGGGGAGCAGCGGGCCGAGGCCGATGTCCACCAGCTCGACGTGTCCGCAGCGCGGGGCCGCGAGCACGTGGACGGGCTTGAGGCCGCCGAACGTGACGGTCAGCGCGGCGCGGACCGCCGGCCCGTCGACGGCTCCGGTGTCCGCGTCCGCCCCACTGGGGAGGTCGACGGCGACGGTCGGCACCCCCGCCGCGTCCGCCGCCGCGACGAGCGTCGCCGCGGGCTCCCGCAGCGCGCCCTTCCCGGAGATCCCCACGATCCCGTCGACGACGACGTGGGCGCCGGTCACGGCCGCGCGGGCCTTCTCCAGGTCGTCGCCGGTCAGGATCCGGGCGCGGGACCGGCGCAGGGCCGCGAGCCCGCTCGGGTGCGCCCGGTCCGGCACGAGCAGGACCGCGGTGACGCGCGCCCCCCGGCGCGCGAGGTCCGCCCCGGCCCACAACGCGTCGCCCCCGTTGTTGCCCGCTCCCACCAGCAACGTCACGCGCCGACCGGCCGTCGATCCGAGGAACCGGCGCACGTGGAGGGCGAGCCCGCTCGCCGCCCGTCGCATCAGGGCGTCGTCCGGGGTGCGCTCGAGCAGTACCGCTTCGGTCTCGCGGATCTGCTCCGCCGTCCAGACGCCTCGCATCCCGCAGACGCTAGCGGCGGATCAGGAGGCTCACACCTGGTTGATGTCGAACTTGACGTTGCGGCCCTCGACCGACGTCACCTCGGCGACGACGTCGAAGGTGCGGTCCGGCATGACGACGTTGCGCTGCACCGACGCGCCGACCTCCGCCTCGAGGTCGTCCGGGCAGTCGACGGAGTTCGCGGACGTCCCCAGCTGCTCCTGCACCGTGCTCGTGATCTGCGCCTTGCCGTCGTCGCCGGTGACGACCGAGCTGCAGGCGCTCAGGCCCAGGAGCAGCCCTCCGGCCGCGGCCGGCGTGCCGATGGTACGTCCGATCCTGGCGTTCATGATCTTCCCTTTCGTCCCGACCCCGGTTGCCGGAACGCTTTCCGGCCTGGTCGGAACGTTGTTGAGGGAAGGGATCGGGGTCGGGAGCGTTACCACCACATCCGCTGTGCGGATCCGCGCACCCGCACCGGGCGGCGGCTCGACGTCCCGTGCCGCGGGCGGGGTGGGCGCACCGCGGGCGGCGACGGTAGCGTTCGCGGTTGTGAGCCGGACCAGCACGTTCACCCGTCCGCCCGCGCTGCGCAACGCCAAGGACGCGCTCGAGCAGCTGTCCCGGCCCGGGCCCAATCCGGTCCTGCGCGGCGACCTGGGTCTCGTCGGGCTGCCCGGCGTCGTCTACGCGCCGCAGGAGGGCCTCGGCCTGCCCGCCGTCGCGTTCGGGCACGACTGGCTGCAGCCGCCGTCGCGCTACGCCGAACTGCTGCGTCACCTGGCGTCCTGGGGAATCGTCGCGGCCGCGCCGGCCAGCCAGCGGGGGCCGCTGCCCAGCGCCGCCCGGTTCTCCGCGGACCTGCGCACGACGCTCGACGTGTGCGCCGGCGTCCGGCTGGGCGACGGCCGGATCAGCGTGGACTCGCGTCGTACCGCCCTGGCCGGCCACGGCACCGGGGCCGGCGCGGCGCTGCTCGCGGCCGCCGCACACCCGAAGGTCGCCGCGGTCGTGACGCTCGCCCCTGCCGAGGTCCGCCCGTCCGCCATCGACGCGGCCCGGCGGATCACCGTCCCCACGCTGCACATCGCGGGCGGCAAGGACACGGTCGCGCCGATCGCCGGGCACGCGGAGCCGATCGCGCAGGCCGCGGGCGGGCCCGTCTGGCTGCGGACGATCGGGAAGGCCAGCCACACGGAGTTCATGACGGGCCCGCACTGGACGGACCTCCTGCTCTCCGGGAGCCCGAACGGCAAGACCCGCCGGATCACCCGCGCGCTGATGACCGCCTTCCTGCTCAAGCACCTCTGCGACGAGGACCGGGTGGACGACCTGGTGGACGGCAAGGTCCCGAGCACCACGCTGGTGCACCTCACCCCCACGCCGTAACCGAGCGGGCCTGCGGTCGGGGCCTCGGCGTGCACGATCGTGAACGGTTTCGCCGTTGCGCCACGCGCCGGGGGAAGGGCGCGCGATGCTCGTCGGCGTGCGTGCCGACCTGCATCACGACCCCGACGGGCTCGACGCCGCCGCCGCGCTGGCCGCCGCGCTGGCGGCCGATCTCGACGGGCTCCCGGCGCTGGATCCCGAGGGGCTGCTGCCGCGCGAGATCGCGGACGAGCACGAGGAGCTCCGGTTCACCGTCGGGCGGGCGGCGCAGGAGATCGCCGGGCTCGCGGACGAACTGTGGCGGGCGGCGCGGCGCAGCCGCGCCGCGGAGCGTGCTGCGGTGACCGGGCTCGACGACGCCGTCGTCCTCGATCCGGGCGGGCGGGGGTGAACGCGGACCACCCGGCGGACCGGCTTTCGCTGCTCGCGGAGCGGCTGCAGAACGCCGTCGCCGACGCGGCCCGGCTCAGCCGGACGATCGACGAGGCCAGCCCGGACGGGCGCGGACGGACGTGGGTGGAGCGGACGGACCTGGTCGGGCGGGAGCTGGGCCGGCAGGCCGACCTGGCCGCGGAGCTCGCCCGCGTCGTCCGCCGGATCGCGATGCCCGAGAGCGACGACGACGGCCCTGCGTTGCTGCATGGTCTGACCGGCCCGGCCCGCGGCGGCTCCGCCCGGTTACCGGGGACCGAGGGCCGTCACACGCAGGATTCGCGCGGGGTCGTGCTGCCGTTGTTGCCGGACGGGGACGAGCCGACCTGACGACCGGGACTCACCTCGAGGCTGCAGCCCAGGAGCTCGGCTGCCATCTCGCGCGACGGTGGACCGCGACTCGCGCGGCCCCGGACCGCGACTCGCGGGACTCCCCCGCGAGTCGCCGCGCCTGGGTCAGGCGGAGGCGACGATCTCGGCGAGGTGGGTGGCGGTGCGCTGGGCGACCTCGGCCGTGGGGGCCTCGACCATCACCCGGACCAGCTGTTCGGTGCCCGACGGGCGCAGCAGGACGCGACCGGTGTCCCCGAGCTCCGCCTCGGCCTCGGCGACCGCCGACGCCACCGCGGGCGACGCGGCGACGGTGGCCTTGTCCCCCACGGACACGTTGATCAGAACCTGCGGCAGCGTCGTGACGACCCCTGCCAACTCGGCGAGCGACGAGCCGGTCTCGGCCATCCGGGCCATCAGCCGCAGGGCGGTGAGCAGGCCGTCGCCGGTGGTGGCGTGGTCCGGGAGCACGACGTGCCCGGACTGCTCGCCGCCGAGGCTGAACCCGCCCGCGCGCAGCTCCTCCAGCACGTACCGGTCCCCGACGCCCGTGACCCGCAGCCCGACGCCCGCCTCGCGCATCGCGATGTGCAGGCCGAGGTTGCTCATGACCGTGGTGACCAGGACGTCGTCGACGAGCGTGCCGGCGTCCTTCATTCCGAGCGCGAGCACCGCCATGATCTTGTCCCCGTCGACGACGCGACCCGCCGCGTCGACGGCGAGGCAGCGGTCCGCGTCCCCGTCGTGCGCGATGCCCAGGTCCGCGCCGTGGGCGACCACGGCCTCCTGCAACGGACCGAGATGGGTCGATCCGACGCCGTCGTTGATGTTCAGCCCGTCCGGGGAGGCGTGGATCGCCACGACCTCCGCGCCGGCCTTCGCGTAGGCCGCCGGAGCGGCTTCGGCGGCGGCACCGTGCGCACAGTCCACGACGACCCGGACGCCCTCCAGCGACCGCGGGGTGCTCGTGAGGAGGTGGGCGACGTAGCGGTCCACGGCGTCCGTCTGGTCCCGGACGCGGCCGATGCCGGTACCGGTCGGCCGGTGCCGGGGAGGCCCGGCGTCGATCGCCTGCTCGATCTCCAGCTCGATCGTGTCCGGCAGCTTGTGGCCGCCCGCGGCGAAGATCTTGATGCCGTTGTCCGGCATGGCGTTGTGCGACGCCGAGATCATGACGCCCAGGTCGGCGCCCAGCTCCGCGACCAGGTGCGCGACGCCGGGGGTCGGGATCACTCCGACGCGCACGGCGTCCGCACCGGCCGAGGTGAGGCCCGCCAGAACGGCGGCCTCGAGCATCTCACCGCTGGCCCGGGTATCGCGGCCCACGACGGCGACAGGTCGGCCCGCGGCCCCACGATGGGCGGCGAGCACACGGGCGGCCGAGGCGGAAACGGCAACGGCGAGCTCCGGTGTGAGGAGCTCGCCGTTGGCCAGGCCTCGGACGCCGTCGGTTCCGAAGAGTCGACGCATCCGGGTGAGATCAGCGCTTGGAGTACTGGGGCGCCTTGCGGGCCTTCTTGAGGCCGTACTTCTTGCGCTCGACGGCACGCGGGTCACGGGTGAGGAAGCCGGCCTTCTTCAGCGCCGGGCGGTCCTCGAGGTCGACCTCGATGAGCGCGCGGGCGATGGCCAGGCGCAGCGCGCCGGCCTGGCCCGACGTCCCGCCACCGTGGAGGTTGGCGAAGATGTCGAAGCGCTCGGTCTTCTCGACCGTGACGAGGGGCTCCCGGATCAGCTGCTGGTGCAGCTTGTTGGGGAAGTAGACCTCGAGCGGCTTGCCGTTGAGCTGGAACTTGCCGGTGCCGGGCATGAGGCGCACCCGGACGATGGCCTCCTTGCGGCGGCCGACCGTCTGCACGGGGTGGTCCGAGACGACGGGCGCGTCGACGGCGAAGTCCTCGCCGGACTCGATGTCCGTGTCGACGGCTTCGGTGTCGGTGGCCGCGTCGGCGTCGTAGCCGGCCGCGTCACCGATCGTGTAGTCGTTCTCGGCGTTGTCCGAGTCGGAGGTGTAGACCTCCTGGTCGGGGGCCTCGGGGGTGGTCACGGGCTGTCCCTCTTCGTTGCTGGGCGTGGTCACTGGGCGACCTGGGTGATCTCGAACGGCTGCGGCTGCTGCGCGGCGTGCGGGTGCGACGGACCCGCGTAGACCTTCAGCTTCTTGGCCATCGCGCGGCCGAGACGGTTCTTCGGGAGCATCCCGGTGATGGCCTTCTCGACCAGCCGGTCCGGGTGCTTCTCGATCATCTCGCCGACCGAGCGCTTCCGGAGGCCGCCCGGGTAACCGGAGTGCCGGTACACGAACTTGTCCGTGAGCTTGTTGCCCGAGACCGCGATCTTCTCCGCGTTGATGATCACCACGAAGTCACCGGTGTCCATGTGCGGGGCGTAGGTCGGCTTGTGCTTGCCCCGCAGCAGGGTCGCGGCGTGGGTGGCCAGGCGGCCGAGCACGATGTCGGACGCATCGATCACGTGCCAGGCATGGGTGATGTCGCCGGGCTTCGGGCTGTACGTGGGCACGGATCTACCTCGTCGTTCTCGGGCTCGGATGCCTCGAAGGGTCGTCTCTCGTCATCGTGCGGCGCTGTGGACGCCGGCCGCGCGGAGGTCGAAACCTTCGCACCAGCTGACGATCACCCGGAGGTGATCGCGGGTCTCCACCCGCCGCAACACGAAACATCAGGGTACCCGCCACGTGGAAGGGAGTGCAAAACGCCCCCTCTCCGCGGCGGAACCCCAGGTCAGCGGCCCACAACGGCACCGGTGGCCATGTTACGTCCAGCGCCCCGCGTTGGCCCGCTCGACCTGCTGGTAACCGTCGTTCGCGGCGCCGAGCGCGACCCCGATCCGGGCGAGGACGGCGCCCAGGTCCGCCGCCGCGCTGTCCCACTGCCGCTGTTTCGCGGCGTAGTCCACGGCGGCCTGGCCCTCCCACGTGGCGGCCAGCGGCCCGAGCCGGCGCTTGAGGTCCTCGAGCTGGGCCGCGATCCGCCGGGCGGTGCCCGCGACGGAGGTCTGGGCGGCGGCGAGCTCGCCGAACGTCACCTTGATCTCGGACACGGCGATCAGCCCAGCGTCCGGCGGATCGCGGACAGGGCGGACGACTGGGCGTCCTCCTGCTGCTGGTACGTCCGGCCCGAGCCCTGGATGGACTCGCCGATCCCGCGCAGCGCCTCGCTCAACGAACGGGCGTCCGCATCCCAGCGGGCCATCAGCCCGGCGAACGCGGTGGCCGCCTCGCCCCGCCACGCGCCCGCGAGCGGCTCGAGCTGCGTGCGCAGCGCCGTCAGCTCAGACCGCACGCTCTGGTCCACGGACAGGACCTGCCGGCCCGCCCGCTGCATCTCCTCGACGCTCGTCCCGAATCCACCGGCCATCGCGCATCACCCCTGGGTTTCGTTCGTCCGGCCACCGGTGTGGCCTTCTGCGGTGACGATCGCAGGACGATCGCGGCGCCCGTGGCCGTTCGGGACCACGCTTCACGATCGGGAACGCTCTCGGGGTGGAAGCGGGCCGAGCAGGGCCGGGAGGGCTCAGCGGGTCATACGCCGCGGACCCCCGACACCACCTCCGCACAGGCGTCCGCCGGGTCCGGGCCCGCGTACCGGCACCCGACGCTGAGCTGGTCCGTCCCGTCGAGGACGACGTACCAGTCGACGTGCACGGCTCCGCCGGACAGGAGCTGGCGGAACCGCACCACCGCGCGTCCGGCGAAGCGGGCATTCGGGTCGAGGTCCTCGAGGGCCTCGCCGGCCGCGAGCCCGTCGGAGTAGGCGGCGCGCAGCTCCGCGTGCGCGCGCTCCGGTTCGCGGGTGGCGTCGTAGCCGAGAGCGGTGCGTTCGACGGAGATCAGCTCGGCACCGTCCGGGGCGTCCCGCGGGGTGAGCAGGACGCGCCGTCGTTCCGGCTCACCACCGGTGTGCTCCCACCCCTCGGGCAACGGGACGGAGTAGCCGTACTGGACCACGAGCTCCGACGGCGACGCGGTGACCTCCGGCGCCGGGAGCAGCTTCCCGACCCCCAGCAGCCCCGCCGCGACGACGACCGCAGCGGCCGCGAGCGCGAGCCGCCGCGGCGTGAGCCGGCGCCCGTCCGGGACCGGTGGCAGCCGCACGTGATCGTCCGGCTCCTCGGCGAGGTCGGGCACGGGCCGTGGCACGTCGAGCGCACCCCGCACCGCCGCCGTCTCGGGCCGGTCCGCGACGACCACCGACGCGGGACCCGCGCGGTCGAACAGCTCGGCGAGCAGCGGTGTGCGCGCCAGACCACCGACCAGCAGCACCTCCGCCGCCGCACCCCGCGCGTGGCACACCAGCTCGCCGAGCGGCCCCACCAGCGTCTCCCGCACCGTGTCCGCCCCGATCCGCACGCGGGTGTCCCCGGCCCGCAGCCGGATCTCGGGGCGCAGCGAGAGCGCCTCCCGGACGGCGCGGGCGCTCCCCGGCCGCGCAGGTCCGGCGCCGAGCCTCGCGCCGAGGACCGCGCCCACCGCGTCGTCCAGCGTCGCGCCGCCGATCGGGACGCGCCGCTCGCGGAGCACCCGCAGGCCGTTCACCAGGGACAACGTCGTGCCGGAGGCACCCGCGTCGACCACCAGCCGGACCCCGGGGCGGCCCGCGGTCGCCGCGACGGCCCGCGGGATCGACGTGCCGAGCACCAGGACGTCCCGCGGCGTCCCGGCGACGAGCAGCGCGACCGCCGCGGGCACGGACGTCCCGGCGGGCAGCACGCCAAGCAGCCGCGGCTCCTCACCCGGCCCGGCCGCCGCGACCCGGGTCCCGGTGCTCCCCACGTCCACGGCGACGCGCACGGACATCAGCCCTCCTCCGGCGCCAGCCAGCCGAGCTGCACGCGGCGGGCCCCCTTGCGGTCCACCAGAGTGGCGCGGCCCGGCGGCATCGGCGCCGGCTTCGTGGAGCCGACCAGCGAGCCCTCGTCCGGGCTGCCGTTCATCACCAGCCCCGGCGAGCCGAGCTCGCGCAGGCGGCCGAGCACGGGATCGAACAGGGCGCGGCCCGCGCCGCCGCTGCGCCGGGCGACGACGACGTGCAGGCCCACGTCCTTGGCCTGCGGCAGGAATTCCAGCAGCGGCAGCAGCGGGTGCGGCCCGGCCGCACCGGACGGCGCGACGAGGTCGTAGTCGTCGACCAGCAGCCAGACGTCCGGGCCGGTCCACCAGCTGCGTTCCCGCAGCACGCGGGGGGTCGTGTCCGGTCCGGGGAGCCGCCGGCGCAGGGACTCGGCGAGGTCCAGGGCCGCGGCGGCGGTGGCGTCCGCCGTCCCGCAGAACGTGAGCAGGTGGGAGTCCGGGAGGGCGCCGAGGAGCCCGCGCCGGTGGTCGACGACCACGAGCCGGGCCTGCTTCGGGGTGCAGGTCGCGGCGACGGCGTGCCCGAGCAGCCGCAGCAGCGACGTCTTGCCGCTCTCCGCGTCCGCGAAGCACAGCAGGTGCGGCTCCCCGGCCGGATCGAGCTCGACGAGCCCGAGCCGTTCCTCGTCGACCCCGATCCGCAGGCCCGTGCCCCCGGGCAGCGCCGCGAGCTCGGCGACGGGGATGCGTTCGGGCAGCAGCCTGACCGGCGGGAACACCGCGCCGGGGTGCGCCGCGACGATCCGGGCGATCAGCGCGGACTCCCCGTCCGGGGCGTCCGCCCGCGGGGCGGCGAGGAGCATCGGGGCGCCGTCCCGGGCGAGCCCGTGCCCCGGCCGGCGCGGCACGTCGGCGGCCTTGCGCCGGTCCACCTCGGAGTCCGACGGCTCGCCCAGGCGGAGCTCGATCCGGCTGCCCAGCAGGTCCTTCAGCGCGGGCCGGATCTCGCTCCAGCGGCCCGCCGAGAGCGCGAGGTGCAGCCCGAACGCCAGGCCGCGGGTGGCCAGCGGGAGCAGCCGCGCCTCGACGGCCTCGAAGTCCGCCCGGAAGGACGCGTAGCCGTCGATCACGAGCAGGACGTCCGTCGCGGGCTCGTCCGGGAACGCCCCGGCCGCCCGGCGGGCACGGAACTCGTCGATCGACGTCAGGCCGGCGGTCCGGAACAGCTCCTCGCGCCGCTCCAGCAGGCCGGCGACCTCGGCGACGGCCCGCCGCAGCAGATCCGGTTCCTGCCGTCCGGCGACCGTCCCGACGTGCGGCAGCGCGGCCGTCGCGGCGAGTCCGCCGCCCCCCATGTCGATCACGTGGACCCCCAACTCGGACGGGGTGTGGGTCGCGGCGAGCGCGGTGACGAGCGTCCGCAGGGCCGTCGACTTCCCCGACCGCGGCCCGCCCGCGACGGCGACGTGCCCGGCCGCCCCGGCGAGGTCGACGACGAGCGGGTCCCGGCGCTGCAGGTAAGGCCGGTCGACGACACCGACGGGCACCCGCAGCCGCCCGCCGGTGCTCAGGGTGAGGACCGGGTCCAACGGCGGCGGGACGTCCAGGGGCGGCAGCCAGACCCGGTGCGCCCGCGGGCCGCGATCCGCGAGCGCGGCGACCGCCTCGTCGAGCACTGACCGGGCGCTCGCGGCGGGCGGCAGCGCCGCGGGCTCGTCGGTGACCGGCACAATCCCGAACAGGCGGGCGCGGCGCACGCCGGCGACGGGCGCCGCCGGGCCGGAGACCGGGCCGGACACGTACGCCGCGCGGAAGCGCACCAGCTCGTCCGTCCCGGTCGTGAGGAAGGCGGACCCCGGCGCGGGCGGCAGCCGGTGCGCGTCCGGCACGCCGAGCACCGCCCGGGACTCCGACGCGGAGAAGGTGCGCAGCGCGATCCGGTAGGAGAGGTGGGACTCGAGCCCGCGCAACCGGCCCTCGTCGAGGCGCTGGGAGGCGAGCAGCAGGTGCAGGCCCAGCGAGCGGCCGAGCCGGCCGATCTGCACGAGCAGGTCCACCATCTCCGGGTGCCGGGCGAGCAGCTCGGAGAACTCGTCGACCACGATGAGCAGCACCGGGAGCGGCGCGAGCGAGGCACCGCCGGCCCGCGCCTCGGTGTACTCGACGATCCCGGAGAGGTTGCCCGCCGCCCGCAGCAGCTCCTGCCGTCGGGTGATCTCCCCGGCCAGGGCGTCCGCCATCCGGTCCACCAACGCCAGCTCGTCCGCCAGGTTGGTGATCACGGCCGAGACGTGCGGGAGCCCGCCGAGGTCGAGGAACGTGGCGCCGCCCTTGAAGTCCACGAGCACCAGGTTCAGGTCCTCCGGGGAGTGCGTCGCGACGAGCCCGAGGACCAGGGTGCGCAGCAGCTCGCTCTTCCCGGATCCGGTGGCGCCCACGCAGAGCCCGTGCGGGCCGCTGCCGCCCTGCGCGGACTCCTTGAGGTCCAGCAGGACCGGACGGCCCACGGAGTCCAGGCCGAGCGGGACGCGCAGCCGGTCCGCGGGCGTGCCGCGCCAGCGCCGGCGGAGCGGGTCGACGGTCTCCGGGCCGATCCCCGCGGGCACCCCGAGCAGCTCGGGCAGGCCCGCGGGGGTGTCCGGCCCGTGCTCCTCGGGGCCGTCGCTCCAGTCCGAGTCCGCCGGCCGGTAGCGGGCGAGCCGGCGGGCGAACGCGAGCGCCTCGGCGGCGGTGACCGCGTCGGGGACCCCGTAACCGGGCTCCCCTCCCGGGCCGGCCAGTGACGACGGCCCGACGAGCAGTCGCACCACCGACGGCGCCGCCCGGCGTCCCGGCGGGGCCCCGATGCGCAGCACGGTCACCCCGGGCGAGCTCGCCCACGCGCCCGGCGACGCGGCGCCGTCGACGATCAGGAGCAGGTTCCCGGAGTGGCCGGCGCCCTCGTCGAGCCACCACCGCCGGACGTCGTCGCCGTCGTCGGTGATCATCCGAATCGGACCGACCGCATCCTGACGGCGGGGATGGGCGTTGTGCGGCAACCACTTCACCCACTCCCATCGCGGGACGAGGGGCGCCGGGGCGAGGACGGCGAGCAGCGCGTCGGCCGGGCTGTGCCAGAGCGCGTACTGCACGACGAGAGCCCGCGCGAGCGCCCGCGCGGGGTCCAGGTCCGCGGGGTCCTCTCCCTCCAGCCAGAGCGCCGTGCCGGTGGGCCCGGCGGCGAGGTCCACGGCGACCGGCAGCTCGGGGACGACCGTGTGCCGCACCAGGAACCGCCGCAGCGCGAGCGCCGTGACCGGCTCCAGGCCGTCGACCGGACCGGTCCGCGGCGGGCTCAGCCGGGTCGCGAGCCGCTGCGCCCCCAGGCCGACGCGGAGCCGGCAGAAGTCCTCGTCCGAGGCGCGGCGCTCCCACAGCCTCCCGGCCGCGAGCACCGCCGGCCACGCCGACGGAGGCGGGTGCGCGGACTCCAGCGCCGCCCGCTGCGCCTCGGCGACCGTACGGACCCGGCCGCGCAGCAGCCCGAGGTAGCGCAGGTAGTCCCGGCGATCCTCGTCGAGCGTCGCCGTCCGGTCCCCGCGGCCGCCCGCCCCGGAGACGAGCATGCCGATCGACGACAGCGCGAACATCCCGCCGAACAGCCAGGACGTCGGGTTGTCGACGCCCATCACCGCGACGAACCCGATCGAGCCGAGCATCGTGGCGGCCGGGATCAGCCGGTTCAGGATCCCGCCGGGGACGATCCGCTCCGGCTCCGGCGGCGGCTCGACGGGGAGCTCGCCGGTGGGCATCGGCGGGACCTCGCGGCGGGCCCGGCGGACCGCGATCGTGCTCGGCACAGCTTCCCCCACGACTTCTCCCGTTCGCCCACGGGACGGCCCCGGGCCCGTTGATACTCGCAGGGCCCCGGCCACCCGCGGGGCCGTTTCGCAGAAGTCACCAGCTCCGGAGGACGCATGACGACCGGTACCGCGTTCTGCCGGATCACGCTCGTCGCGCCGCAGGGCCGGGTGGACGTCGCCCTGCCCGCGGACGTCCCGGTCGCCGAGCTCGTCCCGATGGTGCTGGAGCTGATCGGTGAGCCCCGGGGCGCCCCACCGCTGCTGCCCTGGCAGCTCGCCGGGGCCGCCGGCGGTGTGCTCCCACCGGCGGCCACGCTCGAGGGCCTCGGAGTGCTCGACGGCGAACTGCTGCGGATCGGCCCGGCCCGGCCGGCACCCCCGCCCCCGGTGTTCGACGACCCGGTGGACGCCGTCGCCGCGGCCGTCGCCGAGGGAGCGGGCACCGCGGCGTCCGGGCGCTGGG
>NZ_JAODNI010000044.1 GCF_025465255.1 Pseudonocardia sp.
GTCGTCGCGGATCGACAGGTGCAGGAGGGCGTCGCGCTGTTCGACGGCGACGTGGGCGTGGGAGGCGCGGGCGTGTTTGGTGGTGTTGGTCAGGGCCTCGGACACCACGTAGTAGGCGGCCACCTCGGTCGGGTCCGGGGGGCGGGCTTCGGTGCGGATGTCGAGTTCCACCGGGAGCGCGTCGCGTCGGGCGAGGGTGCGCAGGGCCGGGCCCAGCCCGCCCTCGGACAGGATCGCCGGGTGGATGCCGCGGGCGATCTCCCGAAGCTCCTCGGTCGCCTCGGTGAGCTCGTCGGCGACCCGGCCGATCTGGGTCTGCAGCCGGGGTTGGTCGGCGGGCACGGTGGCTTGGGTCAGGCGCAGTGTGAGGCCGAGGGCGACGAGGCGTTGCTGGGTGCCGTCGTGCAGGTCGCGCTCGATCCGCCGGCGGGCGTCGTCGGCGGCGGCGACGATCCGGGCCCGGGACGCGGTGAGCTCGGTGCGGCTGTCGGCGTTGGCGATCGCGGTGCCGACGAGCTCGGTGAAGCCGGCCATACGCTCTTCGGTGTCGGCAGGGAAATGCCCGTGCCGCGCCCCGGCGACGATCCCACCCCAGACATGCCCCTCGACCATGATCGGAGCCGCGACCGACGACAGGAGTCCCAGCCGGCGGACGGCGTCACCGTGCGCGTCGGAAGCTTCACCGAAGTCGTCGACGCGGCCCGGGCGGCCCGTGCGCAGGACCGCCGCCAAGGCCAGAGGCGGCTCGGGGTTCCAGCGGCTCCCGATCGGGAGGTTGTCGGGCTGTGCGCCGAGGCGGGCCACGACGGTCGTCCCGCCGTCGGGATCGAGGCGGACGATGGTCGAGGCGGGCGCCCCGAGGACGTGTCTGACCTCCTGCGCGACGGCCGCGAAGACCTTGGCCGGCGGCACCCCGCGGGCGACCAGCGTGGCGACCCGGCGCAGCGCGGCCTGTTCCTTGGCGAGCCGGCGCAGTTCGTCACGGCTTTCCTCGAGTTGGGCGCGGCCCTCGGCGTTCGCGATCGCCGTGCCGACGAGCTCGGTGAAATCGGCCATGCGCTGTTCGGCGCCGGCCGGGAAACGTTCGCGTCGGGTCCCGGTGCCGATCGCGCCCCATACACGCCCCTCGACGATGATCGGCGCTGCGACCCCCGACCGGATTCCCAGCCGACGGAGGCCGTCGCCGAAGCCGTCGGAGGGCTGGGTGAAGTCGTCCAGGCGGGCCGGGCGGCCCGTGCGCACGGCGACTGCCAACGGCAGCGGCGGCTCGAGGTGGAAGCGGCTGCCCACCGCCAGCTCGTCGGGGCGGTCGCCGACGCGGGTGAGGATGGTCGTCGCGCCGTCGGGCTCGAGCCGGACGATGGTTGTGGAGTCGGCACTCAGGAGGCGCCCGACCTCCTGCGCAACGGCCGGGAAGATCTCGGCCGCCGGCACCCCGCGGGCGACCAGCGTGGCGATCCGGCGCAACGCGGCCTGCTCGTCGGCGAGCCCGCGGAGCTCCTCGCGGCTCGCGGCGTTCGCGATGGCGAGGATATCGGCCTCCCGGCGGCGCGCGGCCAGGCCGACCATCGAGCTGGCCGCGCCGGCGACAAGGACGAACGCGACCTGGGCGACCACATTGTTGGGGTTGGTGATGGCGAAGCTGTCGTAGAGCGGCGGGATGAAGTAGCGATCCAGGAGAACCGCGGCCGCGGCCGCGGCGGCCAGCGCCGGAACCAGCCCGCCGACGAGCGCCACGAGCACGACGGCGAGCAGGTAGAGCAGCGTCTGGCTGGGTAGGCCCAGGATGTTGCGAAGCTGGGCCAATCCCACCGTGAGCAGGGCAAGGACGACCAGCCCGGTCAGCGCCCCGGTCAGCCGGCGCCGCCATGAGAGCTCCGCGCGCCGGGCAGGTCGCCATCGTCGACTCGCGGCGGGTTTGTGGGTGCCGATATGCATGTCGGGGTCGCCCTTCCCGTCCGGCTGGTAGCGCCGGTGCCCGGTCCCGTCGGCAACTGGACCACCCAGCCGCGACGGCCAGCGCCCGAAACGAGCTGGGTGGCGTGCCCCGCGCGGGCGAAGTCCCGGAATGGGACGGGTAGTGCGGTCAGCGCTTGGTGAGGAGCGCCGCCACGCGGGTCCCTCGACGGAAACGGACGCTCGACCGGACGGGAGTGCGAATGATCTCCACGGCCATGGTTTTCGGTGCTTCTTTCGTGATGGCCAGCGCGCCGGCGGTAGGTCGATTCGGGCTGACCACGTCAACGGCGTGGTGCTCGTCGCGGTACTCCAGCACCAGAAAGTCGTCGCCGGGCCGCACACAGCGTCGCGGTAATGCCAACCCGGTGCATCGCCACCAGCGGCCCTCACACCCTGGTGCTAGCTGCAGTCCCTGGACTCCTGCTGGCAGGTAGGGCGAACATCGTGGTTCGCCAAGGCTGAAGCGGCCTTCTTTGCCTACCCGGCGTGGTGCGTACGCGGTGCGCAAGGCCTTCGCACTGAACCTCAGCGCGGCCCCGAGCTCTGATGAAGCTGTTGATCGGCCTCCTCGCTCGGACGGTCGGGTACGGGGCTCACTCTCGGCGCGGCGACCAGACGGCGTAGCTGCGCCGATTTCCAGATCCTCGGCGAGCGGTTCGCCGCGGGGGAGACCCCGGCCCAGCCGGGCCGGGCTTGCTTGACGTCACGACCGGCCGCTACCCGAGGCGTGCTGCCGGCGAGGTCGTCGTCGCGCTGGAGTACAGCCGGCTTCGCTGTGTGGGTGCCGTCCTGACCCTGCGCAACCCAACGGCTCCGAGAGGTTCCAGACCCGGGTCTCTCAGTCGGGCTCGAGTCCCTGGCCCCGCCAGGGCAAGACCAGCACCGGCGAGACAACTCGGTAGGCGAATCATCCACTCATCGGCGTTTGGCCCCGGCGCCCGGTGACATCCACTCCCAGGGGCGGGCTGCCGAGGCACCCCGCGACAACGAGAGGGCGCCATGACTCAGTTCCTGATCGGAATCGACCCGACCGTGCCTCCGAGCGGTCCCGGTTGCGTCGAGTGCGACCAGACCGGCGGGTGGTGGTTACACCTGCGCCGCTGCGCGTTGTGCGGCCACATCGGCTGCTGCGATACCTCCCCCTCCCAGCACGCCACCGGGCACAACGCCACCACCGGGCACCCGATAGTCCGCAGCTACGAACCGGGCGAGGACTGGTTCTGGGACTACCCCGGCGCACAGATGTTCGTAGGCCCGCCGCTGGCGCCGCCCGAGCACCACCCACTCGACCAACCAGTGCCCGGGCCGGCCGGGCGTGTACCCGCTGACTGGCAATCCCACCTCCACCGATGACCAGCTGAACGGCGCCAACCACCGACGCGGCCGCCTCCAAGACCCGCCGACCGCTGCGCCTTGGCCGCAGCCATATGGGCAACGTCGCCGTCCTCGATGTCGCCCGGCCGATGATCACTTCAGTCGCCTTCAGGCGCGGTCCACTCGGTAGGTCAGGCGGGTGCAGACGGGCGAGACCTCCACCGAGGTATGGGTGAGGCGGTGCCGCCCGACGTCGTGGAGCAGCGGGGTTCGTGACGACCCGGCGGAGGCCGGGAACTCATCGCCCTGAGCAAGACCCGTCAGCCGCGGGGCGTGTCCGTTCCGGCGCGCGTGGTGGGGCTGGTCGACGGGGCACCGCTGGACCTGTGGCTTGCGGAACTGCAGTTCGGCGACTTCCGTCCTGGCCGCAGGTTCGCCGGTGTCGGCGCCCCCGGGCAGCGACAGCGGCGGCCGGTGCGGGCCGGTAACGGATTCCCGCCGGTGGCCGACGGACGACCGTGGTGGATCTCTCCGGACCGGTGGGCGCCGATATCGCCCAGCAGATCGTGTGCAGCGCCGAGAACAGCTCGCTGGACTGGCGCGCCCAGTACGGCTACATCGAGGACATCGGTGACGGCCGCGGTTTCACCGGTGGGCTGATCGGTTTCTGCTCGGGCACCGGCGACATGCTGGAGGTCGTCGAGCGCTGCGCGGCGGACTCCCGGGGCTCGGCGCTGGCGCGCTTCGTCCCGGCGCTGCGGCGGGTCGACGGGTCGGACTCGCACGACGGTCTGGGGCGGGCGTTCGAGGCGGCCTGGCGCCAGGCCGCGGACGACCCGGCGTTCCGACGAGCCCAGCACGCGGTGCTCGACGAGCAGTACCGCTGGCCTGCCGTCGACCAGGCGCGCGCCGACGGGCTCCGGGGGCTCGGCCAGCTGGTCTACTACGACGCCCTCGTCATGCACGGCCCCGGTGAGGACGAGGAGAGCTTCGGCGGCATCCGGCGCGCCGCGGTGGCGACGTCGCGGCCACCGGCACAGGGCGGCGACGAGCGGTACTACCTGTCCGCGTTCCTCGACGCGCGAAGGCGGGTGATGCACATGGAGGAGGCGCACGCCGACACGAGCCGGCTCGACACCGCCCAACAGTGGTGGCTGGACGCGGGGAACCTCGACCTGGATCTCCCGCTGCACTGGCAGGTCTACGGCGACGACTACGCGATCACCTCGCCGCCACCTGGCATCGACCCGGGACCGTCCCAGCGGCGGCACCCCGACCGCGACTCCGAGGACGGGGCCCACGACCTCCTCGGCGGCCCGGGCTCGCTCGTCACCCACGCCGCCGAGACGATCCGCCGCTGGACGGGGCGCTGAGCGGGCTGCCGACCGTCCCGGTCGCCCGGCCATCGACCCACGTCGTGACCGCGGTCCCGTAGGCCGATCCCGCTGGACCTGTTCACCGAGGCCGGGTGAGCCCAGATCGGCAGCACAACTTCGGTGAGGGCCTGGTGCCAGCGCGAGGCTGGCGGTCTGAACTGCCGTCAGTTGTGCCGGCCGCTACGAGCTCCCATGGCGACTCGAACGGAGACGCCTGCGCGAGCACGCCGTTGGGGTCGGACTTCGTCGCGCTGATCTCGATGGCGATGAACCGGCCGCCGTCCCGGGCCGACCGCGACGCCCGTGAACAGGGCGCCGGCCGATAGCGCGGTGAGGGCGATCACCGCCACCGCACTCGCGCGGCGCGCGATCCCGGGACCGCGTCTTCTCTGTCGGGACATGGGCTGCTCCTCCCGGTGTGGCCCCGCAGGCCGACGGCCTGCGCAGGTGGTACCAAGAAGAGTCGGGGAGGTGGCGCCACCGGAACCATGGTGTGCTCGCCCGGAGCTCGGGTGCGCTCCCCCCGGGAGGCCGGTGGGATCGCCCCGGGGCAGGCCCGTCTCCGTCCTGCTGCGAATAGGGCTGAGTGATCACGGTCGAGGCCGCCTGGCCGGCGGACGCGAGGTCCGTTTGTCCAGGTCGGCCGACGAGCGGCCGACCTGGACATCGGGATCAGGCCAGGTCGTACCGGTCGAGGTTCATGACCTTGTCCCACGCGGCCACGAAGTCGTGCACGAACTTCGCCTGCGCGTCGTCGCTCGCGTAGACCTCCGCGACTGCACGCAGCTCGGAGTTCGAGCCGAACACGAGGTCGACGCGGCTGCCGGTCCACGTGACCTCGCCGCTGGCGCGGTCGCGAGCCTCGAAGGCGTCGTCGTCACCGGCCACCGAGTTCCACACCGTGCCCATGTCGAGCAGGTTGGTGAAGAAGTCGTTCGTGAGGGTGCCCGGCTTGTCGGTCAACATCCCCGCCGTGGACTGCCCGGTGTTGGCGCCCAGCACGCGCAGGCCACCGACCAGGACGGTCATCTCCGGGGCGCTCAGGTTCAGCAGGTTCGCGCGGTCGACGAGCAGGTACTCACCGGGCAGGCGGTGCCCCTTGCCGCGGTAGTTGCGGAAGCCGTCGGCGGTCGGCTCCATCTGCGAGAACGACTCGACGTCGGTCTGCTCCTGCGTCGCGTCCGTCCGGCCAGGGGTGAACGGCACCTCGACCGCGTGCCCGGCATCCTTCGCGGCCTTCTCGACCGCGGCGACGCCGCCGAGCACGACGAGGTCGGCGAACGAGACCTTCTTGCCGCCGGTCGCCGAGCCGTTGAAGTCGGACTGGATGCCCTCCAGCGTACGGATCACCTGGGTCAGCAGCTCGGGGTCGTTGACCTCCCAGCCGCGCTGCGGCTCGAGGCGGATGCGGCCGCCGTTCGCCCCGCCGCGCTTGTCGCTGATGCGGAACGACGCGGCCGCCGCCCACGCGGTGAAGACGAGCTGGGAGACCGTCAGGCCCGA
>NZ_JAODNI010000009.1 GCF_025465255.1 Pseudonocardia sp.
TTCTCGGGGTCGCGCTCCCCCGCGGCAGACCGGATCCGGACCACACCAGCGGGGAACCTCCATGCCCGACGACCGCGACGCCCGTCTCGCCGAGCTGCATCGGCTTCGTCGCGGCGACATTCTCTACCCCGGGAACTCCGGGTGCGCCGGCGCGCGCGGTAGCGGCGGCGGAGCACCCAGTCCGTGCCAGGGCGAGGTGACCGCGGCCGCGATGAAGCACTACCACGGGCCGAAGCGACCCCACCACACCCGGATCTTCCTCTGCGACCTGCACGCCCGCCTCGAGGCCGCCGAGCCCCTCACCGACGCCGACCGAGCCGAGCTCACGCGCCGGCGGGCAAAGGCTGCGTACTGGGCGGAGGTATCGGCGCGGCAGCGCGCCGCGCACGGCATGACCAGCTGGTAGTCGCCGCCGCCTCCCTCCCCGAGCCGTCCGTCACCGAGGACGCCGACGACTTCGCTGAGATGAAGGCGAACATCCAGGCGAACGGTGGCGAGGCCTCGAACGGCGCTGAGAGCCAGTATCTCTACGCGTGCGAGATGGGGACGCTGCCGAAGGAGCAGTGCCCGTAGATCAGCTCCTTCGCCGAGAGGATGATCTGTCCATGACGAGCGGTGCCCTCGGCGACTACCCCGACTTCGCCCGATGGTCCGACGGCCCTCGCGCGTGGGGACCGGATGGCCGCTGGCGGCTCTGGTTCGGGGGAAAGGTTGCGGACGCCATCGTCGAGTTGCTGGACGACCACATCGCCACGATCGGCCGACACAGCGCTGCCGCGATCGGATGCGTCCCGTGGCTGACGCATCCCGGCATAGCCGACCGGCTTGCCAAGTTGCACGCCTGCTGCATCGTCGTGGACAAGGGCGCACGGTGGGTTCCCGACGTGCTGCGGACGGCGGAGAACTCCTTTCCCAACGTGCTGCCGGGCATGGAGTCATACGCGCCACCGGCGGACGACGGGAAGCCAGTCATCGTGGGCCCTTACAGCGGGCGCATCGAGTACGAAGTCGGGCCGCTCCGGACACTCGGGATGACGGGGCACGACGGCAAGCCCCTCCTCCACAGCAAGCTCCTTGTCCTCGGACGACTCGCCTGGCACGAGTACGGCCCGCACGACGGCCCCACCGCGGAGGAGCTGCGGTTCGAGCCCCTGAGTGTGTGGTGGGGTAGCGCGAACTGGACGGACAAGGCCGCATCGCACCTAGAGACCGGAACCTGGAGCGATGACCCGCAACTCGCCCGCGAGGCCGCTCGGTACGCGGAGGACTTGATCGGGTTCTCGGAACCCTTCGGGGCCACGACCCCCCTCCCCGTGCGAGACCTCCCCTACGTCATCGAGGACACCGACGCGATGCGCGAGGCCGCCTTGGACATGCACTACTACGAGTTGGAGATGCGCGCCCTCGACGAGGAGCACGACGAGCCGTAAGCCGCCGACCATCCCTGACGCCGATCAGCGGGCAGTGGCTGAACGTCGCGTCCACTAACTAACCGTGACGGTCACGGTATGCTGTCACTCGTTGGTGCGGCGCTGGACGCGGCGTGCCGCATCGTCGTCCTGGAGGACCAGCTCGAGGAAGCCCGCCGCATCAACGCCGAGCTGAACCAGCGCGACCGGGCGGGCGAGCGCAGCGTGGCCACCGCCGCCGACTCGTCATGATCTGGCGAGCATGGAGGATCTCGGGGGATGCTCGCCGACTACCTGACCGGCACAGAGTGATCGTGCGCCGCGAGCGCGCACCTCTGGCGCCCGACTCGACCTGGTTGAGGACCGCGATGGCTGGCGCTACGCCGCCTTCGCCACGACACCCCGCGGCGGGCAGTTGTCGGGTTGCAGGGCTTGACAACCCCACCAGCGAGGTACTCGCCGAATGGACTTGGGAACGCCTCAAGAAGCCCCTTCCAGGTCTGACTGCAGTAACCGTCAGAGAGACATGCACTCCGGCTGTACCTACCGCGGCCCGGCAAGCAACGCGACGGTCCGAGTCTCGTGTACTCGGTGAGGCGGCGTGTGGTGGTCGAGTGCGACGTCTGCAGCCGCGGCGAGGCCGGGCGGTGGCGACGGAGTGCTGAAGTGACCGACACAGCCTGGTGATGTCAGGCAGAGAGGTGGGCTTCCCCCGCAACTCGGGCGACGACTGCTCCGCGCGGCGAACGAAGCGGTTTCGTGATCCCCTCGGGAGGCGGTTGACCCGCTCATCCCGGGGATGGACACTTTTCGTCCTGCGAAGGGGGTCGGCGATGTCGTGGAGCCTCAAAGGCAGCTATGCCGAGACTTGCTCGTGCGAGCTTATGTGCCCGTGCAACCTCTCGTTAGACCATGGCGCCACCTACGACTTCTGTCGGGCGACTCTGGCCTTCGACATCCGCGAGGGTGAGATTGATGGCACCGACGTCCGGGGCCGCAGAGTGGTGACGATCATCGACACGCCGAAGGTCATGACCGACGGCAACTGGCGGCTCGGGATGTTCGTCGACGACCAGGCCACGGACGAGCAGTTCGACAAGCTGGTCCAGGTGTTCGGCGGACAGCTCGGGGGGCCGATGGCTGCGCTCGCTCCCCTCGTGGGCGAGGTCGTCGGGGTCGAGCGCGCGGCGATCGAGGTGGCCGACGACGGGTTGCTGCACAGCGTCCGCGTCGGGGACGCGATCGAGTTCGAGATCGAGGACATCGTGCCGTTCGGGGTCGAGAACGGTCGGCCGGTCCGGTTCGACGGCATGTTCCATCCGGTCGGGTCGAACCTGACGATGGCCGAGGCGCGGCGCTCGCGGATCAACGCCTTCGGCATCGAGTACGAGGGCAAGACCGGTCTGTCCACCTCCGAATTCACCTGGGCCGCCTGACCCCGATGGGTGCTCCGGCAAGGGAACGCCCCAGCCGAGCCGGCGGTCTCGCGCCGGCGTTCGCCGCCGTCCGCGTCCGGCTCGGGCTGGTCGCCGCGCTGTTCGTTCTCGCCGGCCTCGGCTGGTGGTGGACGGCCCACCAGATGCGCGGCATGGACCAGGGGCCGTGGTCCGGGCTGGGCGGGCTGGGCTGGTTCCTCGGGGTGTGGCTCGTGATGATGGCGGCGATGATGTTCCCGTCGGTCGCCCCGACGGTCGCGTTGTACTCCCGCATGACCAAGAAGCGGTCTCCGCTGTCACCGCTGCTGTTCGCGGCGGGTTACCTGGTCACGTGGACCGTCGCGGGTCTGGGTGCCTTCACTCTGGCAGCAGTACTGGGCCGGATCCCGGGCGACGTGTTCGTGTGGGACCGTGCCGGGAGGTGGGTCGCGGGCGCCACGCTCGTCGTCGCGGCGGTCTACGAGCTGACCCCCCTCAAGGACGTCTGCCTCGACAAGTGCACCAGCCCGCTCGGCTTCCTTCTCGGCGCTTGGCGTGACGGCCGCTCGGGTGCGCTGCGGATGGGCGCGAAGCACGGCGTCTGGTGCGTCGGGTGCTGCTGGGCGCTGATGGCGTCATTGTTCGCACTGGGGGTCATGAGCCTCATCTGGATGGCCGTCGTCGCGGGACTGATCGCCGTCGAGAAGACGCTTCCGTGGCATCGGGTGGCGGTCTACGGGACGGCGGTCGTGCTGCTCACGCTCGCTGTGCTGCTGCTCGCCGCCCCGGACTCGATCCCGGCCCTCGCTATTCCCGGTGCGGACCCGATGACCGAGATGGCGCCGATGACCCAGATGGCGCCGATGCCCTCCTAGAGCGAGGGTGACGAGCAGGCCTGGGCGCCGGCTCCCCAGCAATTCGTACCGCGCGGTTCGTCCTGCACCCTCTACTGGTGGCCGGACGCGTCAGAGTGTGATCGGGTTGCCGGCGTCGGCGAGCTGCTGGCGTAGCTGGGCCAGGGTGGTGCTGAGCAGCCGGGAGACGTGCATCTGGGAGAGCCCGACCCGCTCGGCGATCCGGGTCTGGGTGAGGTCCTCGAAGAACGGCAGCGTCAGAATGGTGCGTTCGCGAGCCGGGCGGGCCTCGATCAACGGACGAAGGACTGCGTGCCGTTCGACGTGGTCCAACTCGGTGTCGAGCCGGCCGTAGGTCTCGGCCAGCGGCAGCCCGTCCTCCCCGTAGGGGCGGTCGAGCGGGACGCTGTGCTGGCTCTCCCGCGCGACCGAGTGCGTCGATGACCTGACCGCGGAGCGATGCTCGGCCAGGTCACCCGCCGGGCCGTCGAGGTCGCGGTAGCCACCCGTGACGCCCTGTTCGAACGCGCCGCACTCAGCGAAGCGCTCTCGGATGCACGCACCTGTGGCGACTGGCAGCCGGAGCCCCTGGTGACGGCGGTCTGATGACGATGGGGGTGGACCGCCGCCCGATCGGCCACGCGGCCGGGTGCCGGTAAGTGTGTCCTGCCGCGCCAGGTGTCCACCCCAGCTCGGCTGCCGCCTGGTACTCCCCAGCGGCTGGCCGGCTGACGGCATCG
>NZ_JAODNI010000053.1 GCF_025465255.1 Pseudonocardia sp.
GGCAAGGGCCTGCAAAGCCCTGTACGCGGGTTCGATTCCCGCCTCCGCCTCGGGCGATTAGCTCAGTGGGAGAGCGCTTCCTTGACACGGAAGAGGTCACAAGTTCAATCCTTGTATCGCCCACCACCCCCGACAGGCCCCTGACCAGCACGGTCGGGGGCTTTCGTCGTCTCTGGGGTCGGTCACGACCATCGACCGTCGCACCATCCGGAGCCTTTCCGGAGCACCGCCTCATTCCGGAGCCAGATCATGCTCCGGGTCCTCCTCCCCCGGTTCGTCGTCCGGGTCGTTGAGGGCGTCGAGGATGCGGTCACTGTTGTCGGTCCGCCGCGTGTAGAGGTCGAGCGTCGTCGACGACCGTTCGTGCCCCATCACCCGCTGCACCATGTTCGGTGGCACGCCGTCGTCCACGAGCCAGGTGGCGTACGAGTGCCGGAGGTCGTGGAACCGGAGCCCGCCGGCCTGGTTCCGCGCCACGTGCTGCACGGCCTGGACCTCCGTCCGCAGCCGCTCCGTGTGCTTGACGCCGTCGTCGTCGGTCCACTGGGCCTCAAACCCGCCGTCGAGCTGGACCACCGCGCCCAGGAGGCCGGCCCGCACCAGCGATGGGCGCCAGATGCGCGACCGGAACAACGTCCGGCGCAACGGGGCGCCCACCTCGTTGGCGAAGATCGGTTCCTCGCTCTGCGTGGGCCAGAGCCGGCGGTGCTCGCGGATCACCGGGATGAGCCACGACGGCATCGGCACGGTGCGACGGCCGGCGGCCGACTTCGGGAAGGGCTTGAACGAGGTGTGGCCGGCGACCTCGACCACGGTCCGGATCACCGACAGCCGGCCGGCGTCGAGATCCACGGCATCCGCGCGCAGGCCGATCGCCTCTCCCCAGCGCAGCCCCGCGCCGCCGGCCGTCGCCACCACTCCCCTATACCGCTCGGGCACTGCGGGCAGGAGCCGCGTCCGGAGGTCCGCTCGGCTGATGATCCGCTCGTCGGTGTCCTGCCGGCGGACCCGCTGGACCCGCACGTCCTCCGCCGGGTTGAAGGCGATCACCCGGTTGCGGACGGCCGAGCGGAGCACCGCGCTCGTGAGGCGAAGCGCTACCTGGACCGTCGCCGGCTTCCGGCGCGCGCCGAGCTGGGTCACCCACTCCTGGAGGCCGATGTGATCGATCTTGGCCAGCGGGACGTCTCCCCAGCGCGGAAGCACGTGTGTCTCCATGACCGACCGATCCCGCGCCGCCGTGGTGATCTCGGTGTTCCACGTCGCCATCCAGCGCCGGGCGTGCTCGCCGAACGCCAGGCGGCCAGCGTGCGGGGAGACGTAGGTGCCCCGGGTCTTGGTCGTCTCGATCTCGGCGAGGAACGCCGAGGCGTCGCGCTTGGTGCGGAACGTCTTGGACCGCTGCTTGCCGGCCGGGTCGCGGAAGTAGGCGCGGTACCGGCCCTCCGGAGTCCTGTCGACGAACCCCATCACGCCACCGCCCGGGGGCGGGCCGGCGTGCTCGCCGGCCCGGTTCCGTCGAGCCAGGCGTGGAACCTCTTGCGCGGTACGAGCCATCGCCGGCCCACACGGGTCGCCGGGATCTCCCCGTTCCGCACGCTCTCGTAGGCGACGCCGCGGGCGATGCCGAGCAGCGCGGCCACCTCGTCGACGCTGTAGGTGAGTGCTTCCATCAGTCCGTCCTCCTTCGGGTCGTGCGTTGTTGTCGGTTGCGCTCGGCGATGGCCATCGCCAACTCCCGTTCTGCGTAGTTGTTGTGTCCGACGCCGAGCAGGCGCCAGTCGTTGATCACGGTGACCGAGTCGAGGTCGATCGGGTCGCAGGTCTCGCCCCAGGTGTCGCGGGCGAGCTGGTCGAGCTCGTGACGCACCCGCCAAGACCGCCGCTCATCCCGGATCGCACGGAAGGTCGTCGAGTACCGCTGGCTCTTGGTCAGGAAGTGCCCGCGGAACCCGAGCATGTGCGCCCAGCGCCGCAGGTTGAGCGCCTCGTACTGCTCCAGGCCGCCGAGCTGCCAGCAGACCTCGATCATCCGGCGGTGGTGGGGCGACACGTCCAGGTAGGCGATGTGCTCGACGTCGCGGACTGGGCGGTCGGCACCCTCGGCGGTACCGGTGCCTTTGGTGGCGTACTTCGCGATGTAGCCGGCGAGCCGTGCCTCACTGATCGCGCCGTCACCGTCCTCGACGTCGGACGCGCTCGCCGCCGTGATCTGGCGTAGGTCGAGCTGAGCGCCCCAGCCGAGCAGCAGCGCGGCACCGTCCGGGCGTTCGGTGGCGATGACGGCGACCTGAGCCGCCGTCGTGATGGCCGTGCGCAGGACGTCAGCGGTGATGCCGCGCGATGTGGCGTCGCCGGGTCCGTCCGGGCCGTCGACGCGCACGACGGCGTGGAAATGGACCAGGCCGCGCCGCTGGTACTCGGCAACCTTCGCGTAGGACAGCCGGGCGACCTCGCGGAAGCGACGCGCCGGGACGCCGAGGTGGCCGGCCAGAGCCCGCCGGAGCGCGATCACGAAGCGGTGCCAGAGCTGGCCGGCGTGGGCCTGCCAGAGCACGGAGCCGATGTAGTCGTAGGTGTCCGGGTCGGTCGGTGAGCCGAGCCGGGGGTCGTCGGGATGGTGGTAGCCGCCGCAGCGGCACGGGATGACGCGTCCCGACGCGGTGGTGCGCCGGGTGTGCACCGGCCCGAACGATGGCGCGGTGAGGGTGAGGAACACGCGGGGCTTCTCGGTGACGAGCGCGGGGACGTCCTTGTCCCCGCCGGCCAGGCCCGCACGCAGCAGGTGGAACGCGTCCCCGGCGTAGCGGTCCGAGCAGGCCGGGCAGACACTCGCCCGCCGGTTGCCGCACGGGGCGAAGATGTCGCCGGCCCGCTCGACGAGGATCTCGCCGTCCCGGTCGAGGATCGCGGAGCGGCCGGTGAGCTTGACCGGTCGGGCGCACCCGCCGGTGGCCTCCACCTTCGCCCGCCAGTCCTGGTAGTCGTGCGAGCGCAGACGCGCGCTCAGGAGATCGGCGTCGGTCATCGGCGCTTCTTCCTGTCGTGGAGTCGGACGACCCGGCCGGGAGTCGACGCGGCCGGGCCGTCCGGGTCGGTGGTGCGCGGCCACGAGGACGGCCGCTGGAGCCGTGTCCAGCGCTCGACGCGGGATCGGGTCTCCTTGGGCACGAGCACGGCCGCGCCGGTCAGCGAGGCCGCGCCGCAGGTGACGGAGTGCGGCGAGTCGACGGTCAGCCAGCGCCGCCGCAGCAGTTGGTGAACGGCCTCCTCCTCGTACCGGGGGACGCGCTGCACCTCACCGTCCTTGCCGTCGACCCGCGTGTAGACGCGCTCGGCGTTGCCGACGAGCAGGTAGCCACATCGGACGGCGTTGCCGGCCACGGTGTGCATCAGGTCGACGTCGTTGCTCTCGATACGGCTGACCCGCTGCTGCGGAACCGAGACGTCCGGCCCGCCGAACAGGTCGAGCTGGTCGGTCACGGCGACCACCACCAGGACGAGCGCGCTTCGTAGGCCCACTCGCGGCCGAGCTGCCGCAGCGCCCACAGCTCGGCGAGCGCAGCACCGATGCAGGCGACCGAGAACCAGCCGGAGCCGAGCCACAACCAGGCGACGCCGACGCCGAGGGCCAGGAGGACGGTGAGCTTGAGCCAGGTCGTGACGGCCCATCCGGTGACGGCCCACATCACGGCACCTCCTGCAGGGACGTGGCCGGCTGGTGGGCGACCCGCCATGCCGCCGCGGTCCGTTCGTCCTCGAGGTCCTCGAGGTGCTCGCGGATCATCCGCACGATCAGCCGCATGGAGGTGACCCAGACGGCGACGACGGCCAGGCCGATCAGGAGTGTGGTGATGGCCTGCTCCACCAGTGGGACCACCGACCCGACGGCGCCGAGCCCGCAGACCACGCAGATCACGGTCATGATCAGCCGGTACTCGCTGTTGTCCCGCAGGCTGTTCACGGGGTCACCCCGTCCTCGTCGTCGAGGAACGGGTCGAGCGGCATGTCGACGACGTCACCGGGCCGGGCCCACGGGTGGCAGCGCTCGACCAGTTCGTCGATCTCGGCATCGGAGACGAACGCAGCCCGGAACCGGACCGGCAGCCGCGACGTGGAGTCGATGACGAAGCCGATGCCGGCGTGCCCGGGATCGCCGGGGATCTCGTCGGCCAGCGCGCCCCGCTCCCGTGCACCGTCACCCAGCACCATGTCCACATGGGACGCGGCGGTGACGCCGAGGCACACGCGGGTGGTGAACAGCTCCCGGACGTCGATCACGTCCTTGGAAGGCTCCTGCACGTAGCCCATGACCGAGATCAGGCAGGCGCGACCCTGCGTCAGGATCTCCGCCAGCAGCCGGAGCGCTTCCCGGACGTCGCCCCGATCACCGTAGGCGGTGAGCATCGCCATCTCGTCGATCATCACCAGCTCCAGCGGTGTTTCCCGATCGACCGGCAGCGACCGGGCGCCGGTGGCGCGCATCAACTCCTGCCGCGCCTTCATCGCCTCGCGAACTTCGGTCAGCAGCTCGATGGCCTGACTCATCGTGGTGGCGTAGCGGGCGAACAGTGGCCGGCCCCGCTCGGTCTCCGCGCCGCCCTTGAGGTCGATCATCGACACGCGTACCTGCCCGTCACGGATGAGCGGCCCCATGGCCCGCAGCGGCGCCCAGATCAGCGAGCCCTTGCCCGCGCCGGACGCGCCGGCCGCCAGGAGGTGCTTGCCGACCACGCTCAGGAGGAACGGGCCGCCGTGCTCGTTGTCGCCGACGTCGAGGGCCGACAGGTCGACGTCGCGGGAGTCGCCCGGGATCTCCGGCGCCGGCACGACGTTCGGGAACGGCATCTCCCGCTCGACAACCACCGCCAGCACGGCCGGGCGAACCTTCGTGATCGCCACCCGGTGCGCGAACAGCGCCGCGGCCAGGGCGTCGGCGCGGTCGGTCCAGGTCCGCAGGTCCTGCCCACGGGCCATCCGCACGTACAAGGTGTCGATCGAGCGGGTGGCCGAGCGGACCCGCAGCACGCGAGGCACCGTCATCTCACCGGTGCGCCGGTTCTCCCGGACCAACTCGCAGTCGGCCAGGACGCCGGCCCAGTTCCGGCCCCGGTAGGCGGTCCAGCGTCGCCGCCAGGCCCGCAACCACGGCGCGAGCCACCGGTCGAACGAGGCCGGGTGCACCCGGGCCCAGACCACCAGGTCGACAAGCGCCCCGCCAATCGTCGCAGCCACGACGCCCCAGCCGAGCCAGGACCAGGCTACGACGAGCAGCGCGGGCACCAGCACGAACCCGGGGTGGCGGAGCAGCCAGAGCGCCCCGCGCCACTCGCGGCCGGCAGATCGGGTCGATCCGCGCACCGGTCCACGGCGCGCATCCATCATGGTGTTCATTGCGTTTCTCCTCCAGGAATTGTCAGTTGCGGAACGAGGACCGGGCCGAGTCGATGAGGACCGCCACGAGCGCGGCGTCCCGAGCCAGGTTGTCGTGTGTCTTCTTGAATCCGCCGGAGCGGAACGGAATCCCGCGCAGCGACTTGCGCAGTTCACGCATCGCCCGATCGAGGTCTTCCACTGTGCGGTCGACGGTGCGCGACACGTCATCGCCTCCATTCGCGGGAGACCAGTTCGGCCTCCCACTTCTTCGCAGCGGCCGACATGATGTGCAGCGAGTTCTTGGCCTTCTTGGTGGCCGACTTCATCTCGTCCAGCGTGGCGGCCGCCCAGTGCGCCGTCTGGCCGCGTATGGGCTGGTTGTCTGTCGCCTTCGCCGCCACCCGCTCGGCCTCGGCCAGGGCGTTCCCGACCATCTGGAGCGCTCGCCAGAACTCGCCGTAGCGCCGCAGCGCCCGCCGGTTGATCGGCTTGACCTGCACCATCGATCAGACCCCCTTCCGGATGGCGATCTGCGCCAGGCGCAGCCCCTCGGCGACACCGGTTCGCCAGGCCTGCTCGGTGGGCACCAACTCGACCCCGACGTCGGAGCGGACCCACGTCCACCGGCGCCGCTCGGTCTCCAGCCGGCGCACCAGTCGCCCGACTCCCGCCGTCTGGCGGACCCGTCCGTTCGTCACATTCGTCATTGCCGTTCCTCTCAATAGGTAGCGCCGTAACACTCGGCGCACAGTCCGTTTCCGGAACACACCATGCATTCCGGCCCATCGCCGTTCTGTCGTTCGAGTGGGGGCAGGCACCCGTAGCCGTCGCAGGCATCGCAGGCGCCCGACCCCGAACATTCCGTGCAGTTCATCGCGTCACCACTTCGTGTGATTCGCTGTTGTTTCTGACATGGATCTAGCCACTGTGGAATTGTCAAAAAACGGAGAACTACCGTCGGGCGGCTACGGCCGCACGAGAATCAGCGGGGCAACGCCCGCGTGTGCCCGACCTGCCGGGCGCCGAGGTCGGCACGGCTGCCGGAGTGGTAGCCGTCGGTCTGCCCGCTGCCGGACAGGGACCGGCGACGCATGGAGCGCAGCCGGGGGTGGGCGGCGCGAACGGCGGTGTCCACGCGGTCGCACCGGTCGCGTAGGACGAGAGCGGTGCTGGTGCCGGACTCGGTGGCCGGCTGTTCGGCGGTGGCGCGCCGCTCGGCCCGCAGCAGGCGCGTGTAGACGGCCGAGGCGAACCCCGCCAGCCATGAGCGCCGGTAAGCCGCCGTCGACTCGCCCCAGCCATCGGGCCGCACGTGCACGAGATCGCGCGTCGCCTGGAGCAGGAGCGAGGTGTAGAGCAACTCCACGCGCTCCAGGTCGGAGATGAACCCGTAGACGCGCACCACGTACCGGTCCGGCCCGTGGGTGTGCACGGTCTGGCAGCGCAGCGGGTCGGCCACGGAGGTGAGCAGCTGTGCCTTGTCGCGGGCGTAGGGCTGCTCGACCGGGATCACTCGGTGCCCGATCTCGTCGTGGCTCCTACCGGTCGCGGCGAGGTGTGCCGCGTCGATCCCGTGCCGGGCGATCAGTTCGGCCGCCTTGGCGTTGAAGGCCTCCGCCTCCGCCTCGGTGACAGACGCGTCCTCCGCCTGGGCGAGCAGCTTGCGCACCCGCTCCAGTAGCGAGGCGGCCGGGGCGCTCATTTCTCCGCCCGAGAGTGCAGCGGCTTGAGTCCCATCGCCTTGAATGAGATGCCCGAGATCGAGCGCCCGTCCTCGGTGTCGATCTGGTAGGCGTTGAGCCGCGCGTCGATCAGCTCCACGCGGGTGTCCTCGCCGAATCCCTCGCCGGGGTCGGTCGCCAGGGTCACCTTGATCTCCTCGCCCTTCGGAGCCCGCTCGCCGGGCTGGACGCGGAGCTTGGCGAACAGGGACACGACGAACTGCGTCACGCCCTGCCGGTCGACGACGGCGATCTGCCCGCCGTTGCCGTCGTCGCGGGTCTTGGGTGCGGGCGACTCCACCACCGTGAGCTTGTAGCCGCTCAGCACCACCGGGATGTCTCGCATCGGTCCTCCTCGTGAGTTCCGCACCGTCTGTGCGGTGACTCAATGAGACCCGGGACGCAGGGGACGTCCCCACCGCCAACAAGGGACGTGACAGGACGTCTTAGGCGTGCTAGAAACGTCCCTTAGAGTTCAAAACGTCCCTAGGGGTCCCTGTGGCTACGAACGAGCGTCTGCGCGGCACACTGGCGTCAGCGCAGCTCAGGACGGCCGATCTCGCCGAGAAGATCGCGGTGGACCCCAAGACCGTCGAGCGGTGGATCACCCAAGGACGCCTCCCGCACCGCGCGCACCGGGTCGCCGTCGCCCAGGCCCTCGGGGTCGATGAGGCGTACATCTGGCCGTCGGTGCTGGCCGAAAAGGTGACGCAGTCCGCGAGCGTGGCCGAGCTCCTGGAGCTCCACCCTTCCCGGGCCGCCGTGCCGCACGGGGTGTGGTCCCAGCTCATCGCAAGCGCCCGCGAGGCCCTGGACGTGCTGACCTACGCCGGGACGTTCCTGTTCGAGCAGCACAACATCGTGGACGTCCTGCGCGAGAAGTCAGCTGCCGGCGTGCGCTGCCGGTTCTTGCTCGGCGACGAGACGTCAGAGGCGGTTCGGCAGCGTGCCGTGGACGAGGGGACGACGGGTGGCCTGGAAGGCCGCATCCAGCTCCACCGCCGCTACCTGCGCGAGGTGGCCGGCCTGCCCGGCGTCGAGGTGCGCACGCACTCCACGACGCTCTACAACTCGCTCTTTCGGTTCGACCAGGACCTCATGGTCAACGGACACGCGTACGGGGCCCCAGCCGGCCACTCCCCGGTCCTGCACCTGCGCCGAGTGCCGGGCGGCCGGATGTGGGATCACTACATGCGCTCGTTCGACGAAGTGTGGAACGTCGGCACACCCGAGACGTGACGCGCGCGCACGCGAGCCGTCATGCTGGAGGCCATGAGCCGCACGGACTACTACCACGACCCGGACGCCCCACCCGCCAACAGCCTGGTCCCGTCGACCACGGCCGCGATCCGCGACGACGCCGGCCGTCTGCTGCTCATCCACAAGATCGATAACGATTACTGGGCCCTGCCAGGCGGTGCGATGGAGATCGGCGAGTCGATCGCCGACGCAGCCGCGCGTGAGGTGGCGGAAGAAACCGGCCTGGCGGTCGAGCTGACGGGCGTGGTCGGGATCTACACCGATCCCGGGCACGTGATGGCCTACGACGACGGCGAGGTGCGCCAGGAGTTCTCAGTGTGCTTCCACGGGCGCGTGCTCAGCGGCGAGCCACGTGAGGATGGGTCGGAGACCAAGGAGGTCCGGTGGGTCGAGCCCTCCGACGTGGCCGGCCTGTCCATCCACCCATCCATGCGCCGCCGCATCGAAGATGCGCTCACCGGCCGGGCCGAGCCTCAGATCGTGTAGGCGTCCTGCATCCGCTGCCGGGTGCGGTCTATGGCAGCCCGGACGGCCGGCTCCGCACGGAGCATCGAGCGCCCGACGATGGAGTCCGGGTCGTAGCGGCTGAGGATCTCCGAGAGCCGCTGATCGTACGCCAGCTCCTCGCCGCGCGGACCGGTCGTCATGTCTGCCATCCAGAGCGCATCGGCCACCGCGGACTCCTCACGCGGCCAGACCTCCAGATCCGCCAGATGCCCCCTCTCCGCCGCTTCGCAGGTGGCCGCCGAGTGATGAGCCACAAGCGCCACGAGCCGATCGGGGTAGCCCTCTGCCGCGAGGTAGCGGGCCCCGTCGATCTGGTGAGCGCCGGTGTCCCGCAGCGCGGGCGAGTACCCGAGGTCATGCCACCACGCGGCCACGACGAGGAGCTGCCGATCGTCCTCTCTGGGGATGGCCGGCGTCAGTCCATCCGCACGAGCGGCCACCGCCTGCACATGTGCCCAGCGATTCGCCAGGGGCTCCAGCAGCTCCCGGGCCAGCTCCTCAGCGTCGACGACCGACGGCATCCCTCGCACCGTCTGAGTGTAGGAGCGGCCCGTCACCGGCCGCCCACCTCCAGCGTGTTCATACTTTCCTTTCCTGATCAAGGCGGCGCCTGACGGCGCCGCGCAGCACCCTGTCCAATGCAGCCGCAAGCGCTCGCGCGGGGCGTGCGGCCTCCGGCCGGTCCCCGCGCGGCGCGCGGCTGCCTTTCGCCGCTGGCCAACGCGTTACGGTCCGTCGCTGTCGGTGTCAGGCTGTACCGTCAACTCAGCTTCATACCAAGGAGGCGGGAAATTGACACGGGTGCGTCGAACTCACCGAGCTGAGCGGGCAGGCGTGAACATGGTACGCGCGCTCCTGGAAGATTCAGGTCATATCGTTCAAGAAATTGATGGTGGCAACGATCACGGAGAGGATCTTTACGTCCGATTTGTCGAAGACTGCCGGGTAACTAGCTTCGTAATTGCAGTGCAAGTAAAGTCTGGCACAACCTACCGGCGCAGTATCGGCTACGCAGTCCCTGTAGGAAGTCACGGCAACGTTTGGCGCTCATCCAACATGCCAATCGTCGGAATCGTCTACGATCCCGAGATGAAGATGCTCTACTGGGCCAACATGACCGAGTATTTGCGCGAAAACGCGAGCGCACGGTCGGTTCCAGTCGGCGAGTCCGACACCTTGACTTCGCGCACGGTCGGCCACTTCGTTGAAACAATGTCTGCCTATATCCGGGGCACAAACCTCCAGCTCCGTCCTGAACGGGGCCAGAGCCTCCGCGCTGCCGTGAATGCACGCCTAGCAGGCACGTCGCGGCCAGATCAGCAGATCGGTGGCAACCCCAATGCCTTCTTCTTTCAGATTGACGAATGGCTCGAACGCAATGACCGAACGTTCAAGCAATTTCTTACGCGTGCACTCTTCGCCGTGCTGCTCGCCCTCGGCGTCTTGATAGTTTTCAGTACTCACAAATTTGCTGTCCAGTATCAGATCGCGGCCTGGAATGGCTGGCTGTTCACTATGTCGGTCACTTGTGCTGCCTCCGTATTGGCAGTTGCGGCCTATCATGAGAAACGGGCTGGTCGTCGCGGACACGTGCTTAGCCTCCTGGCGTTTGGGCCACTAGCGGCTTACGGTGGCCTCGCGGCAGTTTCGGCGCCAGTATGGATTGGAATTGTCGCCGCATCGATTGGCTCAGCGATGGCGGGAAATGGGATGCTTCTCATTTGTGGCTTCTATGTGGCCCGGGAATCGGACCGCAAGCGTCGGGTTAGAGCAGCGTATGGTGACGAGCCAGAGTTGGGAACGGCTGACGCTCTCACCGGCGATCACTAAGGCGCGGTCAAGAATGAGGCAAGTGAGCCCTCGCCGGGCGGGCAGGCCTCGGAGATGGCGGGTCCTTCGGGTGGCTCACGTCAGCGTGGTGGCTGCGGGTGCGCGTCATCTCCTCGACCTCCCGAAGGGCTACCACACGGCCACCCCGGGCGCACACTTGGCAGGATCAGCCGTGCGGATGGCATCGAAGGGTGCGCCCGGGGCGCCGCGCGGTCGGGCGTTGCCAGGTCGAGGAGATGACGCTCCGGTCCCGCCGTGGTCAAGATCAAGACGGCCAGCGAGGCAGCAGGAAGGCATCACGGCGCCCGGCACTCCCCGGTACGGGTCAGCACCAAGCGTCACGATGACCAGGCCGAACGGCACCGCGCAGCGCGTCGAGGCACGCCGGAACCGCATTCACACCGAAGACGTCACCTCCGCATCACCTCCTGAAAGGCCGCCGCCGAAACGGCACTAGATGGCCCATCGCAACGGCGGCGCGTAGGGTGTGCCGATACTTCACGTGCCCATCAGCGACTGCAAAGTTACGCATGGTGGGAGGATCGACGGGCTTGCCGCCGCTGGCACGTCTAGTGCGTCGACCAGGTCACGCAATTCCATACGGCGTTCATTACTGTTGGCGGTTCCGAGTTCGAGCCGTGCAACAAGAAGTAGTAATAGCCCTCCTGCGGCGTGCGGGAGTATTACAGGTGAGGCTTTTAGCCATCCGACGAATTCTCGCATGGCGACTGCCGAACTAAGCGCCATTCGTAGGTCGATAACCATCGCGTCCGTACCGAGTTCCCAGGTTCCCTCGATGTCATCTGTGGAACCGGATATGACGCGGAATTCTGTGGCAGGCCCCTCGATTCTAGCTGTGACGGTCAGGACGTAGGTGCGCATGTCTCGCGGGCTCATTACCTCGATCAGCCCAAGTGCACCCAGTTTTCGCTCCGGCCGTCCGAGGTCGATACCAAGTTCTTCGCGTGCTTCTCGTATTACGGTACGCATGGGATCAGGAAGACCATCGGCGTCGAGGTCTGCCTCGATGCCGTCGCGGGCAACGACTTCGCATGCCCCACTGGCGGCGCCGGCGAACTGCCCACCGTGCGTGATGGTCGATGCTCGGCGCACCAAGATCACTCGGTCGGCATCGTCGAGGAGTAGCAGGTTCACTGACAGAAGACGTGACTGGTATGCGTGCTCGGGTCGATTAGCGAGCGGGCTCGCTTCGTTCCACTGGGTCAGACGAAAGGCGAAGTAAGATGTCTCGGAGAGGCATAGGTGTAGTTGCTGTCGCCCGGAGTGAGGATCCATCTCAACCCTATAGCCCGACTTTCCATGGAGACGACTCATAATGCCGTCAAAATCGTTGCCTGAAGGTGTTTCCACTTCTTCTGGACGCAGGATCTTCACTGCTTCAGCACCCTCCGGTAGAGTGCGATGAGCGATGCTTTCGGCAGATGTCACGACGCGATACGGCGCATACGAGACCTTCACTGCCGCGAAACAGGGCGATTTTCTATAGATGCCGAGGTTGGGCCACGCCGCCAGTCTTACCCACTGTTCGAGACCGTCAGATGCGGTTGCTAGACCTACAGTCCTGTCGCGAAGTCGTCGGCTCTCCTCGGATGGAGTGGTCCCTTGCAATCGGGCGTAGCTGTCGATGAGGCTTGCCATCACACGGGAGCACTCGTATTCTTCGGCAACGATCGGAGCGGCCGCTGTTCGCAGCATCCAGCGTCGCCTAACAGCTGCGCCGTATTCGCGGTAAGAATCAGCGAGAGCATGGAGTCGATTCTGGTGTGTCGCCGATGACTCACCTCCCAGGTGATAGGTGAACGGAACCCGAACGGTGTCTTGGTAGGTTTCGATGCGTTCTTCTTCGATGGCACCGATTAGGCCGGTCAACCAGTTCATTTCTTGAACGGTGCTTGTTTTGCCTTGGATGATCCGCTGGTCCAAGAGGCGGTACGTCGCCCGCGAGAATTCACCACGGCTGAGCGTGGGCCGGGCGCGACGAAGTTCTTTACCGATTCGGTGCCAGCGGAGCTGCCCCAGGTAGAAACGTTGCCAAGTAACCGTACCCACGCCAAGTGCGATGATGATAGCGACAAGGCCGAGAACGGCGGCGATGATGTTGGACAGTCCCACGACGAAGTCGAACACGGCATCATCCTGCCAGCGCGGTGTGGGCTCTTGCTGATCAGCGTCCAAGTCGCGCAGATTCAGCGCGCGGCCAAGGCCTCCCGGCCATCCCCTGTACGGGGGCGGGGTGCGCTGCCGTCGCCGGGCGATCAGAGTTCTGGGCGGTTAGATCCTCACGATGACCTGGGACGTCGACGGGTGTGTCACCTGGGAGCGAGGTACGGCGGGGTTCCCAGTCGGATCATGGTCGCTGCTCCGAGCGACTAACGGACTGGTGACAACGAGGCGCGGGGGGAATTGACCGAGCCGGACTACGACGGATGCCCCACCAGCGCGGACGCTGCAATTGCCCGGCACAAAGGCCCGAGGCGAGTGCCTGGCAGTCAAAGAGCATGCCCTCGCCGGGCGGGCAGGCCTCCAGGATGGGGGGCGTACCAACCCCGACGACCTCCCGGAGGGCTACCACGCGGCCACTCGCGGGCAGAGCCCCGGGAGGTCGGCGGCGGCGTGCGTCGAGGGCTGCCCACTAGCGTGCGATACGCGGGTGCCCCCCGGGGTCAACCACGGTCACTCAGGACGTCGCCGATCCGCAGGTCACGGCCTCAACCGCGCCGACGGATAGTGTTCCCAAGCCGTTGCCCTGTCCAACGACCGGCATTCGTAACGCGGGCGTCGGTCTCGGCGAAGATCACTACATGTCGCTGGAGGTCAAGGGTGTCAACGGCACCATCACATTTGACGGTGCCTTCGTCAGTATTGTCCGTTCTGGCTTTCTGGCCCGGGCGACGATCGGGAAGGGGGAGAAGCGCATCCCGGTTGGCCACATCTCGTCGGTCCAGTTCAAGCCGGCCGGCCTGGTGCGAGGCTTCATCCAATTCTCACTGGCGGGTGGGGTCGAGAGGCGATCACAGTTCGGCCGACAGTCCACCGATGCTGCCAAGGATGAGAACTCCGTACTATTCACAACCAAGCAGCAACCACAATTTGAAGCGCTCCGGCAGCACGTGGAACGAGCGATGGTGTCGGGCCCACCACCTGGGCCACCACCGCAGAGCCAGCGGGACGATGTTGCGTCGCAGCTCCAGCGTCTCGCCGAGCTGCATCGCTCCGGAGCGCTGACTGCCAATGAGTTCACCTCGGCCAAGCAAGCGCTGCTGCGCGGCGGCAGGTAGCAACCCCCACGCCGGGCAACGAGCCGGCGGAGCAAACCCGGAGCGAACGGCCTGCGAGCGCCCGTCACGTCCCGAGACGCGCCAGCAGGAACTCCCAGCTCAGGTGGTACGCAACGGCACGGGATGGCAGCCGCCGGGCGCTCGCATCCGCCTTGACACGGAAGAGGTCACAAGTTCAATCCTTGTATCGCCCACAAGGTCAGGCCCCGTCCGCAGCCGCGGACGGGGCCTTTTCGATCTTCAGGGTGACTACCTACTACGCCCCCGCGGTCGGGAAGATGAGATCCATGGCCGTCGTCCCGTCCTCCAGGACCGGCCGTAGCTGATGGCGATAGATCTGCTCGGTGACCGACGTTCCGCTGTGACCCACGAGACGGGCGATCGGCTCGATCGGCACCCGGCGTCGGACAGCAGGGACACGAAGCTGTGACGTAGCTCCCGAGGCGTCCACTCCCCCGCCATCAGGCCGGCGGACCGCGCGATCCGGCGGAAGCCCCGCCGAACGTTCGCCGCATCGAGTTCCGTTCCGACCTCCGAGGCGAACACGAGATCGCGATCACACCACCCCGTGCCGACGAGTGCGCGCACCGCCGCTTGCCGGATCCGATGCGAGACCAACGCGGTCACAGCCCGCGCCGGCAACGCGAGAGTTCGGCGGGATCTCCGCGCTTGGTGTCTCCCCGACGCGCACCGACCTCCACACCATGATGTGCGGCGGGATCGGGGGCGACTCGCTCCCACGCAGCTCCACATGCGACCACGTGAGCGCCCGCAGTTCCTCGGTGCGGGCGCCGAGCAGCAGCGAGACCACGATGTAGGTGCCGAACGATGACGCGTCCGCCTCGGCGGCTGCCAGTAGTTTCTCCGCGTCGGCGAGCGTGAGCGCCTTGGACGCCCGGCCTGTCCCTTCGGCGCATCACAGAGCAGGACGACGTTCCGCTTCACCTTGTCGCGCGCCTGCGCCCGCGACACCGCCCGGCGCAGGATCGACCGGATGGAGAGGACAGTGCTCGTACTCAGGACGGCCGCCTTGTCCGCGAGCCACCGGTCGACGTCCTCGGCCGAGAGATCGCGCAGCTTCCGGGAGCCGAGGGCCGGGATGACGTGAGATTCGGCGAGGAAGGTGTTCTTGGCGAGAGTCCCCTGCGCCTTGCCGTTCAGGCCGAACTGCAATCAATCCCGGACCGCCTGCTCCACCGTGTACGAGCCCGACGCGACGACGAGCCCGTCGTCGTAGTCGCGGATCAGCTCCGTGAGCTTGCTCTTCGCCTCGGTCTTGATGCGCCCACTCCCCTTCCGGACGACCCGCTTACCTGCCGGCGTGTATCCGACCGTGACCGTCGCGATCCAGCGTTGCCGCGACTCGTCCAGTGCAGTCCGCCGTCTCCGCGGCTACGCCGGCTGGCAATAGTCGTTCTCCTTCGCTTCGGTGATGAGCAGGTCGATGTACGCGGCGATCGCGCCGGCGGGGATGAGTCGGGCGCGGCCCTCGGTGACGGATCGGAGACGGCCGGATCGGATCAACTCGTCGATCACCGAACGGCTCAGCGAGAGCACGACCATGGCCTCGGAGACGCGATAGAGCTGTCGAGACAGCAGGGTCGTAGCGGTGAACTCGGCCATGGCTCAGACCGCCGGCGGTGCGCACCAGCTCGCCGCGGGAACTCCGTACCGGCCCCTGCTCGTCGACGGTTTCGGCGTCGATCACCTCGCCGTCGACCACGAACGGCTCACCCTCGGCGCCGTCGTCGTACGGCTGCCCGGCAGTCTTGGGGGGCGGTGCCCGGCCGGGGGCGGCGGCCGTGCTCGCCGTCGAGGCCGGTCCGGAATCGGGTGTCGTCGGACTCAGTGGTCATGTCTCGATTTCCCTCGATCATCGCTGGTCACCGGCCTGTCGATCGGTGCGGGTGGTGGATCGGGTGTGTTCGTCGCGGAGCTGCCGTGCCCGGGCCGGGGAGCAGCGCAGGGTGGTGCGGATCGACTCCGCTGATTCCGGGTCCACCACCGTGGCGGGGTCGGCGAGCGCGGCCCGGAACTCCGCGCGGAGCTGGTCCATCGACCGCACCCGAGGGGCCCGCACTCGCGCGGGTTTGCGGGCCGGGGCGGGTCGAGGGTGGCCACCCCGCCACCCGCAGTGGGCTCGGCGGAGGGGTCAGGCTGGGGCTCGACAGGCCCCGGGGCAGCGGGTGCGGCCGGTTGTCCGGCGAGCCAGGCGGTGATCTCCGCGGCCAGCTCGTCGCCCACCCCGTCCGGCCCCGCGGGCTCGACGGGCAGCCCGGCGACGACGACGGCGGGGACCAGGCGGCGCCGGCTCACCCGGTAGCGACCCGGGACCACGACCAGCCGGGCTCGGCCGTCGGCGTCGATCTCCGCCACCGCCGACCGCACCGCCGCCCGCTCCGCCGCCGCGACCCGCCTCGCCGCGCGGCGGGTGTCACGATTCTCCTTCCGCTCCCGGCGCGAACGCAGCGCCCCGGTGGTGACGAGTTGGTGCGCGGCCACCCCGGCCACCGAGGCGACGCCCATCACGACGGCGGCGTCGGTGCCCTCCTGCAGCCCGTGGACCACGTTGAGCCCGGCCGCGACCGCGGCGAACGCCCACACCCCGGCCTGTAGAGCCCACCCCGACGCGCCCGGGTTGCTGCGGCGGCGCACCTGCACCGCCAGCGCGAACGCCCACATTCCCAGCTCGGACAGCACCGGCAGGACGACGCCCGGTGGGGCCGCCGTACACGCGGGCCCCGTAGGCCGCCATCGACGGGACCGCCATCACCGCCGACGCGACCGCGAGCGGGTAGATCAACAGATCCACCCGATGCGCAGCGGCCCACGCACGCAGCCGGGTACTCCGGGCGGCACGGCGGGCGCGCCGCTCCCGGGCCGCGGTCGTCCGGCGACGGGCGCGCTCGGCCGCCTCGGTGGCGAACTAGCCAGCGAACAGCGCGTATGCGAGCGAGCAGGAACGTCGCCACACCGGCCACGGTCACCAACAGCGGCCTAGCCGGAGCAACCCGGGTGCTGGATCAGGTCGAGGGCGGGGGCGTTCGGGGTAGCGGCTGGGTGCTGAAATTGTCCGTCCACACGGCGCGGGCGCCTGCGTCGCCGGCCCGGTAGCACTGGACGGTCGCCCCGACGCCTGCGGCGAGGGCCGCGATCATCGCGACACCGGCGACCCCGGTCGCCAGCGTGGAGCGTCGGCCGGTGGGGGCCGTGGTCGCCCGGGTGAGCGTCTGGGTGTGCACGGTGCCGGGCCCGGTCGTCGGCCGCCCGGGGTCCGCGCGAGCGGTGTCCTCGGCGCGGTCGGTGTGGTCGTTGCCGGCGTCGGTGCGGTGGGAGGGCAGGAAGCGCTGGGCCCACACGGCTATGGCCACCACGACCAGCGCGATGGCCCAGGGCAGCATGTCGTCGCCGAGGTGGGCGTGCGCGCGTACCAGCGGCGTGATGGGAACCCGCCGGATCAGCCATCCCCCGGCGTTGATCGTCAGTTGCACGGCCCCCAGCGTGACCAGGGCGAGTATCGGGACCGCCACCCCGAGTCTGCGCCGGGCCGCCGACCAGAACGCGGTGCCCACGACTAGCAGCGAGGTCAGGGGCACCAGCACGACCACCGCGTGCAGGACCAAGACGTGGGCCGGCAGGCCGTTGATCTCGTACGGGATCATGATCGGATTTCCCGGGGTGTCAGGGTGAGGAGTTCGGCGTCGTGGATGTCCGGACGCTCACGGCCGGGGCGGCCTCGACCAGGCCGTCGGCCACGGCCTCCGGAAAGAACAGCGCTTCGAGCCGCCTCCACACCCGCGACCACATCCTTCCTCTCCGGGCGGAGGCAGTGGCCCCGCATAAGGAAGCGGGGCCACTGCTCCTGTCGTCGGACCGGCCCGGTCAGGGCCGGCGACCGGACGTGCTACCAGCCGCCGTGCCTGCGCCCGCCCTCGTGGCCGCGCCAGCCGCCCCACCAGCCGCCGCCGCCCCACCAGCCGCCGCCTCGGTCCGCCTTCTGCTCGGCGCCGTAATCTCCGCCGTGCCAGCCGCCCCAGCCCCAGCCCCACCTGTGGTCGTGGTCGCCGCCGTGGCCCCAGCCACCCCAGTCGCTCATTGCTGCTCCCTCACCGTGTGTTGCATCAACAGGAACGCGGTCACGGTCCTGTGCGGCAGGCCCGATCGAGCTCCCGGGCCGTGAGCAATCGGACCGTGCGCACGCGGCTCGGATCACGGCCCGGCACCCCAGGGGACGTCGAATCCGCGCTGCCACCGCTATAAGTCCCCCGGCGGCCGAAAAGGATTCACCGCGCAACGCAGACCACCCGCCTGCGCGCTTCGACCCCCGAAGGACGCACAGGGACTGCGGGGAGGGATACCGCGAACGCGAGGGATACCAGCCGACCGAGCGACCCATGCCGCCCACAGAAGGCAAGCGCATCGGTGCCAGTCTCGTCGCTCAGTGCTGGTCGTGCAGCTGGAAGGCCCGGCCCTACCGACGGCGCCTCACCACATGGCGTTCGGCCGCGGTTGGCAAGGGCGTGCACAGTGCGATGGCCGCCGGGCTGTCGGCGGGCGACGATCCTTTCAGGGCGGGAACGCTGAACTTCTACTCCTTCACCCGCGGCGGTTTCGTGACGGGCACGATCACGAGCGGCGGCCGCCAGCCGCCGACCGCCAGAAACCTAGACGAGACCGTCGGGCTGACATTCGCTCCTGGTGGGCGACCGGCTGGGCGACAACCCACCAGGACAACCAATGATCAGCCGGGACTTCCGAGGACGGGCGTGTCGAGCTGCCAGCGGGTTGCCTGTGCTCCGGGGAGCCCTGGATTGCGTTGACACGGAAGAGGCCACTCGTTCGATCCCAGTATCGCCCACCACCCCGTTGAAGGCCCCCTGATCCGCATGGACAGGGGGCCTTCGTCGTTCCCGGGTGAGCAGCTCGGCGCCAGCCGCTCAGTGCGCCCCGCCCGTCTCCAGCGCGACGACGCCGGCGATCACCGCGACCAGCCCGGCGACCTGCACCCACGTCAGGGTCTCCCCCAGGAACGTCGCCCCGATCAGGGCGATGAGCGCCACACCGACGGCCGACCAGATCCCGTAGGCGACGCCGATCCCGAGTCCGCGCACCAGCACCTGCGACAGCATCGCGAACGCCGTGACGTACCCCACGACCACCACGATCGACGGGAGGAGCTTCGAGAACCCCTCGGAGAACCGCAGCGCGACGGTCGCGGTCACCTCCGCGGCGATCGCGCCCGCCAGGAACGCCCAGACCACGGCTCCTCCTCCTCGACGGCCCGACTCCATCCGGACGACTGTCCCAGAAGACCCGCCCGTCCCGCCCGAGGTGACCGGCATCACCCCCTTCGTCCCGGCCGCCGTGGAAGCGTCTGGACATCTGTCCAGAATATTGATGACATCGCCGCCATGGAGCCTCCCCACCGCGGCGACGCGTTCTACGCTGCACCGATGGCAGACACGCCGGGATCGAGCTTCACCGTCGCGGGACAGCTCTGTTTCGCCCTGCACTCGGCCTCACGCGCGATGACGGGGTGCTACCGGCCGCTGCTCGAGGCCGTCGGGCTCACCTACAGCCAGTACACCGTGATGTTGGTGCTCTGGGAGCACGGCACGGTCACGCTGGGCCGTCTCGGCGAGCAGCTGTACCTGGACAGCGGGACGTTGTCGCCGCTGCTCAAGCGCCTCGAGGCGCAGGGCGTGGTGACACGGCGGCGGCGGCTGGACGACGAGCGGGTCGTCGAGATCCGCCTGACGACCGCGGGCGCGGAGCTCGAGGCGAAGGCCCAGGCGGTGCAGGGCCGGGTGGAGGAGGCCACCGGCCTGACGGAGCTCGAGCTCGCCACCCTGCGGGACGACCTGCAGCGCCTCGCCGCCCGGCTCCGGGCGGCGGAGATCGAGCCCGAGTCCGCGGCCGGCTGAACTCGCCCGCCCCCGACTCCCGGTCCGCGCCCCTACTGCAGGGCGAGCGTGCGCAGAACCTGGCGCGCCGCGTCTCCCCCGGACTCCACCGCGAGCCGCACGGCCTCCGGGACGTCCAGGTCGTTCAGCAACGCGCCGCGGACGGCGGCGACCGCGGTCACCGAACCGTTCCGCGTCCCGGCGGCGACGTAGAGCTGCTCCAGCAGCGCCTCGGCCTGTTCCAGTGCGTCCGGGGTGTAGTCCCAGGGTCGTGACCACGCCCGGTCCAGCAGCATCAGCCGGACGGCCGCGCCCGAGGACTCCTGCAGCAGGTCCCCGCCCAGCACGAGGTTTCCCGTCGACTTGGCCATCTTGACGCCGTCCCGTCCGACGGTCCCGGCGCGGACCTCGCGCCGCGCGAACGGGCCGCTCCCGGTAGCCGCGGACGCCATCGCGCCCTGGTAGGCGTGGTGCGGGAACTCCAGGTCCGCCCCGCCCACGAGCACGTCGACGACGCCGCCGAGCGTGGCCAGCGCCATCGCCGCGCACTCCGCGTGCCAGCCCGGACGGCCGCGGCCCCAGGGGCTCGGCCACGCCGGGTCGCCCTCGCCGGAGGGCCGCCAGACCGGGACGTCGAAGGGGTCGTCGCGGAGCGGGTCGTCGGGCTGGTCGCCGTTCTCGGCGAGCAGGGCCAGCGCCGCGTCCCGGTCCCGGCCCTCCGCGACGCCCGCACCGCGGAAGTAGACGAACCCGTCGCGCTCGTAGGCGGCGCCGGCCGCGAGCAGCGCCATCGCGAGCCGGACGACGTGGGAGACGTGGTGCCGGGCGTGCGGCGCGTGGGTCGGCGGCCTGACGTGCAGGGACGCCATGTCCCGGTCGAAGTGGAACTCCTGGGTCAGCCCGAACTCGTCGAACTGCCGGCCGCGCTCGGCGGCGGTGCGGGTGAGCACGTCGTCGACGTCGGTGACGTTGCGGGAGACGACCGTGTCCACCCCGGCCATCCGCATGACCCGCGCGACGACGTCCGCCCAGACGAAGGTCGAGGCGTGCCCGAGGTGCGTGACGTCGTAGGGCGTGATGCCGCAGACGTAGAGCCGGGCGGGGACGGTCAGCGGCAATGGCGTGCCGCCGAGGTGCAGGACCTCGCCCGGGTCCGTCCCGGCGCCGGGGCGGAAGCCGTGGTCGTCCGGGGAGAGGCCGACGGAGGTCACCATGATGTCTTCCTTCTTGGGGAGCTCATCCTTCCGGTTCGACGACCAACCGCGCCACCGCCGCCGCCATCCGCAGCGAGCCGACGGCCGTCGGATGGAAGGGGAAGGCGTCGTCGAGCCCCTGCAGGTCCGGGCCCAGCCCGTCGCCGTCCGTGCTGCAGAGGCCGGTGAGGTCCGGTCGCGCGACGCCGAAGCCGTACTTCTCCGCGCCGGCGGCCAGGACGTCGTTGAGCTGGTTGTTCCGGCCCGTCAGCAGGTCGATCTTGTCCTGGGTGAGACCGGGGGTGCTGAGCGGGCCGCGGGCGTCCGGGCAGGCCGGGTCGGTCGCGGCCGGGAAGGCGCCGTAGGAGGTCATGACGATCACCTGGGGCTTGCCGGGCAGCTCGTTGAGGTCCTGCAACAGGGCGGCGTAGTCCCGGTCGAAGGCGGCCATCCGGTAGTCGAACTCCCCGGTCGTCAGTGCGTCGTCGCAGGTCGGGAGGCCGTAGCAGTACTTGAGGAAGTCCGACCAGCCGATGTCGTTCGGTCCGGTCGCGACCACCACGAACTGCAGCCCCTGCACCTGCTTGAGCAGGCCGACCTGCGCCGGGACCGTGAGGTCCCCGCGCTGCTGGGTGCTGCGCAGGCCCTGGGCGATCGTGGCGCTGGGGCAGGCGAGGTTGAGGACGTGGTCCGGCACGAGCATCGTCAGCTCGGCGGCCAGAGAGTCCGCGCTGCGCTGGCAGGCGGTGTCGTCGGCGGTCGGGTCCGCGACCGGCGGGCCGCCGACGCGGGCGGCGCGGGAGTCCCCGATGACGGCGCCGGAGTATCCGAACACGGGCGGGCCGACGGGGGCCGGCGAGACGTGCACGCTGCCGACCAGGTCCGACACGGACGAGATGGTCGCGAGGCCGCTCATCGTGCCCCGGTAGGCGAGCGCCCCGCAGGTGCCCCAGGCCACCACGGACGCGACGACGGCGACGACGGTCATCCGGCCGATCGCACCCGCACAGCGGTGCCAGACCTCGGCGACGGTCACGTGCTCGCGTCCGGCACGGCTCTCCCGGCGCAGGATGGCGAGCATCCGGAAGCAGCCGACGAGCGCGGCCGCCGCGAGCGCCACCCCGACGACGCCGAGCGCGCCCCACAGGTACCAGTCCGTGAACCCGGTCCGCAGCGTCTCGACGGCCTGGTTCTGCGCGGCCACCGTGGTGTCCGGGTTCAGCACCTTCGCGGCGTCGTCGTTGCGCTGCACCGGGCCCATCGCGAGCTTCGGCCGCAGCGGTCCGACGACGTCGAGGCGGTCGATATCCAGCTCGGTGTTGCCCACCTGGACGAGCTGGGCGGGGCCGGAGAGGGAGACGTCCGGGGTGCGGGCGCCGACCGAGACGTGCTGGCCGAGGATCTCCAGCTCCTGGTCCGGCACCAGGGCGATGGTCAGCGGGACGCCCGCGCACAGACAGATCAGGACCAGCAGGATCGTCGGCCAGGAGCGGGCCTCGCGGGCGAACGCCCGGAGCCGGCCGCCCTTGCGGGTCGAGGGGCCGGGACGGCCGGCCCGTTGCTCGGTCGTCACCACCATGCCGTCGGCCCCTCCGTCGTCTCGCTCCTGTAGCGATCCAGCATGGGCAACGCGTGCGCGAAGGTCATTAGGGCAACCGTGCGACATGGTGGTGACAAGACTCTCCACCACCGAGGGGTGACAGAGCCGGAGGCCCGCGTCCCTGGTTCGGGACGCGGGCCTCGGCGTGCGGCGGGTCAGGTCGTCAGGTCGTAGACGGTCTGGCTGCCGACGGTCGTGGCGGTGAAGTTCGCCTCGACCCAGGCGGCGATCCGGCTGCTCGTGCCGTCCGCGCTGCCGCCGGGGACGCCGCCCTGGCCCCCACCGACGTAGTAGTGGATCCGGCCGTTGTCGACGTACTGCTGGAACTGCTCGAGGGTCACCGCTGAGTCCGAACCGCTCCAGCCGCCGAGGGACATGACGGCGGTGCCGGAGGCCAGCTCGAGGCCGGCGGCGGTCTGGGAGGTGCCGACGGCCGCGGACCAGGTGGAGTCGGTGGCGCTGAGCAGGGCGGTCAGCTCCGTGCTCGCCTCGCCGCCCATGCCGCCACCCGGGCCGCCGACGGCCCCATCGGTGGTAGCCGCATCCCTGGCGATGGTGGCACCGGGCAGCGCCGGCGGGGTGCCGCCGTCGGGGCGCCCGCCACCGTGACCCATGCCGCCGGGACCACCCATACCGCCCATGCCGGTGGCCGTCGCACCGACCGACGGGATGCTGCCCGTGTGGGCGACCGACGCCGTCGCGACGGCATACGCGCTGGTCCCGACGAGGCCGGTCAGCACCGCGGCGACGGTTCCGACCAGCTGGACCCTGCTGAGCCTGCGGGTGCCGGCCAGCAGGCCGACCACCCCGAGCACTGCCAGCCCGGCGATCACCCAGCGGACCCAGGCGTAGGACTCGGAGCTGCCCGCGAGGAGCACGAAGGACCAGGCCGCGGTGGCGGCGACCATCAGCGCGAGCGTCGCCCGCGCCAGGATCCGATCGCGGTGCCGCCACAGCTCGCGGCCACCGATCGTAAGGGTCCCGGCGATGCCCGGGGCCAGCGCGACGGTGTAATAGGGGTGCATCGTGCCGCTCATGTAGCTGAACACCAGGGCGGAGACCAGCATCCAGCCGCCCCAGAGGACGAGGCCGGCGCGGACCTCGTCGGTGCGTGGGGCGCGGCGGGTCAGCCACAGGCCCGCGACCAGGGCGATCAGCGCGGCCGGAAGCAGCCAGGAAATCTCGTACCCGATCTCGCCGGTGAACATCCGGGTGATGCCGGTGGCGCCGCCGAAGGAGGTGTTGCCACCCCCGCCACTCCCGCCGCCGTTGCCGCTCCCCCCGAGCAGCCGGCCCAGGCCGTTGTAGCCGAGGGCGAGCTCGAGCAGCGAGTTCGTGGTGGAGCCGCCGATGTACGGCCGGCTCGCCGCGGGCCAGATCTCGACGAGCGCGATGAACCAGCCCGCCGACACGACCATCGCGACGACCGCGCCGAGCAGCTGCAGGATCCGGGCCCGCAGCCGCGGTGCGCCCGCGACCAGGTAGACCAGGCCGAACGCCGGGACGACCAGCAGCGCCTGGCCCATCTTGGTGAGGAAGGCGAACCCGATCGCGGTGCCGGCGAGCAGCAGCCACCGCGTCGACGCCTTCGTGGCCGTGGCGTCGACGGCACGGGAGACGAAGTACGCGCCCGCCACCATCAGCAGGACCAGCAGCGTGTACGGGTTGTCGAGGCGGAACATCAGGACCGCGGCCGGGGTGAGCGCCAGCGCGGCGCCCGCCATCAGGCCCGCTCCGGGTCCGGCCAAGCGGCGGACGGTCGCGTGCAGCACCCCCACCGAGGCGACGCCCATCAGCGCCTGCGGCACCAGCAGGCTCCACGAGGAGAAGCCGAAGATCCGCGCGGACAGCGTCATCACCCACAACGCGGCCGGCGGCTTGTCGACGGTGATCGCGTTCCCGGAGTCCAGCGACCCGAACAGCCAGGCCTTCCAGGACTGCGTGCCGGCCTGGACGGCGGCGGCGTAGAAGTCGTTGGCGTAGCCGGAGGCCGAGAGGTTCCACAGGTAGAGGACCGCTGTGCCGGCCAGCACGACGAGCAACGCCGGGGCGCGCCCACCGGGGCTGGTCGGACGGGCCGTGGAGCAGCGTCCCGACGCGGCCGGACCTCTCCGGCGGGCCGGAGTGTCGTCCGGGTTGGGCCCTCGGTCGCGCGTGGCGCGGCGCGGTCGGCACCCGGGGTGGGGTCACGGTGCTCACGAAGGTCTCCCAGGGGGTGGTCGGGGTTCCTCCGTACGGTCCGATCCGGCCCTGTTCCGTCCTTGTGGTCCTGCTGTGTGAATCCTGTGCGGGCGAATCCTGTGCGGGTCAGCTCCGGCGGGTCGCCTCGGTCACCCCGAGCAGGTGGAGCGGCAGCGTGGCCGGGTCCAGCAGGCCCGCGCGGAGCCAGGTGCACAGCTCGTCGACGTCGTCGGCGGTCTCCAGCGGGCCGACCCGCACGGCCGGACGGACCGGGCGCTGCCGCTCGTCGCAGGGCTGGACCAGCACGAACGTGCCCTCGGGGTCCGGAGGCCGGGCGCTCGCGACGAGGATCCCGTGCCGCGTCGCGCGGACCGCGGCGGCCAGTTCGGCCGCGAGCAGCGCGTCGAGCGGGGTACGGGACGCCGTGCTGCGGACGGCGACGAAGCCGGTGGTGCGGAGCGGAACCGTCACGGGAATCTCCCCCAGTCGGTAATGGTTATCATTACCGAAGCTAGCAGCCCGCTCGTCGAGGAGGAACCCTGATGCAGCCGAACATCCATCCCGGCTACGGACCCGTCGTCTACCAGGACAGGAGCACCGGTGACGCATTCCTGACGCGTTCGACGGCCACCTCGCGGGAGACGATCGAGTGGTCCGACGGGCAGACGTATCCCCTGGTCCGCGTGGACATCACGGCGTACTCGCACCCGTTCTGGACGGGCGCGACCCGCGTGCTGGACGCCGCCGGTCAGGTGGAGAAGTTCAACCGCCGCTACGGGCGCCGCGCCGGGCGGTAGGTTCCGGCGGGGAGGTGGCCGTGACCCGACGCAGGAACGCCGTCGTCACGGTCACCGACCTGCGCGAACCCCTGATCGACGTCCACCGCCGGATGATGCGGACGCGCCTGGTCCTGATGGTGGTCTGGATCGCCGGCTGGATCGTGGCCGGCGCGCTCTACCGCTCCGGCTGGCTCGCCACCGGGATCCTGCTGGCCACCGGGCCGGGCGTGTGGCTCGTGGTGTGGGCCGTCGAGGCGCGCAGGCGGCCCGGTCGCCGCGAGTCCGTCAGGTCGCGGGCTCCGCGCTCCTTGCCGGCGCCGCGTAGGGCTCCGGCCCCTCCGGGACCGGGAGGATCTGCCGGGGCAGGAGATCGGTGACCGGCATCCCGTACCGCTCCTCGCGCGGCTTCCACTCCCGCGGATAGCCGAGGGACGCCTCGACGAACCGGACGCCGTCCTCGTGGAGGACGCGCGGGATGTGCAGGTGTCCGTAGACCACCGTCGACGCCCGGTACCGGACGTGCCAGTCCGCCGTCGCCGTCGTCCCGCACCAGAGGGCGAACTCCGGGTAGCGGAGCACCCCGGTCGGCAGCCTCGTCATCGGCCAGTGGTTGACCAGCACCGTCGGCAGCTCGGGATCGATCTCCGCCAGCCGCTTCTCGCTGTACTCGACGCGGGCCGCGCACCAGGCCTCCCGGGACGGGTACGGGTCCGGGTGCAGCAGGTGCTCGTCGGTACAGACGACGCCTGCCTTGTAGGCCGCCTCCAACCCCTCGGCCACGGTAGTGGCGCCCTCGGGCAGGAACGAGTAGTCGTAGAGCAGGAACAGCGGCGCGACGGTGACCGGTCCACCCTCGCCGCGCCAGATCGGGAACGGGTCCTCCGGGGTCAGCACCGCGAGCTTCCGGCAGCGCTCGACCAGATGCCGGTAGCGGTGCTCTCCCCGCAGATCGACCGGATCCTTCGTGCGCGTCCAGAGCTCGTGGTTGCCCGGGACCCAGATGACCTGGGCGAACCGCTGCGCCAGCACCGCGAGCGTGCCGAGCGTGTCGTCCACCCGCTCCGCGACGTCCCCCGCCACGATCAGCCAGTCCCCCGGGTCCGTCGGGTGCAGATCCTCCGTGAGCGAGCGGTTCTCGGGGTACCGGACGTGCAGGTCGCTGACGGCGAGGAGGCGGGCGGGCACGTACCAGTCCTACCGGACGAGCTGAGAATGTTCTGAATCCGAGCCCTGGGCAGAGCTAACTTACTCGCGGTAGCGTTTGCGGGACGACGACGTTCGGGAGACTGGCATGGCGGGTTCACGGGGTGCACGACGAGGGATCCGGTGGGTGCTGCGGCACGCGCTGATCCGCCGGATGCTGCGCAAGGAGGTCGCCGCGGGGGACCTCGGCGCCCGGCTCATGGCGGATCCGGTGCTCATCGCGAACCCGTTCCCGCACTACGACGAACTCCGCGCCCAGGGCGCGATCGTCAAGTCCGGGCTCACGCTCACCACGGCGAACCACGAGGCGTGCACGACGATCCTGCGCAGCCAGGACTTCTGCGTCGAGATGCGGATGCCGGAGAACCTGCCGAGCGCGGTCAGGATGCTGCAGCGCATGGGCGGGAGCTGGGCGCTCGGGCCCGCCCAGCCGCCGTCGATGCTGGCGACGGACCCGCCGGACCACACGCGTTACCGCAAGCTCGTGACCAGGGCGTTCAGCGCCAAGAAGGTCGCGGCGCTGCGGGACCGGACCGAGGAGATCGCCACCGAGCTGCTCGACGAGCTGGCCGGCCGCGAGCAGGCGGACCTGATCGCGGACTACGCGGCGCTGCTGCCTGCCACCGTCATCGCCGAGGTGCTCGGTGCCCCGATGGAGATGCGCGAGCAGTTCCTGGAGTGGGGCGAGGGCGCGGCGCTCTCCCTCGACGCCGGGCTGAGCTTCCGGGACTTCCGGCGTTCGGAGCGCGACATCGACGCCCTGCACGCCTGGATGCTCGGCCACTTCGAGACCCTGCGCCGCTCCCCCGGCGACGACATCCTCTCCGCCCTTGTCACCGCGCACGACGAGGACGGGCGGCTCTCCGAGGACGAGCTGTCGAGCATCGCGATGCTGCTGCTCGCGGCCGGGTTCGAGACGACGGTGAACCTGATCGGCAGCGGTTCGGCGCTGCTGATCGACCACCCGGACCAGCTCGCGATCCTGAAGGCAGAGCCCGAGCGCTGGCCGACGGCGGTCGACGAGATGCTGCGCCTGGAGTCCCCGGTGCAGCGGACCGGCCGGGTCGCGCGGGCGGACACCGAGGTCTGCGGACGGCCGGTGAAGCGGGGCTCGCTGATCGTCACGCTGCTCGGCGGCGCGAACCGGGACCCGGCGGTCTTCGCGGACCCGAACCGCTTCGACGTCACCCGGCACAACGCCGGGGAGCACGTCGCGTTCTCCAGCGGGCTGCACTACTGCCTCGGGGCGGGGCTGGCGAAGATGGAGGGCGAGGTCGCGCTGCGTGCCCTGTTCGACCGCTTCCCGGACCTCGGCGCGGCCGGGGCGCCCACCCGTCGCCCCACGCGGGTACTGCGGGGGTACGCGTCGCTGCCGGTGGCGCTGAACAAGGCGAGCGTCCCGGCGTGAGGTCCGCTCGTGCCGATGATCTCGCCGCCGCCCGGTTCCTGTTGCTCACCACCTTCCGCAAGGACGGCACGCCGGTCCCGACGGCGGTCTGGGCCGCGCCGCTCGACGGCGGCGAGATCGGCGTCTGGAGCGCCCCGGACGCCGGCAAGGTGAAGCGGATCAGGCGCAGTGGCACCGTCGAGATCGGCGAGTGCGACCGCCGCGGAAACCCCACCGGCCCCGCGGTGGCCGCCACCGCCCGCATCCAGGACACGGCCGGGACCCGTTCCGTCCTCGCCGCGATCAACCGCAAGTACGGGATCGTGGGGCGGCTGGCCACGGGCATGGCCCGGCTGCGCCGCGGCAAGGACGGTGCGGCAGGGCTGGCCATCACCCTGAGCTGACGCAGGCAGGTGGCCGGCCGGACCGGCACCGCCGTCCGCGTGACACCCCACTGCGCCGGCCAGCTGGTCTTCGGACAGGCCGGATGGCGGAACGCAACGTCGTCCGGTCGGCGAGCGAGCTCACCTGTATCCGGCGCCGGGGGGCGGCGGCCGGGAACGGGGTCCTCCACATGCGTTCGAAGAAGATCGTCACGCCCGGCCGTGGTGAGCGGTGAGCGGGCTCGGGGGCAACTCGCTGGGCCCGCCCGACGATTCGGCTCGCAAGACGGCGGTGAACAAATACTTTCGCTGGAGGCCTGATCCGGCCGACCGGTCGCGAGCCCGGTTGATGCTGTGGCTGGCGCTATTCCTGGCCCTGTTCGCGGGGGCTGCTCTGGCGCTGTCCGGGAACGTGCTCGCCGCCGTCATCCTGGCCACCGCCGCGCTGATGTTCTTACTGCTGGGACTGCAGGCCCGCGCCGTCTACTGGCGCGCCTTCCACAAGGCCGAGCCCAAGCCGACGGACGGGCAGATCGACGACACGTTCCGCGAGGACCTCGAACGCGCGGCGAACCGGGCGAGGAGGGTGTTCGGCCTCCACGACTCGGATCTCGTCCTCCACAGCGCAGACGTCCGGCCGCCGGGCGGTCCGCGGCCGTTCGCGGACCAGGGTGCCGGCCCGATCGTCGTGTTCGGTCCGGCCAAGGGCGCCAAGGCCAGGGAGGGCCTCGACCGGGTCTGGCGCTTCAGCCACTACGACGTCCTGGTGATCTGCCCGACCGAGCGGCATCTGGGTGTCGTGGTCTCGCGGCTCGATCTCGCGTCGGGCCGCCGCAAGGACGAGAACACCGACGAGTTCCACTACGGCCACATCGTCGCCGTGACGACGCGGACGAAGCCCATCGCGGACCTCGTCACGTCGGTGATCACGTTCTGGGGCTACGCCGACACCTACAGCATGACGCTCGCCCGGGAGCTACAGGTGATCGTCGCCAGCGGTGACCGCACCGGGATCATCGTCGGGGTCGACGAGCGGCCCGGGCAGCCCGCCGTCCTGCAGTCCTCGGGTATCGACTACGCGCTCGTACAGCTGCGGAACCTGCTGGCGCACAAGCGGTGGGAGCAGCGCAACGGCGTGTGGACTATTCGCTAGCCAGCGCCACACCGAAACCGAGGAGCGCCGTACCCGTCACCGCGTCGACGGTGCGCCGGACCCTCCGGCGGCTGAGCCAGTCCCGGACCCGGTGCACGACGAGCAGCAGCAGGCCCAGCCACACCGCGCCCAGGATCCCGACCGTGTAGGCGAGGACCAGGGCGTCGAGGGTGGTGGTGACGCCCGGAGTGAGGAACTGCGGGAGCACCGACAGGTACATGACCAGCACCTTCGGGTTGGTCACGTTGGACAGGAAGCCCTCGCGGAACCGGCGGACGCCGGCCCCGCGGCGGCGCGTGACGTTCTCCACCGCGGAGTAGTCCCCGCGGACCGCGCCCCGAAGCGCCTGCACGGCGAGGACGGCCAGGTACGCGACGCCCGCCCAGCGCAGGATCTCGAACAGGACCTGCGAGCGGGCGATCAGCACGCCGAGCCCGAGCGCCGCGGCGGAGCCCTGTACCAGGTTGCCGACGAGGATCCCGGCACCGGCGAGCACGCCGCCCCGCCGTCCGCCGGCGAGGCCGTTGCGGAGCAGGACGAGCGTGTCCGGCCCGGGCGCCACCACCAGCAGGACGGCGATGATCAGATACGTGCTGTAGGTCCCCCAGGTCACCCCGCGGACGCTACCCGGCGATCCAGCGCGGTGACAGGCTTCGGCACACCCACCGGGGCGTCCCCGCGCAGCGTCACACGGTGCATGACCCGGCGCGCGTCGCCGTAGTCCCGGTTCGCGTAGTGGGCCGTGGCGCGGTTGTCCCACATCGCCACGTCGCCCTCGGCCCAGCGGTGCCGGACGAGGTGCTCGGGCTTGGTGAGGTGGGCGAAGAAGAGATCGAGCAGGTGGCGGCTCTCGGCGTCCGAGACGCCCGCGATCCGGGTGGTGAAGCCCGGGTTCACGAAGAGGGACCTGCGCCCGGTCTCCGGGTGCACGCGCACGACGGGGTGCTGCACCTCCTCGAGCGCGGTGAAGGTCTCGCCCTCCCAGTCGCTGCCGCGGCCCTGCCGTCGCTGCGCGAGGTAGTAGCCGAAGTCCCGCGAGCCGTCGTGCACGGCGGTGAGCTCGTCCGCGAGGCGCTGCACGGCCGGCGAGAGCGACGCGTAGGCCAGCTCGAGGTCCGCCCAGTTGGTGTCGCCGCCGTTCGGCGGCAGCGTGACGGCGCGCAGGATCGAGCCCAGCGGCGGCCGCTTCACGAAGGTGACGTCGGTGTGCCAGACGTCCGCGTAGCCGTCGTCCGCGCTGTCCAGGGCGTAGATCTCGGTGTGCGCCTCGTCGAGGCCGGGGACGACCGGATGTGACGCCGTCAGGTCGCCCATCCGGTTGCCGAGGCGGATCTGCTGGTCCGGGTCCAGGGTCTGGCCGCGGAAGAACAGCACCTTGTGGTCCGTCAGCGCGGCGCGGACGCCGGCGACCTGGGCGTCCTCCGCGGTGGCGAGGTCGAGGCCGTGGACCAGGGCGCCGAAGCGTGGGCCGAGTAGCTCGAGGTTCAGCGGGCCGACGGTGGGCACAGCGGAGAGCGGGGTCATACGGGTACTCCTCGTGGACGTGCGCCCGCGGCAGCACCGGCGCGGGGAGGTGGGCGCCGCGCTGCGCGGGGGAGGCGGTCGTTCGGTCCGGGTCTGTCGGTGGTTACCGACAGACCGCCGAGCGGGTCCGGCACAGGTCCACGTGCAGACGAGCCACGAGCCGGAGGTCCACGATCACCCCGCGATCGTGTCCGAGGACCCCCGGTCTCCGCAAGGCGCCGATCGAGCGCTCAGCGCGAGCTGGAGGAGACCGCCGCCCCGGTGACCAGGCTGATGATCGCCAGGCCGATGACCAGGTGGATGACCGCCGTCGCGATCCGCACCGTCCAGGTGTCCTCGTTCAGCAGCGGGAGCACCGCGGCGACCGTGGTCAGCAGGCCCCCGATCCACCCGAAGTAGGCCATCGGGCTGGGCGTGCTCAGCAGCAGGACGTGCGCCAGGCCCGTCGCGGCCAGCGCGGCGATCGCGGCGAGGCTGCACAGCAGGATCGTCCGCGAGTCCCCGACCGGCCCGGAGTTGATCGGCGCGAGGTACGGGATCTGCAGCAGGACCCGCACGATCAGCAGCCCGACGAGCCCGATCAGCGCCGCGACGACCGCCGTCGCGACGCCGCCCGACCAGAGCCGGCCGGCGTTGACCACCGGTCCGCGCGGCGGCTCGGGTCGGTAGGCCTCCGGCTGGGCCCGGCCGAGCTCCCGGGTCTGGTCGCCCCAGTCGTCCTGTTCCTGCCAGCCGCCGGCCATGGTGTGTGTCCCCGTCCTGAATCGCGAGCGGGCGCGGCGGAATGGTTCCGTCCTGCGCCGTGGTGTACCAGCCTCCCGCACCTGCCGCCGGCATCGTGGCAGGACGCGCCCGGGACCGCCCGGCGGGGTGAACCCGGAGCCGCCGGCACGCGGACGTGACCCCGCAACGGCGGCCGGGGCCGACGGCTCAGCCGCCCAGGGCGTTCAGCGCCGCCGCGGCCTGGTCGTGCACGGACTTCAGCCGCGCCTCGGCGAGCGCGCCCTCCTCGATACCTTCCGTTCCCATGTACCCCGCGGCGTAGCGGGTGTGGACGCCCGCGCCGACGCAGGCGGAGCGCCAGCGGGCGAATGCGAGGAAGTAGTCCAGGTCCGACGCGATGCGCTCGCCCCGGCCGGAACGCTCGGCGTAGCGGGCCACCACCTCGTCGGCCTCCGGCCACCCGTCCAGCACGGTCGGACCGGAGGTGATCGCGACGTCGGTGTCCCCCGGGCGTTCCCAGGACGCGATCAGCCAGCCGAGGTCCGCGAGCGGGTCCCCGAGCGTCGCCAGCTCCCAGTCGAAGATCGCGCCGATGGCACCGTCGGGGCGGAAGGAGAGGTTGCCGGGCCGGTAGTCGCCGTGCGCGATCCGCAGCTCGGGGTCGTCCGGCATCCGGGCGACGAGCTTCTCGTGCACGGCATCGATCACGGACAGGTCCTCCACGGCGGACGCGTGCACCTGCCGGTGCCACCGGCGCAGCTGGCGCTCGAGGTAGCTGCCGGAGCGCCTGAGGTCCCCGAGCCCGACCTGCTCCGGGTCGACCCGGTGCAGCTCGGCGAGCACGTCCGCGCAGGCCAGGCCCGCCGCATGCCGGCTCTCGACCGGCATGGCCGTGCCCGCCTCCGGGTCGCCGGGGACGACCCCGTCGACGAAGCCCATGACGTAGAAGTCCGCACCGATCACGTCCTGGTCCGAGCAGAAGGCGACGGCCTGCGGGACCGGGACGGGCGTCGGATCCAAGGCGGCGATGAAGCGCCACTCGCGACCCATGTCGTGGGCGGTGGCGAGCACCCCGCCGAGCGGCGGGCGGCGCAGGGCCCATGGGTTGCCCGCGCCGTCGACGATCCGGAAGGTCAGGTTGGAGTGCCCGCCCGAGATGCGCCGCACCTCGACCGGCCCGTCCCCCACGCTCACCTGCGGTGCCCGGGCGGCGAGCCAGCTGGTCAGGGCCGCCGCGGGCACCGGGTCCGTCGTGATCTCCGTCGATCCGCTCATGGGGACATTACAACCGTTCGGGAGGCCGTCATGCGCGTGCTGTGCCTCACCGCGCCGGCGAGCCCGCGCTCAGAGGGGCAGGACCAGGGTCTTGAGCAGGCGGTCGATCTCCGCGGCGGGGTCGGCGGTGAGCCCGGCGTGCACCGGGCCGGGGCGGACGACCGTGCTGCGCGGCGCGGTGAGCCGGCGGAAGCGCCGGCCGATGTCCTCCCCGGCGCCCGGCCCGGACGCGGCGAGCGCGCCGTCCGTCCGGCGGTCCGAGCGCGGGGGCTCCGGCACGGCGCAGACCGCGGCGGCGACGTCCAGTAGCGCGGCGATCGCCTCGGTGTCCGCATGCGGGTCGAGGGCCCGGACGCGGGCGGCGTCGACGTGGGTGCGCCCGCCGAGGTAGTCCAGCCCCCGGCAGTAGAGCAGCACGCCGACGTTCACGGACTCGCCGCGCTCGGGGCGGGGCACGGCCTGCAGCAGCGCGTACTCGTAGGTGTGCAGGGTGCTCGCCGAGGTCGTCATCGCGGGAGCCGCCCGACCAGCCAGGCCGGCGGGTTCGGCGCCCGCGTCGCCGGCCGCGCCCGGCCCGCCGCGGCCGTCTCCCGCACGCCGGGCAGCCACAGGTCCCGGGCCGCGACCCGGGCGGTGAGGATGTCCGCGTAGGCCTCGCGCACCTCGTCCGGGTCGTCGAAGCCGGGCTCGTCGGTCAGCCACGGATCCGGGACGGCGGCGGCCGCGGCCCGCACCGCCTCGCGGGTGACGAGCGGCGCGAGGGCGGAGTTCGCCGCGTCGAGGTCCGGGTCCGACCCGAGCAGCACGTGGTCCCGCGCGTCGTAGGGCCGCACCGCGACGGCAGCGGGGTCGGCGAGCGCGGCCTTCCAGCCGTGGTGGAACGTCAGCGTCGCGCCGTGGTCGATGAGGTGGGCGGCGCGGTGCCAGAGCAGCATGTTCGCGTTCCGCCAGGAGCGGTCGACGTTGCCGACCAGCGCGTCGAACCAGAGGACGCGACCGGCGAACTCGGACCCGGGATCGAAGGCTAGCGGATCGAAGTCCAGCGCGCCGGGCAGGTAGTCCAGCCCGAGGTTGAGCCCGCGCGAGTTCCGCAGCAGGTCCTGGACCTCATGGTCCGGTTCGGTGCGGCCGAGCGCCGGATCGAGGTCGACGGTGACGAGCTCCGGCACCGGCAGCCCGAGCGTGCGGGCCAGCTCGCCGCTGACGATCTCCGCGACGAGGGCCTTGCGACCCTGCCCGGCGCCGTGGAACTTCACGACGTAGGTGCCGAGGTCGTCGGCCTCCATCAGCCCGGGCAGCGACCCGCCCTCACGCAACGGCGTGACGTAGCGGGTCGCGGTGACGTGGCGCAGCACGCGGTCCCTCCCCTCCGCTCCGGGGGCCGGAGCCGGCGGGCCCGCACACGGGCCCGCCGACCATGATCCCGTGCCGCGCCAGCCGATCACCGGGCGGGACCGGGATCAGGCGGGCACCGGCTCGCGGCGACGCGCGGTGATCAGGTGGTCGACGCTGAACCGGCCGGCACCGGCCGCGGCCAGCGCCAGCGCGACGGCCGCGATCACCCCGGTGAGCTCCCAGCCGCCGTTGCCGACGAACACGCCGTTGCCGAGGTGGGCGAAGAACGCCGCGCCGAGCATGTTCAGCACGACCAGCAGGCCGACGACCGGCGTCAGCGCGCCGACGAGCAGCAGCAGCCCTCCGAGCACCTCCACGACCACTGCGAACAGGGCCGATACGGGTGCCAGCGGGATGCCCATCTGCGCGAACCCCTCGGCGGTGGCGCCGACGCCGTTGGTCACGAGCTTCTGCCAGCCGTGGGCGAGCAGCACGACGGCCAGGAGGATCCGGACGAGGAGCAGGACGACGTCACGGGCGGGAGCGGGGAGCGCACGGGTCACGGTCAGGAGCCTCCGGAACGATGGTTGAACGATGAACGAGTCATCGACGCTACCGGTGCCCGGCACGGCACGGTGCCACCCGGCTGGTTCCGTGGGTCGACTCACAGGGACGGCACGGCGACGGCCCCGGCGGCGGACCCTCGGCACGGTCGCGTGGTGACGGAGCCCGCCGGCCGGGGCCGGCTGTGAAACTCGTGCGGGGACGGGCGGCGCGGGCGCGAGGCTGTCGTGACGCACCCTCGCCGCGGCGAAGCGCGGTGTCAGTCGCCGCGAGTGGTGAACAGCGCATGCGTGTTCTCGTCGCCCTCGGGCGCGGGGCGCCGGCCGGGCAGCGGGCGCGAGCGCAGCGACGCCATGCCGACGGCGGGCGTGCCGATGCCGGGCGTCTGCACCTGCACGGGACCGGTCCGGGTCGGGTCGGGCTGCGAGGCGGAGCCGAACTCGTCGACTTCCGAGGTGCGGGACGCGACCGCCCCGAACCCTGCGGTCTCGGCGTTGTGCTCGGCGATCCGGACGGCGGCGGTGCGGCGCTCCGAGGCGCGCAGGGCGCCGCTCGACCCGGTGCCGTTGGCCCAGCGCTGGGCCGGTGCGACGGGAGTGTCCTGGGTGACGACGATCGGCTCCGGCGCCGGCGACTCGGTGATCTTCCGGTCGAAGATCAGGTGGTCCAGGCTGTAGCGACCCGGTCCGGTGGCGGCGATGGCGAGGCAGACCGCGATGATCATGCCGACGAGCTCCCAGCCGCCGTTCTTCACGAAGATGCCGTGCGGGGCGTGGACGAAGTAGATCGCGCCGGCCATGACGAAGGAGATCGCGCCGCTCGCCCAGGTCACGAAGATGCCCGAGGCCAGCAGGATCGAGCCGACCAGCTCCGCGACCAGCGTGAACGCGGTGGCCACGATCGCGATCGGGATCCCGAAATTGGAGAAGACCGTGGTGGTTCCGCTGAATCCGGCACCCACGAACGTGATCCAGACGTGGGCGAGCATCACGAACGAGACGAGCAGGCGGGCCGCAAGCAGCAGGACGTCGCGAGCGGGTCCGGGCAGCGTTCTGAACATCGGGGAGCTCTCCTGACGGTGATCGACTAACTCCGTTGGGCCACGACGCTAGACCGAATCCGAGCCCGCGCAGGTCCGAACGGCGGTTTTGCGGTGATGCGCCGGTGAGACGCGACGAGCAGCAGATTCGCGCCACTCGTGTGAGTAACGCACGATCGAGTAATCGGTTACGGACCGTTCGCCCCTGCTGACCCTCCGCTGAGCGTCGATCATGACCGCCGGCCCCTCGCCCGACGGCCGGAGAACCTTGGTCCCCCAGGTGGAAGCACCTCAGGCGGGCAGAATCTCGCGCCACTACTTCGTCGCCTTCCGCCCGGTGCCGATGTCCGCGAGACCACGGAGCGCATCCACGTGGGCCGCGCCGGTGGCGGTCGTGACGCCCGGTCCCACCGCGCTCAGGGCCACGTCGACCAGCGACGGGTCCGGCGAGGGCATCCCGTTGGGCCGGACGAACGTGATCTTGTAGAGCGTTCCGGCGGCCCGCAGCTTCACCCCGCCGCCGAACCAGTACCACGGATAGGTGACGTCGGTGAGCTCGTCGAACGCGACGTCGAAGTACGGCTCGCCGTCGGTGAAGGTGATCCGGCCGCCCGCCGTGAGGAGGTAACCGGGGCGGTTGTGCAGGCCGCCGATGATCCAGGCAGGGCCGGCGAGGACGGTGCTGTCGGTCATGGGGTCTCCTGCTCGGGGGTTTCTCGGATACCGGCCCGGCCCACCGCACCGGCACCACACCCCGTGTGGTGCAGTCCACACCTGCGCAACCGCCTGCCGGGAGGGGCATGATGTCGCCCGTGTCCTCAGAAGCAGCTGCCGCAGAGCAACTCGACATCACCGCCACTCCGGAGTGGACCGCGCTGACCGAGCACCATGCGGCCGTCGAGCCGCTGCACCTGCGCGGGCTGTTCGCGGAGGACCCCGGCCGCGCGCAGGTCATGACGACGACCGGGGCGGACCTCGTCCTGGACTGGTCCAAGCACCGCGTCACCCGCGGGACGCTGCCGCTGCTCACCGCGTTGGCCGAGCGCGCCGGGCTGCCGGACCGGATCCGGGCGATGTTCTCCGGGGAGCACATCAACACCAGCGAGGACCGGGCCGTCCTGCACACGGCGCTGCGGCTGCCGCGGGACGCGTCGCTGACGGTCGACGGGCAGGACGTCGTCGCGGACGTGCACGCGACGCTCGACGCGATGGGCGAATTCACGGACAAGGTCCGCTCGGGCGAGTGGACCGGCTCGACCGGCGAGCGCATCCGCACGGTCGTCAACATCGGGATCGGCGGCTCGGACCTCGGGCCGGTGATGGCCTACGAGGCGCTGCTGGACTACTCGCGGCGGGACCTCCGGTGCCGCTTCGTCTCCAACATCGACCCGACGGACCTCGCCGAGGCCACCCTCGACCTGGACCCGGCGACGACGCTGTTCGTGGTGTCGTCGAAGACCTTCACGACCCAGGAGACGCTGACCAACGCGCGCAACGCGCGGACCTGGCTCGTCGAGGGACTGGGTGACGAGAAGGCCGTCGCACAGCACTTCGTGGCGGTGTCGACGAACGCGGAGAAGGTCCGTGAGTTCGGCATCGACGAGGCCAACATGTTCGGCTTCTGGGACTGGGTCGGCGGGCGCTACTCGGTGGACTCCGCGATCGGGCTCTCGCTGATGATCGCGATCGGCAAGGAGCACTTCGCCGAGTTCCTCTCCGGGATGCATGCGATCGACGAGCACTTCCGCACCGCCCCGCTGGCGGCGAACCTTCCGGTGATCGCCGGCCTGCTCGGCGTCTGGTACACGAACTTCTTCGGCACCGAGACGCACGCCGTGCTGCCCTACTCCCAGCACCTGCACCGGCTGCCCGCCTACCTGCAGCAGCTGACGATGGAGAGCAACGGGAAGTCCGTGCGCGGCGACGGGTCCCCGGTCACCACGGCCACCGGGGAGATCTTCTGGGGCGAGCCCGGCACCAACGGGCAGCACGCCTTCTACCAGCTCCTCCACCAGGGGACCCGGCTCGTGCCGGCGGACTTCATCGGCTTCGGGCAGCCGAACCACGAGCTCCCTGGCGAGGGGGACGCGGACATGCACGACCTCTTCATGTCCAACCTCTTCGCGCAGACGGCGGCACTCGCGTTCGGCAAGACGGCCGAGGAGATCGAGGCCGAGGGCACCCCGGCGGACGTCGTCCCGCACAAGGTGATGCCGGGCAACCGGCCGACGTCGACGATCCTGGCCGAGAAGCTCACGCCATCCGTGCTGGGGCAGCTGATCGCGTTCTACGAGCACCAGACGTTCGTCGAGGGCACGATCTGGGGCGTCGACTCCTTCGACCAGTGGGGCGTCGAGCTCGGCAAGGTGATGGCGAAGCAGTTCGGCCCCGCGCTCTACGGGGAGGACCCGGACATGTCCTCGCTCGACGCCTCGACCAGGTCCCTGATCGAGCGGTACCGCACGTACCGCGGACGCTCCTGACGTTCCTCGCGAGCGCGGGCGGGCGAGCGCGGCCAGACTGGTGAGCGTGTCGTCCGCCCGTCGTCTGTCGCCCGTCACCGTCGTCCCCGGCCCCGTCGTCGTGGTGCTCGCCGGGATGGCCGGCTGGCTGATCTACTCGGCGTTCACCGGGACGGGGCCGGGTGCGGACGACGGACCGGTGCTGGCCGAGGCCGTCGCCGCGCGCTCCCCGAGGCTGACGGGGCTGGCCGTTGCGATCACCACGCTCGGCAGCACCGCGGCGATGGCGGTGCTCGCGGTCGTCGTCGGGGTGGTGCTGTGGGTGCGGCGGCGGAGGGTGGAGGCCGTCTTCCTGATCGGCACCATGGCCTCGGCGAGCGCGGTGTTCACGCTGATCAAGCGCCTCCTGGACCGGCCGCGCCCGCCTGTCGCGGACCAGCTCGTGGCCGCCGGCAACGAGTCTCTGCCCTCCGGGCACGCGACGATGTCCATGGCCGTCGTCGGCGCGCTCGTGGTGCTGGCCTGGCCCAGGCTGACGGCGGGGTTGCGGCTGGCGGCGGTCGTCGTCGCCGGGTCCTGGATCGCCGCGGTCGGCTTCACCCGGATCTACCTGGGCGTGCACTGGTTCAGCGACGTGCTCGCGGGCTGGGCGCTGGGGGCCGCGTGGCTGGGTCTCTGCACGACGGTGCTGATCGTGTACCGCCAGCGGAGGGCGGTCGTGCCGGCAGCTTAGGCCTGCTCCTCGCCGCACCACCACGTGCTCCGGCCGCCGACCGTGCCGTGCCGCATCTCCGCGCCGCAGCGGGGGCAGTGACCGTCGACGTGCCGGTGCTCGATGATCGTCCCCGTGTGCACACCGCCCTTCTCGATCGCGGACCGCAGGGACCTCTCGAGGTTGCGGTGGAGCCGGTCGAGCTCCGTACGGGTCAGCTCGTCCGCCTTCGCCGCCGGGTTCAGCTTCGCCTGCCACAGCGTCTCGTCCGCCAGCAGGTTCCCGACGCCGGCGAGCACGCTCTGGTCCAGCAGCCGCGCCTTGATCGCCATCCGGCTGCGGGCGATGCGGGTGCGGAAGTCCGCCGCCGAGATGTCCTCCGCGTCCGGGCCCAGCCCGTCGAGGTTCGGTTCGAGGCGGACCCGGCCGAGCCGGCGCTTGTCGAAGAGCCGGAGCTGTCCGCCGTCGGCGAAGTTCATGGTGAAGCGGTCCCACTCGGCCTTGCGCGGTTGCCGGTCGGGGCGTTCCGGCCCGCCGCCGGTCCGTTCGCCTGCGGAGTCGGTGACGATCAGGCGGCCGCCCATGCCGAGGTGCACCCCGAGCGTCGGGCCCTCCGTGCCGTCCCGGTTCTCCGTCTCGCACCACATGGTCTTGCCACGCCGGTGCGCGACGGTCAGCTTCCCACCGACCAGAGCCTTCGCGATCTCACCGGGCGGATGCGGGCGGCACACCCAGTCGTCGTTGTCGTTGATGGCTTTGATCTCGCGGTCCAGCGCTCCCAGGAGGACCTGGCGCGCGTTCTCCACCTCGGGCAGTTCGGGCACGAGATCGGAGTCTGCCTCCGCGGCGGCACACTCGCGCGCCGAACCGGTGTTGAGCCCGGCGTGACACGCATGCGGGTACGGGCTCCGGAGCTGCGCGGACGACGGTGGCTGAACACCGGTGGGAAGGGCCTCTGCCTCGCCGAGCTAGGAGTTCGCCGACGTGCTGGTGATCGCGGTCGTCGATCCGGAGGGGTACGTCGTCGTGCAGCTGGCCGGCGAGGGGCACGCGCACGGGCTCCGGGTGCTGCTGCCGGAGCTGGTCGAGGAGCACACGGTCTCGTGGTGCTGCCCGCCGGCGTCGCCGCGGAGGTGGGCTACGACGTCGTCGTCGCGGTGAACCACGCGCTGTGCGGCCTGCCGCTCGCCGACGGGCACGTCTCGACGCTCGCGGGCACCGGCTCGCAGCTGCGCGAACGCCTCGAGGTGGGCGGGACCTCGGCCGAGCTCTCGACGCCCTGGGACGTGGCGTGGTGGGACGTGGCCGAGAAGGGTTCAGGCATGGTGGTGGTCGCGATGGCCGGGGCGCACCAGCTGTGGTCCTTCGACCCGCGCTCCGGCGAGGCCCGCGTGCTCGCCGGGACGACGAACGAGGCCTGCGCGACGGGCCGCCGGAGGACGCGTTCTTCGCCCAGCCGTCGGGGCTCGCCGCGTCGGGCGAGATGCTGTGGGTGACGGACGCCGAGACGTCCGCGCTGCGGTCGGTGGTGCGCGCGCCGGCCGCCGGGGCGGCGGTGACGACCGCCGTCGGACTCGGGCTCTTCGACTTCGGCTTCCGCGACGGGCCCGCGGAGGACGCCCTGTTGCAGCACCCGCTCGGTGTGGCGGTGCTGCCGGACGGGTCGGTCGCGATCGCCGACACATACAACGGCGCCGTCCGCCGCCGGTCCCCCGCCGACCGCACCGTGACGACCCTGGCCCGGGACCTCGCCGAGCCGAGCGTCGTGCTGGTGGACGGGGACTCGTTGATCGTCGTCGAGTCCGCGGCGCACCGGCTCGTCCGGCTTTCGATGCCCGCGGGCGCCCGGGTGGACGCCGGGGCCCATCGGGTCCGGCGGGCCCGCACGGACCTCGCGCCGGGCCCCCTCGACCTGCGGATCGCGTTCACCCCGCCCACCGGCCAGCACCTCGACACCCGGTTCGGCGACCCGACGTCGTTGACGATCGCCGCGTCACCGCCGTCGCTGCTGCGCTCCGGCGCGGGGACCGCGACCGGCCTGGAGCGGACGGTCGAGCTCGGCGCGGGTGAGGGTGTGCTGCAGGTCAGCGTCGCGGCGGCCGCCTAAGACGACGGCGACGGGGTGTTCGCGCCTGCCACCGCCACCAGCAGGACTGGGGCGTCCCGGTCCGCGTGGTCGACGGCGCGCCGGGCGAGCTGGTCCTGGACCTGCGCGCCGTGATCACCGTCCGGGACCGACCTCGACCGTAGGGGGCCGCCGCCGGTCCGCCCTGGTGGTCAGGGTGCCGCCGGGACCCCGGTGAGGACGAGGAACGTGCCGTCCGGCAGGGGCGCGCGGACGATGAACGGCTCGGCCGAGCTCTTCAGGACGGTGGCGGCCGTCGCGGCGGACAGGATCTCCCGGGTCCGGACGGTGAACGAGCGGGTGCTGCCGTCCGGGAGGGCGGCGTCGACGACGTCGCCGGGGCGCAGGTCCTGCACGGGGGCGGCGTCGTCGAGATCGAAGACGGTCCGCGACGCCCCCGGGCCGGGGAACAGCGGGAACTCCGACGGCCGGCTGAGCGTGACGTGCCGGGGTGCGGCCGGGGTCGTGGTGGTGGGGGCCGTGGTGGTCGGGGCGGCGCTTGTCGTCGGATCTGCGCTCGCCGGGCCCGCCACCGTCGCCGGATCCACGGACGCCGGGCCCGCAGTCGTGGGATCCCCGGACGACGGAGCCGCCGTCGTCGGGGCCGCCGTCGTCGGGGCCGGCGCGGCGGGCTCGGCCGCCCCCCAGGCGCCGAGAACCGCGTCGTCGGGTACCGGAGCCGCCACGGGTGCGAGCGCGGCCGTGCCCGGGTCGGTCCCCGGCGCCGCCGCGGACGGGACGTCGGCGACGGTCGATCCTCCCGCCGCGGCGCCCGTCGCCGCTCCTGTGGAAGCGGGCTCGGCCGGGGGCACGTCGTCCACCGTCATCCCGCTCGGATGCACGGCGGCCGAGTCCCGGTCCCCGCTCACGGCCCGCCCCGCGGCCGCGACGGCCGCGGCGGCCGTCTGCGGTTCCGGCGGGAGGTCCGCGCTGGGTGTGGGCAGGGGCCCCGTGGGCAGCGGTGCGACCGGGGCCTCGAAGATCCGCAGCCGGGGTACCGCGGCCGGCACGGGAATGGGGTTGAAGGGCAGCTCACCGCCTGTCCGCAGGCCGCCGGCAGCCGGGCGGGTGGCGCCGAGGTAGTCATCGCCCCGCCAGCGGTAGTAGGCCGTGCGGACCGGCTGGCCGAACGTCGGCGCGTTCACCATCCGGCCGTCGCCCAGGTACATCCCCACGTGGTGCACCGCGTCCGGCGTCCCGTAGAAGAGCAGGTCGCCGGGTTGCAGCGGCGAGCCCGCCGGCACGTGCGGACCCGCCCCGAACTGTGTGTGTGCCGTCCGCGGCAGCCGGATCCCGGCCGCGGCGTAGGCGAACGCGGTGAGGCCGGAGCAGTCGAAGCCGGAGTCGCCGGCCGTCGGCCCGTCGCCACCCCACTGGTACGGCAGCCCGAGCTGGGCCATCGCGACCCGGAGCGCGACGGCCGCTCGGGCGTCCGGCAACGAGTCCGTGAACTCGACGGGCACGGGTGACGCCAGCGGGGCGCGCTCGGCGAGCGACCCACGGGCGGCGTCGAGCGCCCCGGGGAGCGTGCGGCTCGTCCCGGGCGACGGGACGGCGGGCCCCGGCGTGACCCGGGTGTGGTCCGGCACCCCGCGGTCCTCGATGACGCGCCCGGCGGCCGAGGGCACCGATCCGAGCACGGCGAGCCCGATCAGCGCGGCCGCGAGCCGCACCCCGAACGGCTTGGTGAAGGGGGCGGCGAGCCGGCGGGGCGACGGGACGTCCGGGCGCCAGCGGTAAGGCGCGGGGCGTTCGGGGCCCGCGGGCGCCGCGCGGCCGACGGACAGCAGCTCCTGCTCGGCGGGGCGCGGGGCGGGGATCTCGAACGGCTCCACGGCGCGACGGGGCGACGGGATCGCCTGCGGCTCCGGAGGCCGGCGCGGCGCCGGGACCCCGGCGTCCAGCGCGACCGTCACCGGCTCCGCGGACGTCGATCCCGTCGGCGGCACGACCCGGGCGGACGAGCGCGGTTCGGCCGAGAGGAGTTCGGCCACGGAACGACCCGTGCGGTGCCGGCCCCGCACCGCGACACCCACACGCGTCCCGGTCCGGCGCGAGAGATCGCGCACCGCCATCCCTGGTCCCCCGACAAGCTCGTATCCACCCGTTCGGCAGAGCCTTCCCCATACCGCGGGCTACGCACACGGCACAGAAGGGGGACCCCCACCCGGGGAGGGGCCGATCAGGTCCGTAACCAGGCGAGAACCGCCTTCACCCGCCGATGATCGTCACCCGACGGGGCGAGCCCCAGCTTGGTGAAGATCGACGATATGTGCTTCTCGACCGCTCCCGGGGTGATCACGAGCCCGCGGCCGATCGCGGTGTTGGTGCGTCCCTCGGCCATCAGCCCGAGCACGTCGCGCTCGCGCGGGGAGAGCTCGGCGAGCGGGTCCCGGCGCCGTCGCCGGCTCAGCAGCGCGGCGACGACCTCCGGATCCAGCACCGTCCCGCCCTCGGCGACGCGGGTCAGCGCGTCCGCGAGCTCGGTCAGCTTGGAGACCCGGTCCTTGAGCAGGTAGCCGACGCCGCCGCCCGCGGCGAGCAGGTCCCCCGCGTAGGTCTCCTCGACGTACTGGGACAGCACGAGGATCCCGGTCGACGGCCAGCGTTCCCGGACCTCGAGCGCCGCGCGCAGCCCCTCGTCGGTGAACGTCGGCGGCATCCGCACGTCGACGACCGCGACGTCCGGGCGCTGCGCCTCGACCGCCGCGACCAGCGCCTCACCGTCCCCCACCGCGGCGACGACGGACGCGTCCGCCTCCTCGAGGAGCCGCACCAGCCCCTCGCGCAACAGCAGCGAGTCCTCCGCCAGCACGACCCTCATCTACTCCCCCTCCGTCATCACCCACCCAGACCGGCGAGCGGGATCTCCGCGGTGACCACCGTCGGCCCCCCCGCCGGGCTCACCACGTCGAGCACACCCTCCACCGCGGACAGTCTGTCGGAGAGCCCCGACAGTCCGTGCCCCTTTCCGAGGTGCGCGCCGCCGATCCCGTCGTCGCGGACCTGGACCAGCACCCGTTCGGCGTCCACGCTCACCGTCACCGTGCACAGCGAGGCCCGGGCGTGCTTCGCGACGTTCGTCAGCGACTCGGTGACCACGAAGTAGGCCGTGTTCTCGACGGCCGCGGCGAGCCGCTGCCCCTGCGGCAGGGCGACGTCGAGCGAGACCTGGACCGGGCTGCGGGCCGCGGCGGCCGCCAGCGCGGCGCCCAGGCCACGGTCCGCGAGGATCGGCGGCGCGATGCCCCGGGACAGGGCGCGCAGCTCGGCGAGGGCCTCCCGGCTCTGGGTCAGGGCCTCGTCGACGAGGGATCGCGCCTTGTCCGGGTCGTCGTCGAGGCGCCGCGTGACGGTCTCGAGGTCCATGTTGAGCCGGACGAGGCGCTGCTGCGGCCCGTCGTGGATGTCGCGTTCGAGCCGGCGCAGGGTCTGCGCCTCGGCCTGCACCGCGGCCCGCCGGCCTGCGGCGAGCTGTTCGGCCCGGGCCTTCAGGGCGGCGGTCTGGTTGGTCAGCAGGCCGCGGGCGAGCCCGGCGCGGAAGGCGACCAGTCCGCGCACCACCCAGGGCAGGGTGACCAGCATCAGCACGCCGACGACGGTGTTCAGGGTGATGTCCCCGAGCCGCGACGCGCTCTGGGTGAGCAGCCCGTAGAGACCCTTGTACTCGTCGTCGGAGCGTGGGAGGGACCACTCCCACAGCACGTAGAGCGTGGCGCCGAGGCCCGCGACGGACCAGACGACGCCGATCACGAACGTCGCGATCCGCACCGGGAACGCGACGATCGCGTGCACCAGGTCCCGCCAGGACTGCGGGTCCCCGAGCGAGCGGAAGATCCGGCCGAGGCCGCGGCCGTCGGCGGTCCGGTAGTGGTACGGCGGCAAGGGGCGCCCGGTGGCCCGCTCGGTGGCGCGGCGTTCGAGCTCCGCGAACCCGCGGGACGCCCGGAGCGTGAGGGCCAGGATCGGCACGCCCACCCAGACGACGATCGTGCCGACGCCCGCGGCGAACCCGGCGACCGCGAGCACGAAGGCGGGAATGGCCAGCGGGAGCCCGAGGACCAGGTAGAGCAGCCCGGCACGGATCCGGGCGGCGCGGCGCGGCGCGGGCCCGACGGCGGTGTCGGGCACCGTGGTCACGGAGCCACCACCCATCGGCAGGTCGGCGTCGCTCATGTCAGAGGGGATCATGCCACCCAGCCTGGTCGTGGAGCCCGCGCCGACCCAGCCGGTGGGCCGCAGAACCGGGGGTGGGGCCAACCCCACCTGCCGTGTGTTCGGATAACGGCATGTCGTTCGTCGAGCGGGCCGACGCGGGCCCCGTACGCACCCTGACCATGACGGACCCGAAGCGCCGCAACGCCCTGTCGATCGAGATGCGGGTCGAGCTGCGCGACGCGCTGGTCGCCGCGCACACCGACGACGCCGTCCGGGTCGTCGTCCTCACCGGCGCCGAGGGGTTCTTCTGCGCGGGCGGGGACATCTCCACGATGAGCGACGACGAGCAGCTCGGCGTCTACCGGCTGCAGGTGATCGCGGAGCTGGTGGAGGCCCTGGTCGAGGGGCCCACGCCGGTGATCGCCGCCGTCGAGGGTGGCGCGTACGGGGCCGGGCTGTCCCTCGTCGCCGCGTGCGACCACGTCGTCTCCGCGTCCGACGCGAAGTTCTGCGCCTCGTTCGGCGGGATCGGACTGGCCACGGACGCGGGCCTCGGCTGGACGCTGCCGCGGCGGATCGGCCAGGGCCGGGCGAGCGAGATGATCCTGTTCGGCGAGGTCGTCGGGGCCCCGCGGGCCGCCGAGATCGGCCTGGTCGAGCGGCTCGCCGAGCCCGCTGGCACGCACTCGCTCGCGGTCGGGCGGGCGGAGCTGCTGGCCCGTCGGTCGCGGCCGGCGCTGGCGGCGTCGAAGGCGTTGTTCGCGGCCGGGAACACGAGTCTGCGGCAGGTCCTCGCGGCGGAGGCCCGGGCCCAGCGGGCCTTGTTCGTGGGGCCGGACTTCGCCGAGGGGGTCGGCGCCTTCCGGGCGAAGCGGCGACCCCGGTTCGAGGCGTGACTCCCCGGCTGGATCACGGCGCCTTCCGCGGGCCCCGGATCAGCCTCCCGGGCAGCGCGTCGGTCTCCACGCCGCGGGTGTAGGTCTCCTGCCCCGCGACGATCGTGTGCTCGTACCCGTCGACCCGCTGCAGCAGCCGCCGGCCCCCGGCCGGGAGGTCCGCGCGCATCTCCGGGCGGTGCAGCCGCATCCCGTCGACGTCGATCACGTTGAGGTCCGCCCGGTAGCCCGGTGCGAGGACGCCGCGGTCCCGCAGCCCGACCGCCCGGGCGGTGTCCCGGGCCTGCCGCTGCACGACGAACGGCAGGTCGAGCTTCGCGCCGGCGCGGTCCCGGGTCCAGTGCTGGACCAGGGTCGAGGGAAAGCTGCCGTCGCAGATCGTGCCCACGTGCGCGCCGCCGTCGGACAACCCGGGCAGCGTGTGCGGGTGCACCAGCATCTCGTGCAGGTCGTCCAGGTCGCCGTGCGCGTAGTTGGCGCTGACCAGGTACAGCATCCCGCCGCGGGCGACGATGTCGTAGGCGAGCTCGACGGCGTCGACCCCTTCGCGCTGCGCCCGCGCCGCGATGGACTCCGACACCGGGGGCTCGTAGTTCGGCGGGTCCGCGAGCTCGTACATCAGCTCGTACTTGTGGATGAGCGTGCCGCCGAGACGGTTGCGCTCCTTCTCCCGCGTCTGCGCCGCGAGGATCGCCGCCCGCAGCTCCGGCTCACGCATCCGGTGGGCCTGCTCCTCCGGCGTGAGGTCGGCCAGCCGGCGCCAGACGGGGTTGGTCATGAACGGGTTCAGGGTGTTCCAGAGTCCGAGGATCATGCCGACGGGCCGGGCCGCGACCTGGGCCCGCATCTCCAGCCCGTCCGCCCAGGCCTGTTCGAGCATCGCGAGCACCTGCTTGTGCCGCCCGGTGTCCTGCGGGAACTGGACCAGGGACACCGACAGCGGGCGGCCGGACTCCTCCACCATCCGGCGCAGCAGCGCGAACTCCTTCGCCGGGTCCGGGAAGTCCGTGACCAGCTGCAACACCCCGGTCCCGGTCTCCCCGATAGCCTTCGCGATGGCGACGAGCTCGTCCGCACCGACGTCGTAGGACGGGGTCAGCTCGCCGTCGATGCTCTTGTGGTTCAGCGTGCGTGAGGTGGAGAAGCCCAGCGCGCCGGCCCGCACCGCGGCCTTGGCGAGCTTCGCCATCAGCGCGATCTCCTCGGGCGTCGCCTCCTCGTACGCGGCGGCCCGCGCGCCCATCGCGTGCACGCGCAGCGCGGCGTGCGGGACCTGGGTGGCGAGGTCGACGTCGTGCGGGCGGGCCTCGAGCGCGTCCAGGTACTCGTCGAAGCTCAGCCAGTTCCAGGCGAGGCCCTCGTGCAGGGCGACGCCGGGGATGTCCTCGACGCCCTCCATCAGGTCGATCAGCCGGGCGTGGTGCTCGGGCAGGGCGGGGGCGAACCCGACGCCGCAGTTGCCCATGACGACGGTGGTGACCCCGTGCCAGGACGACGGGTGCAGCCGGGACTCCCAGGTGGCCTGCCCGTCGTAGTGGGTGTGGATGTCCACGAACCCGGGGGCGACGACGGCGCCCGCCGCGTCGATCTCGCGGGCGCCGGTCCCGGCGACCCTCCCGACCTCGACGATCCGGTCGCCGGTGACGGCGACGTCCGCCGTGCGGGGTTCCCCGCCGTTCCCGTCGATGACGCGGCCACCCCGGACCACCAGGTCGTACATCGCCATGGAAGACCCCTCCGTCGCGGTCGCTCGGTCCGTTGTAGCCCCGGAACTGTCGGTGGGGGAAGCCACACTGCCCCCATGACCACCGAAGAGAGCAACCGCATCAAACAATCAGGCACCCGCTTCACCATAGTGCCGCGCGGCGCCTACTCCCTCGCCGAGTCCGGGATGTTCGGCCGCGGCGAGCGCAGCGGGGACTGGCCCGGCTCCGGGGCGTACGCCCCCGAGGAGGGCGTGCTGCGCCTGGCGTTCCTGCTCGACGACCTGCGCACGCCCGTCGGCGTGGCACTCGTGCAGGACGGCGGCGGCGTGCACGGCACCGTCAGCGGGCTCGATCCCGGCGGGGACGTCGGGCCGGTCCGGGACCAGGTGGCCAGGATGCTGTCCCTCGACCGCGACGGGGCCGGCTTCGACGCCGTCGGCGCGCGGGATCCGCAGGTCGCGAGGCTGCTGGCGGCCGCGCCCGGGCTGCGGCCACCGCTGTTCCCGTCCCCCTACGAGGCCGCGGTGTGGTGCGTGATCGCGCAACGCTGGGGAGCCCGGCAGGCCACGGCCGCGCGGGAACGACTTTCGCGGGAGTTCGGGGCGGTGGTCGACGCGGGCGGTGTCGGGACTGCCGTCGTGCCCACGCCCGCGCAGCTGCTGGCGGCCGAGCGCCTCCCCGGGCTGCCGGCGGTGAAGCAGGAGCGGCTCCGGGCGGTGGCGCGGGCGGCGGGCGAGGGGATGTTCGAGCCCGTCGCGATCCGGGACGGCGATCCGGACGAGGTCCGGGCCCGGCTGCGGCAGGTGAACGGGATCGGCGGGTTCGCCGCGTCGCTGATCCACCTGCGGGCGTCCGGGGTCACGGATGCCCTGGTGGCCGGCGAGCCGCGGCTGGCCGTGCTGGTCGGGGCGCTCTACGGCCTGCACGGGCCCGCGTCGCCGGAGGACCTGGCGGGGATCGCCGAGTCGTGGCGGCCGTTCCGCACGTGGGTCGCCGTGCTGGTCCGGGCCGCGGGCCGGCGGCTGCCGGAGCTCGCGGACCTGCCGGAACCCGCCCCGGCGGCCCGGTGTGACCCCGCTCGACCCGCCCCGGGCCCGGCTCGCGCTGATCGGCTGAGCCGGGTCAGACCGCTTCGTCGGCCAGGAAGTCCAGCACGGTCCGGGTGAAGACGTCGTTGTCGTCGCCCGCGACCATGTGGCCGGTCGCGGTGACGTCCACGTGCCGGGCGCCGGGGATGAGCTCGAGCAGCTCGGCGACGCCCTCGTCGCTCACGATGTCGGACTGCGCGCCCCGGACCAGCAGCGTCGGCACTCTGATGGCGGCGGCCGCGGCGGTGGCGCGTTCGTACGAGGTCGAGCGGCGAGGCTCGGACTCGATCCGGAGGAAGGCCGGGTCCCAGTGCCAGTACCAGCGGCCGTCCTCGCGCAGCCGCACGTTCTTCCGCAGCCCCTCGGGGCTCGGCGGGCGCTTGCGGTGCGGGTTGTAGGCGCGGACGGCCTCGGCCACCTCGTCCAGCGAGGCGAAACCGTCCGGGTTTCCGCGCATGAACGCGATGATCCGGGCGACGCCGTCCGGCTCGACCCTGGGCACGATGTCCACCAGCACGAGCGCGCGGGCGAGATCACCCCGCTCGCCCTGGCCCACGAGGGAGGTCATCCCGCCCATCGAGGCGCCGATCAGCAGCGGCGGCTCGGGGACGTCGAGTGCGGCGACCACCGCGGCGAGGTCCGCCACCAGGCCGTCCGTGCCGTAGTCGCCGTCCGGGGCCCAGTCGCTGTCGCCGTGCCCGCGGGCGTCGAGGGCGATCGAGATCCAGCCGTGCTCGGCGAGCGCCGCGGCGGTCCGGAACCAGGAGTGCCGGGTCTGGCCACCGCCGTGCAGCAGGAGCGCGGTGCCACGGGGGGTGCCGGCGGACTCCCACCGGTCCCCGACGAGCTTGCCCGCCGCGCCGTCGAACACCACCCGTCCGCCGGGCGGCACGGTGGCACGCGGAGCGGGCGGTGGGTCGTTCGCTTCGGACATGCATCGCACCCTAACGCTCGCCCGCACGGGACCCGGGGGTCCACGCTGTGAGGATGAGCGCGTTGTGGAACGAGGTCGACGAGTACGTGGCGGGCCTGCTGATCGGCCGGGACAAGGCCCTGGACGGGGCGCTGCGGGACAACGCCGCCGCCGGCCTGCCGCCGATCGACGTGTCCCCGACGCAGGGCAAGTTCCTGCACCTGCTGGCCCGGGTCTCCGGGGCGCGGCGGGTCCTGGAGATCGGCACCCTCGGCGGCTACTCCACCATCTGGCTGGCCCGCGGCCTGCCGGAAGGCGGCCGGCTCGTCACGCTCGAACGCTCCCCCGCCCACGCGGCGGTGGCCCGGGCGAACCTGGCGCGGGCCGGGCTGGGCGGCGTGGTCGAGGTCCGCGAGGGCGCGGCGCTCGACCTGCTTCCCGCGCTCGTGGACTCCGAGCCCTTCGATCTCGTGTTCGTCGATGCGGACAAGGAGGCCAACACCGAGTACCTGGACTGGGCGGTCCGGCTCACCCGCCCGGGCGCGACGATCGTGGTGGACAACGTGGTCCGGCAGGGCCGGATCGTCGACGCCCGCGATCCCGAACCGGGGGTCCGGAGCACCCGGCGGTTCTTCGACGCGCTCGCCGCGGACGAGCGCCTCGACGCCACCGCCCTGCAGACCGTGGGGGTGAAGGGGCACGACGGGTTCGTGCTCGCCGTCGTCCGCTGAGCGCTCGATCGATCGGTTAGCGTGCGGGACGATGAGTACATCCACGGAGTCGGCGGCCCGGACCGACGGACCGGGTCCGCTGGCCGGGGTCACGGTCGTGGCCCTGGAGCAGGCGGTCTCGGCGCCCCTGTGCACCCGCACCCTCGCGGACCTCGGCGCCCGGGTGATCAAGGTCGAGAACCCGCGCGGCGGGGACTTCGCCCGGCACTACGACGACGTCGTGCACGGCCTGGCCGCACACTTCGTCTGGTGCAACCGTGGCAAGGAGTCCGTGACGCTGGACCTCAAGTCCGACGCGGGCAGGGACCTGCTGCACCGGTTGCTGGCGGAGGCGGACGTGCTGGTCTCCAACCTCGCCCCCGGGGCGACCGAGCGGATCGGCGTGGGCGCGGCGCAGATGGCGGAGCGGCACCCGCACGTCGTCGCGCTGGAGATCTCCGGGTACGGCACCGGCGGCCCGCTGTCGGCGAAGAGGGCGTACGACATGCTCGTGCAGGGCGAGTCCGGCGCATGTTCGATCACCGGCCTGCCCGGTGCCCCGGCCAAGCCGGGCCCGCCGTTCGCGGACGCCAGCACCGGCCTCTACGCCGCGATCGCGATCCTCGGGGCGCTCTACGAGCGGGGGAAGGTCCGCAGCGCCGACGGCGGCGGCCGGGTCGCGGTGAGCATGTTCGACACGATGGCCGAGCTGATGGGCTACCCGCTCACCTACACCCGGCACAGCGGGGTCGAGCAGCAACCGGTCGGGATGGGCTCCCCCGCCGTCGTGCCCTACGGGGCGTATCCCACGGCCGACGGGCAGACGGTGATCCTGGGCACCACGAACGACGCCGAGTGGCAGCGTCTCGCCCGGGACATGATGGGCCGTCCGGATCTCGCGGACGACGAGCGCTACCGCCGCGGCCCGGACCGGGTCGTCCACCGTGCCACCCTGGACGCCGAGCTCGCGGCCTGGTGCCGCACGCTCCCGCTGGCCGAGCTGCAGGCGAAGGCGGACACCGCCGGGATCGGGAACGCCCGGTTCAACACGCCGGCGGAGGTCGTGGAACATCCGCACCTGACCGCACGGGACCGGTGGCGCGAGGTCGAGACCCCCGGCGGCCCGATCCCGGCGTTGCTGCCGCCGCCGGTCTACGAGGGCCGCGAGCTCGGGATGGGGCCCGTCCCCGGCCTGGGTGAGCACACCGACACCGTCCTGTCCGGGATCGGGCTCACCCCGGGCGAGATCATGGACCTGCGGGACCGCAAGGTCCTCTAGAACGAGGAACGAGGGAGAGACGTGGACGTCAGCGACCTGAACGACGTGCTCGGCTCGGTGCGGACGTTCATCCGCAACGAGGTCGTGCCACTGGAGGAGCAGATCGACGAACGGGACGAGATCCCGGCGTCGATCGTCGCGCAGTGCAAGGAGATGGGCCTCTACGGCTTCACCATCGGCGAGGAGTACGGCGGTCTGGGTCTCTCGGCCACCGAGGAGGTGCAGCTGGCATTCGAGCTGGGCTGGACCACCCCGGCGCTGCGATCGCTGTTCGGCACGAACAACGGCATCGCCGGGCACGTGCTGCTCGAGGGCGGGACGGAGGAGCAGAAGAAGGCGTGGCTGCCCCGGCTGGCTTCCGGCGAGGTGACCGCGTCGTTCGGGCTCACCGAGGCGGACGCGGGCTCGGACCCCTCGTCGCTCACGACCACCGCCCGCCGGGACGGCTCGGACTGGGTCCTGAACGGTTCGAAGCGCTACATCACGAACTCGCCGGTCGCGGACGTGATCATGGTGTTCGCGAAGACGAACCCAGACGCCCCGGGCAACCGCGGGATCTCCACCTTCCTGGTGCCGAAGGGCACGCCCGGCCTGTCGGTCGGGCCGAAGGACCACAAGATGGGCCAGTTCGGCGCCTGGACCGCGGACGTCTACCTCGACGACGTGCGGGTGCCCGCGGATGCGGTCGTGGGGGGCGAGGAGGGCATCGACAACGGCTTCCTCATCGCCGCGAAGTGCCTCGCGCACGGTCGGCTGCACATCGCGGCCGTCTGTGTCGGAATGGCGCAGCGGCTGGTGCACGAGACCGTCGAGTACGCGAAGACCCGGGAGCAGGGCGGCAAGCCGATCGCCCGGTTCCAGCTGATCCAGGGCCTGGTCGCGGACTCGGTCACGGACACCTACGCCGGCCGCGCCCTGGTCATGGAGACCGCGCGGGCGTTCGACGCGGGCACGGACAAGATCGCCGGCCCGTCCGCGGCGAAGTACTTCTGCTCGGAGATGGTCGGCCGCGTCGCGGACCGCGCGGTGCAGGTGCACGGCGGTGCGGGCTACATGCGCGGCGTCGCGGTGGAGCGGTTCTTCCGGGACGCCCGCCTCTTCCGGATCTACGAGGGCACCAGCCAGATCCAGCAGGTCATCATCGCGCGGGACGCGCTGGGCAAGGCGGCCCGTGGCTGATGGCTGAGTTCCGGGTCGCCTCGGCGGACGACTGGGCCGCGATCTGGCCGATCTGGCACGCGGTCGTCGCCGCCGGGGACACCTACACGTGGTCCCCGGACACCACGGAGGAGCAGGCCCGCGCGCTGTGGATGCCGCCGCCGCCTGCGGTGACCGTCGTCGCCGAACGGGACGGCGCGGTCGTCGCCACGGCCCTGCTCAAGCCCGTGCAGTCCGGTCCGGGCGATCACGTCGCGAACGCGGGGTTCATGGTCGACCCCGCCCGGTCCGGCGGCGGGATCGGGCGCGCGCTCGCGGAGTTCGTGCTGGACGAGGCGCGCCGCCGCGGCTACCGGGCGATGCAGTTCTCGGCCGTCGTGGCCGCGAACGTCCGGGCCGTCGGGCTGTGGACGTCGCTCGGGTTCGACATCATCGGGACGGTCCCCGAGGCGTTCCGGCACCCGACCGAGGGCCTCGTGGGGCTGCACGTCATGCACCGCGCACTCTGAGCACACACGACGACGCCGGGCCCGCGGCGAACGCGGACCCGGCGTCGAGGTGCTCGGGGTGGTCGGCGACTCAGCGGTCGCGACTCAGTGGTCGGCGGGCCGGATGTGGTACTCGAACACCAGGCCGCCGATCGTGATCAGCAGGACGATCATCGCGATCACCATCAGCCAGACGTACAGGAACGCGAGGCCGATCGCGAACAGCGCCGTGGACCCGGCGACGGCGATGGGCCAGTAGCTGCCCGGTGAGAAGAAGCCGATGTCGCCGGCACCGTCGGACACCTCGGCGTCCGGGTTGTCCTCCGGGCGCTCCTCCAGCCGCCGGGACACGAACCGGAAGTACGTGCCGATGATCAGCGAGAGGCCGGCGGTGAGGAACAGCGCGGCGATGCCGACCGGCTCGTGGCTGAGGACGGTGTAGACGATCGCGGCCAGGAAGAAGAAGCCGGTGCAGATCTCGAAGATGCGAGATTCGATCTTCATCGGGTGACTCCTGTCCGGATCAGCGGCCGGCCGCGACGGGCTCGGTGGCCGATCGCAGGGTGCGGTCCGTTGCGAACGGGTAGGTGGTGACGGCCTGCGGTGCGCACCACTGGCCGCAGTTCAGCGTGGTGAGCGCCTCGGCCGCGGTGTAGGGCGCGCCCGTCTGCGGGTTCGTGGCCTTGCGCAGCTGGATGTAGCGGTCGTAGAGCGCCGGCTGCAGCGCACGGACCTCGAAGTTCATCGACGCGTGGTAGGTGCCGCAGAGCTCGGCGCAGCGTCCGACGAAGGCGCCTTCGCGCTCGATGCGGTCGATGGCGACGGTCTTGTCCGTGTCGTTCTTGTCCGGCATCGGGAAGACGTCCCGCTTGAACAGGAACTCCGGCACGAAGAAGCTGTGGATCACGTCGTTGGACGAGAGCGTGAATTCGATGCTCCGGTCCGTCGGCAACACCAGCAGCGGGATCTCGGTCGACGTGCCGATCGTCTCGACGGGGGCGTTCGTCCCGGTGACGTTCTGGCCGGTGTAGTCGAACTTCCAGTTCCATTGGAACGCGGTGACCGCGACCCGGACGTCGGGGGCCGGGTCGGACTTGTCGACGTAGTTCTGCACCCTGACGGTGAAGCCGAAGAGCACCGCCACGATGATCGTGGGGACGATGGTGAAGACGATCTCGACGGGCAGGTTGTACTGCGTCTGCCGCGGCGGGGTGTCGTCGTCGCCCTTCCTCTTGCGGTGGAAGGCGATCGCCCAGAACATCGCGCCCCAGGTGATGACGCCCACGATCAGCGCCGCGATCGCCGCCCACGTCCAGAGGGTGCGCATCTGCAGCGACTCGGGGGTGACGCCCACCGGCCAGCCGAAGCGGATGACCTCCTCGACGGAGCACCCGGTCAACAGCGGGACGGCGACGACCGCGAGCGCGGCCAGCTTCGCCACCCGCTTGAACCCCGTGCGGCCACGGACTGCTCCGCGCTCTGCTCGGCCCACTGCTGGCCGCCTCCCCTACCGTCGTTCCCGCGCCCGGCTGTGCGCCGGGCCGCGCGTGAAGCTGAAGCTGAAGAACCTGTCCACCTGCGGTTCCGCCGGAACGTCACCACATCGGCCGAGCCCGCGGAACCCGCACTTTCGACCTGGCGTAGAGCCTAGCCGAGCAGATCGGTCGACGGCGCGTCCGGGGTCTCAAGAGGGGACCGCCGCGGCACGTCCGGGAGTGCTTGCGCATACTTGCTCGCTGTGTGCGGCTTGCTGGGACTGCTGACCGCCGGGGCTGACGCGGCCGACCGGACCGGACCGATCGCGGAGGCTCTGAGGTGTCAACGACACCGGGGCCCCGACGAGAGCGGAACCTGGAACGACGACGACGTCGTACTGGGGTTCAACCGCTTGTCGATCATCGACGTGGACGGCTCCCACCAGCCGTTGCAGTACGAGGGTGGGCGCTACACGATCATCTTCAACGGCGAGATCTACAACTACCTCGAGCTGCGCGAGGAGCTGGCCCGCGACCACGGCGCCACCTTCGCGACCGAGGGCGACACCGAGGCCGTCGTGGCCGCCTACCACCACTGGGGTGCGGACGCGGTCCCCCGGCTGCGCGGGATGTTCTCGTTCCTGATCTGGGACGCCGAGGAGCGCCTGCTCTTCTGCGCGCGGGACCCCTTCGGCATCAAGCCGCTGTTCTACGCCACCGGGCCGACCGGCACGGCGTTCGCCAGCGAGAAGAAGAGCCTTCTCGAGCTCGCCGGCGAGCTGGGCATCCTGAGCGATCTGGACCCGGCCGCGTTGCAGCTCTACCTGACCCTGCAGTACGTCCCCGAGCCGCGGACCCTGCACCGCTCGATCCGGCGCGTCGAGTCCGGCACGCACGTCACCGTGCGGCCGACCGGCGAGGTCGTCGAGAAGCGGTACTTCACCCCGACGTTCCTGTCGCTGCCGTCGCACGCGCCGGCCAGCGCGAAGGCCGAGGCCATCGTGCACGGCGAGATCGCGGACGTCCTGCGGGACTCGGTGGCCAAGCACATGCGGGCCGACGTGACGGTGGGCGCCTTCCTCTCCGGCGGCATCGACTCGACGGCGATCGCGGCGCTGGCCAAGGAGCACAACCCGGACCTGATCACCTTCACCACCGGGTTCGAGCGCGAGGGCTACTCCGAGGTCGACGTGGCGGCGGAGTCCGCGGCGGCGATCGGCGTCAAGCACGTGGTCCGCACCGTGACCGCGGACGAGATGATGGAGGCTCTGCCGCTGATCACCTGGTACCTCGACGACCCGGTGGCGGACCCGGCGCTGGTCCCGCTGTGGTTCATCGCCCGCGAGGCGCGCCGCCACGTCAAGGTCGTCCTGTCCGGCGAGGGCGCGGACGAGCTGTTCGGCGGCTACACGATCTACCGCGAGCCGTTGTCGCTCGCCCCGTTCGAGAAGGTCCCCGGCACGCTGCGTCCGTTGCTCGGCCGGGCGTCGCGACGCCTGCCCGAGGGCCTGCGCGGCAAGGACCTGCTGCGGCGCGGCGCACTCTCGCTGGAGCAGCGCTACTACGGCAACGCCCGCATCTTCCGGGACGACCAGCTGCACTCGATCCTGCGCCAGTACGACCCGCGGGTCAGCCACGCCGACGTCACCGCCGAGCACTACAAGGCGTCGGAGAAGTGGGACGCCGTCGCGCGGATGCAGCACGTGGACCTGTTCACCTGGCTGCGCGGGGACATCCTGGTCAAGGCGGACAAGATGACCATGGCGAACTCGCTCGAGCTGCGGGTGCCGTTCCTGGACCCCGAGGTCTTCAGGGTCGCCTCGGCGCTGCCGCTGGAGCAGAAGATCACCTCGGGCGCGCGGGGCACCACGAAGTACGCGCTGCGCCGCTCGCTCGAGGGCATCGTCCCGCCGCACGTGCTGCACCGGAAGAAGCTCGGCTTCCCGGTCCCGATCCGGCACTGGCTGCGCGACGAGATGTACGCCTGGGCGCGGGACATCATCCGGGACTCGGACGCGGGACACCTGGTGGACCTGCCGGCCGTGCAGTCCCTGCTCGACGCGCACCGGGAGGGCCCGGTGGACCACAGCCGCCGGATCTGGACCCTGCTGGTCTTCCTGCTCTGGCACGGCATCTTCGTCGAGCGCCGGATCAGCCCGAAGATCCCGGAGCCGGTCTACCCCGTCCGCATCTAGCCGGGCCCCCGGCCCGCCGGCCTGCGGCCCCGCGAGTCGGGGTGTACAGCCGCGCGAGTCGGCGCCTAAGGGCGCGCGAGTCGGTACCACCGGCTCGCGCGCCGCGCTTCAGCGGCCTCCGAGTCGCGCTTCAGGGACCGACGGGTCGCGGTATGCCCTGTACCTCCGCGCCGCACGCGGCCCCGGCCGGCCGGACCGGCCGGACTCAGGGGTATCGCGCAGGTCAGAAGCCCGGTCCCCCGTCGACTCCCCCGGCCCGAAGCGCGCAGGTCCGAATCCACCAGGCCCGTGGCGCGCGCCCGTCGTGCAGGCCTCCGAGGAGCGGGGCCCACCGAACCCTGCGGCCACGAGCGCGGGATCGGGCAGATCCGCCCGGGTCCGACCCGCGAGGCCCCAGGTCGCGACCGCAGGATCCCAGGTCGCGCCTCGCCCGGTCGTGGAGCGCGACTCGCGGGGCCCTGGGGCCGGCTCGCGGAGCGGTCCGGGCCGGGCCGGTCGGGTCAGGCGGGGAGGAGGGGGGCGATCTCGTTCGCGGCGTCGGGGCCGTACGCGTCCCGGAGGCGGACGAGCGCGGACTCGCGGTCCAGGCTCCACTCCTGCGGTCCGTCGGTCTCCAGGACCAGCACCGCGACGAGCGAGCCGAGCTGGGCGGCGCGCTCCAGGGACAGGCCGTTCGCCGTGCCCGCGAGGAAGCCCGCGCGGAAGGCGTCGCCGACGCCCGTCGGGTCGACCTTGCCGGTCTCCGGGACGACGCCCACCTTGAGCTCGCTGCCGTCGGCCCCGACGATCAGGACGCCGTCCTCGCCCAGCGTGGTGACCCGGGTGCCGACCTTCGCCGCGACCTCGTTGGCGGTCCAGCCGGTCTTCTTGAGCAGGAGCTCCCACTCGTAGTCGTTGGTCAGCAGGTAGGTCGCGCCCTCGACGAGGCGGCGGATCTCCGGGCCCTCCATGCGGGCGAGCTGCTGGGACGGGTCCGCCGCGAACGCGTAGCCCCGGGTGCGGCACTCGTCGGTGTGCCGGAGCATGCCCTCGGGGTCGTTGGCCCCGATCAGCACCAGGTCCAGCCCGCCGACGCGCTCGGCGACCGGCGCGAGCTCGATTTCCCTCGCCCGCGCCATCGCGCCGGCGTAGAAGGACGCGATCTGGCACATGTCGTCGTCCGTGGTGCAGACGAAGCGCGCGGTGTGCACGTCGGGGAACACGTGGATCCCGGCGGTGTCGACGCCGTGGCGCTCGAGCCAGGAGCGGTAGTCCGCGAAGTCCGAGCCGACCGCGCCCACGAGGACGGGCGACCGGCCCAGCACGCCCATGGCATAGGCGATGTTGCCGGCGACCCCGCCGCGCTTCACCGTGAGGTCGTCGACCAGGAAGCTGAGCGACACCCGGTGCAGCTGGTCCGCGACGAGCTGGTCCGCGAACCTTCCCGGGAAATGCATCAGATGGTCGGTGGCGATGGAACCCGTCACGGCGATACGCACGGACGGTCACCTTACGCCGAACAGCACGGACCCCCACGTCGAGGAGAGGTGATCTCCCCGACGCGGGGGTCCGTGGAACTACTGGCGGGTGCTCAGTTGAACGAGTCCCCGCAGGCGCACGAGCCGCCGGCGTTCGGGTTGTCGATCGTGAAGCCCTGCTTCTCGATGGTGTCGACGAAGTCGATGACCGCACCCTGCAGGTACGGCGCGCTCATCCGGTCCACGCCGACCTTGAGGCCGTGGTAGTCGCGGAACAGATCGCCGTCGAGGGACCGGTCGTCGAAGAAGAGCTGGTAGCGCAGGCCCGCGCAGCCACCGGGCTGGACGGCGATGCGCAGGTGCATGTCGTCCCGGCCCTCCTGCTCCAGCAGGGTGCGGGCCTTGATCGCGGCGTTGTCGGTGAGCTCGACACCGTGCGTCTCGGTCGCGGCGTCGCTCTGGACGGTGTTCTCGACGGTCATGACCTCTCCCAACAGCACACGGGGTCAGATCTGTTCCCGACGTCGCCGGGAATCGTGCCGTGTCTCGCCGACCATAGTAGGCGTCCGATCCGGTGTCGGTCAGCCCGGCGGCCGTGACGACGCCGTCCGCACGGTGATCCGAGTCACCGGCTCCACTGCGTGCCGACGTGCGCGGTGAGCGCCGCGAGGGTCGAAGCAGCCCTCCCCGGTGAGCACGAGCCCCGGTCGGCCGTCGAACGCGGCCTCGAGGCCGGGAGGTTCGACGTCCGGGAGCGGCAGCACCGTGGTCTCGTCGCCCGGTGCGCCCCGCCTCCAGCCCTCCGCGATCGCCGCGCCGCCTCCACCGCGCCGAGCGTTCCGGCGAAGGACGACGGGGCCACCAGTACGCGCACGGGCGGCAGGGTAACGGCCCAGCTCAGCCCGTACGCTGTGCCACGTGAGGTTCCTGCGCCGCTCCGACGAGCCGTCAACGACCGTGACCCAGGCCGACGCCAAGCCGTCCGCCGACGCCGACGGGGTGCGCGTCGGGGGGAAGTCGGTCGGGAAGGGCCGCCCCACCCCCAAGCGCCGCGACGCGGAGGGCCGCCGCCGCGGGCCGGCACCGGCCCCGCCGCGGACGCAGCGCGAGGCGTCGAAGCTCGCGCGGCAGAACCGCCCGAACAAGGACGAACGGCGCGCGCAGGCCACCGAGCGTCGCCGTCGGATGGACGCGGGCGACGACAAGGTCCTGCTCCCCCGGGACCGCGGACCGGTCAAGGCCTACGTGCGCGACGTCGTGGACTCCCGCCCGCACCTCATGGGCCTGTTCATGCCGCTCGCCGTGGTCGTGCTGATCTCGGTGCTGCTGCCGATCCCCGCGGCGCAGCAGTACCTGAGCCTGTTCAGCCTGGTCGCGCTCGCGGTGATGGTCGCCGAGGGCGTCACGCTCGGGATCCGGACCACCAAGAAGGCCCGCGCGAAGTTCCCGGAGGAGAACATCAGCGGCCTGGGCACCGGCTGGTACGCCTTCACCCGCGCCAGCCAGCTGCGCAAGCTGCGAGTTCCGAAGCCCAAGGTGCAGCGCGGGGCTCAGGTCTGATCGGGGACTGATCCCGGTCTAGCCCTCCTGCAGCGACATCGGCCCGTAGACCTTCTCCCCGGAGTCGTCGAGCAGGTCGACGGCGTCGATCCCGGCTTCCCGCAGGTCCTCCCAGGTGTCGCCGAACCACGCCTCGGCCTCGGCCTGGTCGTCGAACTCCTCGGGTGCGTCGGCGGGCGGGGCGGTCTCCGCGCCGCTCGCGTCGAGGTACCTCCATCGGAACGCCATGACCGGGAACCCTAACGCCCCGGCCTGCGTCCGGAACCGGACGCTCCTACCGTGGTCGGACATCTCCGGCGCTGTATCTCCGACGCGACGAGGAGCGGTAGCCCATGACCGAGGCGTCACCCCGTAGGACCGAGGCCTTCCTACCGCCCACGCCGCCCACCGGGGCGAAGGCGAAGTTCAGACAGCTCGGACCCGGCCTGCTCGCGGCCGCCACCGGCGTCGGCGCCGGGGACCTCGTCGCGACCATGGTCGCGGGCGCGGAGTACGGCACCGCCCTGCTGTGGGCCGCGCTCCTCGGCACCGCCCTCAAGCTCGCGCTCGGCGAGGGCGTCGGCCGCTGGCACCTCGCCTCCGGCTCCACCCTGCTCGACGGCTGGCGCCGGCTCGGCCGCTGGGCCACCGGCTTCTTCGGCGTCTACATCGTGATCTGGGGCTTCGTCTACGGCGCGACGGCCATGTCCGCCGTCGGGCTGCCCCTCAACGCCCTGTTCGGCGGCCTGTCCGTGCGGTACTGGGCGATGATCGCCGGCGTCGTCGGGCTCGCCCTGGTGTGGGCGCAGCGGTACCACTTCTTCGAGAAGTTCATGACGGTGCTGGTGCTGATCAAGTTCGTCTCCGTCGTGTCCATCGCGGTCCTCGTCTCGCCCGACCTGGGCAACCTGGCCGACGGTCTCGTCCCTCGTCTGCCGGACGGCTCGGCGGTCTACGTGCTCGGCCTGATCGGCGGCGTCGGTGGCACGATCACGATGGCGGCCTACGGCTACTGGTTGTTCGCGAAGGGCTGGAAGGGCACCGGCTGGCTGTCGATGATGCGGCTGGACAACGCCGTCGGGTACGTCATGACCGGCATCTTCGTGGTCGCGATGCTGATCGTCGGCTCCACGATCCTGTTCGGCCAGAACCTCACCGAGTCCGACAGCGGTCTGCTGACCCTCGGTACCGCGCTGGCCGAGCGCTACGGCGACTGGTCCCGGATCCTCTTCCTGGTCGGCTTCCTCGCCGTGACCTCCACGTCCCTGCTCGGCGTGTGGAACGGCGTCAGCCTGCTGTTCGCGGACTGGGTGCGGATCATCCGGCTGCCGCACGGCGCCGCGGCGGAGGTGGGCGCCGAGGCCGTGGTGCCCGGCGAGGCGAGGAAGGCCGACGAGAAGGGGTACAAGGCCGTCGCCGTCGAGAAGTCGCTGCCGTTCCGCGGGTACCTGCTCTGGCTGACGCTGCCGCCGATGGCGCTGCTGTTCATCGACAAGCCCTTCGGCCTCACGCTCGTCTACGGCGTGCTGGGCTCGGTGTTCATGCCGTTCCTCGCGATCACGTTGCTGCTGCTGCTGAACTCGAAGCGCGTCGTCGGCGAGGGGCGTTCGGGCTGGCTGTCCAACATCCTGCTCGGCGCGGCGTCCGCGCTGTTCCTGGTGCTGCTGGTGACGGACCTGGCCGGCCGCTTCGGCTGAGCTAGCGTGATCGCGTGACGCGCACGCTGGTCCTGGGCGGGACCCGGTCCGGAAAGTCCCGCTATGCGGAGGACCTGCTGCCCGCCGACGCCGAGGTCCGCTACGCCGCCACCGCCCGCCGGCATCGGGGCGACGCGGACTGGGACGCGCGGATCGAGTCGCACCGCGCCCGTCGTCCGGCCGGGTGGACCACCGTCGAGGACCCGGACCTCGTCGCGGAGATCGCCCGCGGCGGGGTCCTGCTCGTGGACGACCTCGCCACCTGGCTCACCGGGATCCTCGACGACGCCGGCGCCTGGGACGCCCGGCCGCTCCCGCCGTCGGTCGGCGAGGCGGTCGCCGCCCTGGTCAGGGCGGTGGCCGAGGCCCCGGGTGAGCTCGTGATCGTCTCCGCGGAGGTGGGCCTGGGGGTCGTCCCGGAGACGCGCTCGGGCCGGCTGTTCCGCGACGAGCTGGGCGCGGCCAACGCCGCGCTCGCGGCGGTGTGCGACGAGGTGCTGCTCCTCGTGGCCGGGCTGCCCGTACGGCTCAGGTGACGGCCCGGTAGGAAGAGCGCGTGACCTCACCCGACCTCCCCGAGGTGCCCTCGCCCGACGCCGAGGCCAGGCGCGCCGCCGTGGCCCGGCACGACGCGATGGCCGTTCCCGCCGGCGGCCTCGGCGTCCTCGCCGAGCTGGGGTGCTGGCTCGCCGCGGCGCAGGGCGCGTGCCCGCCGCGGC
>NZ_JAODNI010000083.1 GCF_025465255.1 Pseudonocardia sp.
CGGCGAGCCCCGCCACCAGGCCGCCGCCGACCATCGCGCCCCACGGGGACACGACGACCTCGGCCGCCCGGGGCAGCAGCGCGCTGCCGAGCACCGCGACGGCGGCGTGGGCGCCCGCCTGGCCGGCGATCACGGGGCCGGGGTCCACGCGGCCCCGGCCGCCCAGACGCCGGACGGACCAGCGGGTCCCGATCGCGACGACGACCGCGACCGCGAGGGTGGGCAGCAGCGGGAGGACGCCGATGGGCTGCCCCTCGAGCGTCATCGGGATCTGGTGCGCGGCGAGCCAGAGCGGGATGGAGACCGCGAACGCGCCGTCCACCGAGGCGCTCCCGCCCGCTGTGCCCATGATCAGCGCGGCGACCGGCACCAGCATCGCGTAGCTGACCAGGACCGTGCCCATGGCGGCGGCCAGCAGGATCCGGAGCCGGTCCAGCCCCTCGACCGGGGCGGGGCCGTCACCCGGTCCGCGCTCGTCGCCGGGGGTCTCGGGACGGTCGGGAGCCGAGAGGGTGCGGGTCACCCGGCCAGCGTCGCAGCGCGACGGCCGCGCGTCAGCCTGCCACGCCGGGTGCGGTCGCGGGCCGGTCACCCGCGACGACCGGGATCAGCCCCGGTCGTCCTTGCGCGGGGTCTGGATGACGGTGGTGTGCTCGCCGCCGTTCCCGGGGCGCTGCTGCTCCTCCGGCTGACCGTGCCGGCTCGCGTGCTCCTCGGGCGGCCCGTCCGTGACCGGAGGGCCGTCGACCCGGGTGGCGCCGAGGTCCTGCGGCTGCCCGGAAGCACCGGCCTGGGTCTCGGGGGAGCCGGCCCCGGACTGGCCCGGCGGCGTGCCGACGGCCTGGGTGGGTCCGGTCTGGGCGTACCCGGCCTGGCCGTAGGGCGGCTGCTGGCCCCACGGCTGCTGGCCCTGGCCTGGCTGCCCGGAACCCTGCTGCCCGGAACCCTGCTGACCCGGACCGGGCTGGACCGACCCGGGCTGGCCGTAGGCCGGCTGGCCGGGCGCGGGCTGCTGGACGTACCCGCCGCCGTAGCCGCCCTGCGGCCCGTAGCCCGGCTGGCCGTACTGCTGACTGCCCTGACCGATCCCCGGCTGCCCGTACCCGGGCTGGCCGTACCCGGGCTGGCCGTACCCGGGCTGGCCCGGGGCGCCGTAGCCCTGCTGGCCGTAGCCCTGCCCGGGGTAGCCGCCGTAGCCGGGCTGGCTGTACGCGCCGGAGTTCTGCGGGGACGGGCGCGGGGCGGGCAGCGAGAGCATCCCCGCGTCGAGCAGGACCGCGGCGACCAGCACGGCGGCCACGAGGAAGGCCAGCACCAGGCCTGTGATGACGATCCCGCCCGCGGAGCCCTGCACGGTGGTGACGGTCTGCAGGAACACCAGGAAGCCGACCGTGGCGAGGACGGCGCCGGGCAGGAGCACCCGGCCGGCCGCGGGTAGCAGGGCCGCCGCGCCCAGCAGGCCGCCGGCCAGCGCCAGCGTGGTCCCCAGGCCGAAGCCGATGTCGGTGAAGAAGCCGAGGAGGTAGACCACCAGCGCCAGGCCGGCACCCACCAGGACGAGCATCCGGGCGGGTCCGGGGGCGAGCGGGGGCGCGGAGGCCGCGCGGGCGGATCCGGTCTCCCCGGAGGTGGCGGGCGGCTCGTGCTGCTGGCTCATCGACTGCTCCCTGGACCACCGGGCACGGCGGTCGTTCTCGGACGTACTGGTCGCGTCGGACACCGGTCGCGGCAAACGCTAGCCCACCGCGCCCGCACAGCCGGACGCCGACACCTGCTGACAGCAGAACGCGCGGGCGCCGGAAGGGTTCCCGGGCCCGCGCGTCGGCCGATCCGCCTCCGGAGAGGCCTCAGGCTCAGAGCCCGGCGATGATCTCCTTCATCAGGGCGGCGGTCTCGGACGGCGTCTTGCCGACCTTGACCCCGGCGGCCTCGAGGGCCTCCTTCTTCGCCTGCGCGGTGCCCGCCGAGCCGGAGACGATGGCGCCGGCGTGTCCCATCGTCTTGCCCTCGGGGGCGGTGAAGCCCGCGACGTAGCCGACGACCGGCTTGGTCACGTTCTCCTTGATGAACGCGGCGGCCCGCTCCTCGGCGTCGCCACCGATCTCACCGATCATCACGATCGCGGCGGTTTCGGGGTCCGCCTCGAACGCCTCGAGGGCGTCGATGTGCGTGGTCCCGATGATCGGGTCGCCGCCGATGCCGATCGCGGTGGAGAAGCCGAACTCCCGCAGCTCGTACATCATCTGGTAGGTCAGCGTGCCGGACTTCGACACGAGACCGATCTTGCCCGCGCCCGCGATGTCCGCCGGGATGATGCCCGCGTTGGACTTGCCGGGGCTGATGATGCCGGGGCAGTTCGGGCCGATGATCCGGGTCTTGTTGCCCTTGGCGACGGCGTGCGCCCAGAAGTAGGCCGAGTCGTGCACCGGGATGCCCTCGGTGATGACGACGGCGAGCGGGATCTGCGCGTCGATCGCCTCGATGACGGCGTCCTTGGCGAACTTCGGCGGCACGAAGACGACGCTGACGTCCGCGCCGGTCTCCTTCATGGCCTCCTCGACGGTGCCGAAGACCGTGAGGTCCTTGCCGCCGAGGGTGATCGTGGTGCCGGCCTTGCGCGCGTTCACGCCGCCGACGATGTTCGTGCCCGCCGCCAGCATCTTGGTGGCGTGCTTGGTGCCCTCGCCGCCGGTGATGCCCTGGACGATGACCTTGCTGTTCTCGTTGAGGAAGATCGACATGATCAGGCCCCCGCTGCTGCGAGCTCGGCGGCCTTGTCGGCCGCGTTGTCCATCGTGTCCACCTGGGTGACCAGGGGGTGGTTCGCGTCGTCGAGGATCTTGCGGCCCTCGACGACGTTGTTGCCGTCGAGCCGGACGACGAGCGGCTTGGTGGCCGAGTCGCCGAGGATCTTCAGCGCCTCGACGATGCCGTTCGCGACGGCGTCGCAGGCGGTGATCCCGCCGAAGACGTTGACGAACACGCTCTTGACGTCCGGGTCGCCCAGGATGACGTCCAGACCGTCCGCCATGACCTGCGCGGACGCGCCGCCGCCGATGTCCAGGAAGTTCGCCGGCTTCACGCCGCCGTGCTTCTCCCCGGCGTACGCGACGACGTCCAGGGTGCTCATGACGAGGCCCGCGCCGTTGCCGATGATGCCGACCTGGCCCTCGTCGAGCTTGACGTAGTTGAGGTTCTTGGCCTTCGCCTTGGCCTCGAGGGGGTTCTCGGTGCGCTCGTCGACGAGCTCGGCGTGCGCCGGGTGCCGGAAGCCGGCGTTCTCGTCCAGCGTGACCTTGCCGTCGAGGGCGATGACCTTGTCCTGCGGGTCACGCACGAGCGGGTTGACCTCGACGAGCGTCGCGTCCTCGGCGACGAAGGTCTCCCACAGCTTCACGATGACGTCCGCGGCCTGGTCCGCGACCGCGGCCGGGATCTTGCCCTCGGCGACGATCTCGGCGGCCTTGGCCTTGTCCACCCCGGCGATCGGGTCGATCGCGATGCGGGCCAGGGCGTCCGGGCGCTCGACGGCCAGCTGCTCGATCTCCATGCCGCCCTCGGCCGAGCACATGGCCAGGAAGGTGCGGTTCGACCGGTCCAGCAGGAAGGAGAAGTAGTACTCCTCGGCGATGTCGCTCGCCGTGGTGACCAGCACCTGGTGCACGGTGTGGCCCTTGATGTCCAGGCCCAGGATGGCGTTCGCCTTCTCCTTGGCCTCGTCCGGAGTCTCGGCCAGCTTCACGCCGCCGGCCTTGCCCCGGCCTCCGGTCTTGACCTGGGCCTTCACCACGACAGCGGTGCCCAGCTCCGCGGCGGCGGCCGCGGCGGCATCCGCGTTGTCCACCGTCTTGCCCGGAAGCACCGGGACTCCGTGTGCGGCGAAGAGATCCTTCGCCTGGTACTCGTACAGGTCCACTCGGTTCTCCCGCTCCACTTCGCTGTGCCCGCGGTGTGCTCGCCCTGTCGCGGGACCGCTGCTGCGATTCCGGCCGGCATCGACCGCAGGACCGATCGTGCTGCTGCCATAGGACCCTAGCGACGTGCTCAACACGTGCCCTGACCTGGGGCGGTGACAGCAATCACCCTGCCCCGTCGCGAGGGGTGAGGTCCACCACCCCGAGTCGATCCGGGAGGCGTGCGACACATGTTCCCGCCTCCCCCGCGACGACGGCGACGTCGTCCGCGCCGCCCGCACCGAGCTCGTCGCGGACGGCGGCGACGAGACCCTCCGGCGCCTCCGGCAGGAGCACCGCGTCCACGTCCTCCTGCATTGCGACGGCGGCAACGTGCCGGGCCGAGCGGGCCTCGTCGAGCAGGATCACCTCGGTGCCGCGGTCACGCAGGGTGCGCGCCAGCCCGCCGATGTCCGTACCCGGACCGCCGGTGCCGCCATCCGGGCCGACCAGGATCAGACGCACCCGCTCACTCATACCGACACTGTGCTCGACGCAGCGACCGACCGGCCCAGCGGGCCACCCGTTCGGCCCCCTGACCAGGAGATCAGGGGCGATGAGCGGTCCGAATGTTTCGGTGCTGTTTCACCCGGCAATTCTCTGTGACGTGGCCTACCGTTCATCCATGGCGCTGGTCCAGGGCGGACTGCGCCGCCTGGCACTGCTGGCCGGCGGCGTGCAGTCCCTGGCGGCCGAGGCCGGACGCGTCGGCGCTTACGCACTGCGTACGTTCGGCACGCCCCCGGGCCTCCGGGGGCTGGTGCTCGAGAGTGCCTGGCTGGCCGCGCACGTCGCGCTCTATCCGATCGGTCTGGCGAGCGAGAAGATCCACCAGCACGACGTCTACCGGACCGACGACCTCCCGCCCGCCCAGCGGTCACTGGTCGTCGGGGACATCGAGGCCGCGGGCACACCGGTCCTGCTCGTCCACGGGATCATGGACAACCGGTCCGTGTTCACCGTGTTCCGGCGGGCGCTGCGGCGCCGCGGCTTCGGCGTCGTGCACGCCATCAACTACAGCCTCCTCACCGGGGACCTGCGCAGTGCCGCGCACGAGCTGCGCGCCCACGTCGAGCGGCTGCGCGCGGAGACCGGCGCGGACAAGGTGCACATCGTCGGCCATTCGCTCGGCGGCATGATCGCCCGCTACTACGTGCAGCGGCTCGGCGGCTCCGAGTCGGTGGACACCCTGGTGACGATGGGCAGCCCGCACGCCGGTTCGAACATGGCCTACCTGATGCCCACCCCCCTGGCCCGTCAGCTGCGCCCCGGCTCGGACGTCCTCGCCGAGCTCGACGAGCCGGCGCCCGGCTGCACGACGCGGTTCGTCGTCGTGTGGAGCCGGATGGACGAGATGGTCGTCCCCCAGAGGAATGCACGACTGAGCCATCCGGACCTGCGGATCGACGAGCTGGAGCTCCGTGACGTGGGTCACCTGGCCCTGCCCGTGGATTCACGCACCGTGCACTGGGTCGCCACCGTGCTCGCCCGGCCGATCCACGACCAGCACTTCCGTCGGCGTCATCGGCACATCACGCGGGTGCCGGACACACTGCGTGCAGGAGCCTCGCCCGCCTCGTGAGCCGATCGGGCCATGGGCCCGAACGAGCGCGCGCCGAATTTGCCGACTCGCCGGTAACCCCGCTACGTTCACCCGGTCCGTGTCACGGAGCGATCACGACGACAGGCTGCCGACCCCGAATCGACAGCCGCCAGGGTTCCCCGACCCGATGTCGCCGCCGCCACCGGCAGGATGCACGAAGCCCACCCCAGGGTTGTCGAGAAGGGCAGGTCTTGGCGCGCCACCGCTCCCCCAGCGGCGCCCGACCGGTCCCCGACGAGTACGACGCGGCCCCCCACGCGTCGGCCCCGTCGGGAACGCACCGGCTTCCGGCGCCACCCTCGCCGTCGCTGCACGTCCGCGCGATGGCGTTCGCCGTCGCCGGCGGCGCGCTCGTCGCCGCGGGACAGACCCTGGTGTCGGCCCACGGCGACCTCGGCGTCTCCGACGACCCGTACGCGAAGCTCGCCCAGAACGCGATGCTCCCGGTGACGGACCCCGTGCAGTCCGCGGCCGCCTCGGCCGCGCCGGCCACCAGCGCGAACGCCATCGGCGGCGACCAGCTCGGCAACTCCTTCACGCTCCCCGCGCTCGACGAGAGGTCCGAGGTCGACGTCGCGAGCCTGGTCAAGGCCGCCGGCATAGGCGAGGAGATGCAGAAGCGCACGTCGATGATCAGGGCGGCGCTCGCGGGGGGCGCCCCCGAGGCCGTCCTGGACGGAAGCACGGCCTACGTCCTCCCCACTGACGGCCGCTTCACCTCCGGTTTCGGCGCCCGCTGGGGCGTCACGCACTACGGCATCGACCTCGCCGCCCCGATCGGCACACCGATCTTCGCGCTGACCGACGGAGTCGTGGAGGAGTCGGGCCCGGCCAGCGGGTTCGGGATGTGGGTGGTGCTCAAGCACCCGGACGGCACGCACAGCGTCTACGGCCACATCAACCGCTCGTTCGTCGGCGTCGGCCAGAAGGTCCGGGCCGGCGAGGAGATCGCCGAGGTCGGCAACCGCGGCCAGTCCACCGGCCCGCACCTGCACCTCGAGATCTGGGACGCGGCGAAGAACAAGATCAACCCGCTGCCCTGGCTCCGGGCCAGGGGCATCGACGTCACCAGCACCGGCACGGGGGACGGCCCGGCGGACTGACCCCGCCGCCCCTTCGCGCCCCGATCATGGGCAACGCGTGCCTCAGCACGGTGACCATGGGCAGAAGAGCGCCTGTTGATCTCTGCCTGCGCCGTCCTGCCCATGATCGACGCAGGACGGCGACCTGATGCCCCGATCCCCCGGCCGCGGAACGCCGGCGGGTCAGAGCTTCTGGAGCGGAACCCCGCCGATCAGCATCAGGCGGACCGTGCCCGAGCTGCCGAAGTCGATCGTGACCGTGGCGCGGGGACCGATGCCGTCCGAGGCGACGACCGTGCCCAGCCCGTACTTGTCGTGGCTGACCCGGTCCCCGACGTCCAGGCTGATCTCGGCGTTCAGGGTGCGCTGTGGGACCTTCCAGTCCCCGCGGTCCGTCGCGGTCTCCCGGCGGCCGAAGCCGAAGCGGCCGACCGGCGCCGACGGGCGCTCCGGCTCCGAGCGCCGCCAGTCCACGAGCTCGGCGGGCACCTCGTCCAGGAAGCGGGACGCCGGGTTCGTGCTGGGCTGCCCGAACGCGGACCGGACGATCGCGCGGGAGAGGTAGAGCCGCTCCCGGGCCCGGGTGATGCCGACGTAGGCGAGCCGGCGTTCCTCGGCCAGCTCGGCCGGGTCCCCGAGGGTGCGCATGTGCGGGAAGATCCCGTCCTCCCAGCCGGTGAGGAACACGACCGGGAACTCCAGGCCCTTCGCCGTGTGCAGGGTCATCAGGGTGACCATGCCCGCGTCGTCGTCCGGGATGGAGTCCGCGTCCGCCACGAGGGCGACCCGCTCCAGGAACGCGGCGAGCGACCCGGGCTCCGGCGCCCCCGCGGCGACGTCCTCGTCCACCTCGAGGTCGGCGACCGCCGCGTCGCCCGCGAACTCGCGGGCCACCGTCACCAGCTCGGCGAGGTTCTCCAGGCGCGTGCCGTCCTGCGGGTCCTCGCTGGCCTCGAGCTCGGAGACGTAGCCGGAGCGCGCGTACACCGCCTCCAGGATCTCCGCGGTCTCGTCGCCGCGCTCGACCAGCTCCCGCAGTTCGTCCATCATCCGCTGGAAGCCGGCGATGTTGCGCTGCGAGCGGGTGGCCAGGGCGTGCAGCCGCGCCGGCTCCTCGGCGGCGACCCGCAGGGCCTGGGCGAACGAGATCCGCTCCCGCTCGGCGTACTCCGCGACGACGGCCTCCGCCCGGTCCCCGATCCCGCGCTTGGGCACGTTGAGGATCCGGCGCAGGCTCACCGTGTCCTCGGGGTTGGACAGCACCCGCAGGTAGGCCAGCGCGTCCCGGATCTCCTTGCGTTCGTAGAACCGCACGCCGCCGACGACCTTGTAGGGCAGCCCGATCCGCAGGAACACGTCCTCGAAGACGCGGGACTGGGCGTTGGTCCGGTAGAAGATCGCGATGTCCGAGTTCCGGAACTCCCCGGAGTCGACGAGGCGGTCCACCTCCTGGCCGACGAACGACGCCTCGTCGTGCTCGTTGTCCGCGACGTAGCCGACGACCTTCTCGCCGTCCCCCTGGTCCGACCACAGGCGCTTGTCCCGGCGGTTCGGGTTGCGGGCGATGACCGTGTTCGCGGCCGTGAGGATCGTCTGGGTGGAGCGGTAGTTCTGCTCGAGCAGGATCGTGGAGGCGTCCGGGAAGTCCTGCTCGAACTCGGTGATGTTGCGGATGTTCGCGCCCCGGAAGGCGTAGATGGACTGGTCCGAGTCCCCGACGACGCACAGCTCGGCGGGCCGCGCCCCGGCCGTCGCGGGCTCGACCAGCTCGCGGACCAGTACGTACTGCGCGTGGTTCGTGTCCTGGTACTCGTCCACCAGCACGTGTCGGAAGCGGCGCCGATAGTACTCGGCGACGGCGGGCATCCGCTGCAGCAGCGAGACCGTCTCCATGATCAGGTCGTCGAAGTCGAAGGCGTTCGCCTGGCGCAGCCGGGACTGGTAGTTCGCGTAGACCTCGGCGATCCGCCGCTCGTGCTCGTTGCCCGCGCGGGACGCGGCGTCGTCCGCGGAGAGCAGCTCGTTCTTGAGGTTCGAGATCTGCGCGGCCAGCGCCCGCGGGGCGAACTTCTTCGGGTCCAGCTCGAGGTCCCGCGCGACGAGGCCGACGAGCCGGCGCGAGTCGTCCGCGTCGTAGACCGAGAAGGCGCTGCGCACGCCGAGGTGCTTGGCCTCGCGGCGCAGGACCCGCACGCACATGGAGTGGAACGTGGAGACCCACATCGCGGCGGACCGGCGCCCGACCAGCGCGTCCACCCGCTCCTTCATCTCGGCCGCGGCCTTGTTCGTGAAGGTGATGGACATGATCTCGCCCGGGTGCACGTCCCGTTCGGCGAGCAGCCAGCCGATCCGGTGGGTGAGCACCCGGGTCTTGCCCGACCCCGCCCCGGCCACGATCAGCAGCGGGGTGCCCGCGTGCACGACCGCCTCCCGCTGCTTCGGGTTCAGCCCCTCGAGCAGGGCGCGACCCCGCGCCGTCGTGGGCTCGACGGTGGCCTGGGCGGGGAGTTCGAACAGCGCGCTCATCGTGTCGAACACGGTACCTCTGCGGGGTGACGGTTCCCGAACCGACACTGCCCCCGGAGGCGACCGTGTGGCACACTGCCCGGGTGCACCGCGACGGACGATTTTCCTACGGGTACCGGATTCCGGCACCCGTCGATCGTCCTGCCTGACGCAGACCGACCTACGCCCCGGAGTCCACAGGACCCCGGGGCGTTCGTGTGTCCGGGGCGGTGGGCCCGCACCAGGAGGAGACCATGTCCGTGACCGACGACCGTTCCGGCGCCGTGCAGAACGCCGCAGCCGAGACCGACATCCCGTCCGCCGAGGAGATCGGCGAGCTGCGGCTCGAGATCGACCACCTCGACGCCGAGATCCTGCGCCTGATCAAGCGGCGCACCGAGGTCTCGAAGCGGATCGGCGTGGCCCGGATGGCCGCGGGTGGTCCGCGGATCGTCTACAGCCGCGAGATGAGGGTGCTGGAGCGCTTCCGCGAGCTCGGCCCCGAGGGCCGCGAGCTGGCGCTGATGTTGCTGCGGCTCGGCCGGGGCCGGCTGGGAACACGCTGAGAACCCGCCCCTGACCTCCGCAACTCTCCGACGGGTTCCACCCCACGGTGGTCTCCGGCCGTGGCACTGTGGGGGCCATGGGGATCGTGTTCACGCTCATCGCGCTCGTCGGGCTTCTCGCCGCCCTGGGTCACGTCGGATATGTGGCGATGCTGTCCAACGCCGCCAAGAAGAAGGGGGCGGCGGGTGCGGAGATCGCCGCCTACACGCGCACCCGCTGGCCCGCCGCGGGCGGCGCGGCCGGGCTCGCCCTCCTGGGCCTGCTGTTCACCTCCGGCGGCCTGACGATGGACGTCCTCGGCGTGCTGCTGGCGGCCGGCGGCGGCCTGATGGGCTGGAACGGCCTCAACGCCGAACGCAACCGGTACCCGACGAGCCGCTGAGCGAGCCACCACGGACGAGGTCGTAGAGAGTCTTCAACCGTGCCAGTCTCCCCCCGGACCGACGTCGAGCGCGTCCTCGTCGTCACCGCCCATCCGGACGACGTGGACTTCGGTGCGGCGGGGACCGTCGCGTCCTGGGTCGACGCCGGGATCCACGTCGCCTACTGCATCTGCACCTCCGGTGACGCGGGCGGTTTCGACGACACCCCGCGCGCCGAGATGGGCCCGCTGCGGGAGGCCGAGCAGCGCGCCGCGGCCAAGGAGGTCGGCGTCGACGACGTCACGTTCCTGGGCTACCCGGACGGACGGCTCATCGTCGACATCCCCCTGCGCCGGGACATCAGCCGGGAGATCCGCAGGGTCCGGCCGCAGCGGGTGCTGACCCAGTCCCCGGAGATCTGGTGGAACCGGATCGGGGCTTCCCACCCGGACCACCGCGCCGCCGGCGAGGCCGCCCTCGCGGCCGTCTACCCGGACGCGCGCAACCCGTTCGCGCACCCGCAACTGCTCGCCGACGAGGGCCTCGAGGCATGGACCGTCTCCGAGATGTGGCTCATGGGCGCCCCGGAGGAGCGGACGAACCACGTCGTGGACGTCACGGAGAGCTTCCCCAAGAAGGTTGCCTCGCTCCGCGCACATGTTTCGCAGACCGCTCATCGCACGGACCTCGAGGAGCTCCTGCGGGGCGTCGGTGGCACCGTGGCCAGGCGATTCGATCTTCCTGCCGGCCGGGTCGCCGAGGCCTTCCAGGTTGTGACGATCGGCTAGCGGTACCTCTCGCCCGATGAACGGAGTTCGACCGAACGGGTGAGCAGCGACGAGCGGGCGAGTAGCACTTGGACGACACACCGTCACTCGGGTAGACCTGTTCGGGTCGCACAGTCCCTGGAGGTCGTTCCACCGTGGCAACGTTCGAGCACCGCGTCGGTAACAAGCTGCCGCTCACCGGCAGGGTCACCGTGGCGGAGCTGATGCGCCGGAACCCCCCGGCGCAGCGCACCTCCTCGCCCGACGCCGCCCCGTTCATCCCGGAGCAGGCCAGGCCCGTCATGGATGGCGCCGCGCTCGCCGCCATCCACACGACCGCCTCCGCCGAGGTCGTGTCCGTCGGATCGCTGCTGCGCCGCGAGGGCCGGGTGGACGTCCCGGCCCCGGCCGCCGTCCCCACCCCGCGCGGTCCCGCCCGGACCGCCGTGAGGCGCAGCGCGATCGCCGCGGGCACGCTGCTCGCCGCGGGTTCGGTGCTCGGTGCCGCGGTCCTCACCAACGCCTCCTCGGGCAGCTCCGAGGCACAGGCGTCGGCGGACGGCAGCTTCCCCGGCCAGCGCCTCCCGGACGGGGCGGACCCCGCGTCGGCCGCGTTCGCGTCGAACGCCCTGGACGCCGGCACCGCCGCCCCGGGCTCCTGGATGAACGTCGCCTTCCCGAGCGCGCTGGGCCCGGTGGCAGCCGGCCCCGCCGCCGCCGGGACGTCCGCCCCCGC
>NZ_JAODNI010000095.1 GCF_025465255.1 Pseudonocardia sp.
ACCGGACGAAACCCCCCCGGTCGAAAGACACGGTAGGCCCGCCGCACCTATCACTGGGCACGGGGGGCCCCGACGGTGAAGCGACAGAACTAGATGGCGTCGTTCCCGCGCTCGCCCGTGCGGACCCGGACGACGGTCTCGACCGGGGTCACCCAGACCTTGCCGTCACCGATCTTGCCGGTGCGCGCGGCCTCGACGACGGCGTCGACCACCTTGTCCGCGAGGGTGTCGTCCGCGACGACCTCCACCCGGACCTTCGGGACGAAGTCCACGGAGTACTCGGCACCCCGGTAGACCTCGGTATGGCCCTTCTGCCGGCCGTAGCCCTGGACCTCGGAGACGGTCATCCCGAGGACCCCGATCTGCTCGAGGGCGCCCTTGACGTCCTCCAGCACGAACGGCTTGACGATCGCCGTGATCAGCTTCATGGATCAGCCCTCCTTGCCGGCGGGCGCCGGCACGTGGGAGGCCGCCTGGGCGGTGGCCGCATCGGGACGCGGGGTCCCGGCGACGCCCGCCAGGCCGCGGTGGCTCGAGAAGTCGTACGCGGTCTCCGCGTGCTCGGTCTCGTCGATGCCGGTGTACTCGTCGTCCTCGCCGACCCGGATCCTGCCCCTGAAGATCGCCTTCACGACGAAGGCGATGACGAAGGTCAGGATGCCCGAGTAGAGGAGCACCGCGGCCGCGCCGACGACCTGGCGCCAGAGCTGGTCGACACCGCCGCCGTAGAACAGGCCGGCCACACCGGCGCCCGAGCCCGGGTCGGCGAGGAAGCCGACGAGCACGGTGCCCGCGATACCGCCGACGAGGTGGACGCCGACGACGTCGAGCGAGTCGTCGTAGCCGAAGCGGAACTTCAGCCCGACCGCCAGGGCGCAGAGCACACCGGCGATGGCGCCGACCGCGATGGCGCCCAGCGGGGAGACCGAGGAACAGGACGGGGTAATCGCGACGAGGCCCGCGACGATGCCGGAGGCGGCTCCGAGGCTCGTGGGCTTGCCGTCACGGACACGCTCGACGACCAGCCAGGCGAGCATCGCGCCGCAGGTCGCGACGATGGTGTTGAGGATCGCGTAGCCGGCGAGGCCGTTGGAGCCCACGGCCGAACCGCCGTTGAACCCGAACCAGCCGAACCACAGCAGGCCGGCACCGAGCATGACCAGCGTCAGGTTGTGCGGGCGCATGGGCTCGCGGGGCCAGCCGCGGCGCTTGCCGAGGACGATCGCGAGGGCCAGCGCCGCGACACCGGCGTTGATGTGGACCGCGGTACCACCCGCGAAGTCGATCGCCTTGAGGGTGTTGGCGATCCAGCCACCGGTCGCGGCGGTGACGCCGTCGAAGGCGAACACCCAGTGCGCGACCGGGAAGTACACGACCGTGGCCCAGATGCCGGCGAAGACCAGCCAGGCGCCGAACCTCATCCGGTCCGCGATCGCACCCGAGATCAGGGCGACGGTGATGATGGCGAACGTGGCCTGGAAGCCGACGAAGACCAGCGACGGGATGGTGCCCACCAGCGGGTAGGACTGCGCGTCGCCGGTGTAGGACCCGACGAAGAGCCCCTTCAGGCCCCAGTAGTCCGTGATGTTGCCGAGCAGTCCGCCGCCCACGTCGTTGCCGAAGGCCAGCGAGTAGCCGTACAGCACCCAGAGGACGCCGACCAGGCCCATCGCGCTCAGGCTCATCATCATCATGTTGAGCACGCTCTTGCTACGGACCATGCCGCCGTAGAAGAGCGCAAGGCCTGGTGTCATGAGCAGCACCAGCGCGGTACTGGCAAGCATCCAGGCGGTATCGCCGGTATCAGCCACGGAACTCCCTCCCGTTCGTCGCCGCTCGCCGAGCGGCAGATGCCCGGAATAATCGAAGCGCGATGTTTCGGGGAGGGTCGCTCGATGTTTCCGACCAGTGAACCTGCCGCCTCCGCGGGTTACATCGGGATTACGCAATGCTGCGAACCGCGAGGGTGACCGTCATGTCACGCACCGTCGTCCGTGCATCACGGTTCGGCGACCGTCCACTGTGACCGTCGTCGCTCGTCCGGCTCAGGTCAGCAGGGCGTCGACGAAGGCTTCCGGCTCGAACGGAGCCAGGTCGTCCGGGCCCTCACCCAGACCCACCAGCTTCACCGGCACGCCCAGCTCCCGCTGCACGCGGAAGACGATGCCGCCCTTGGCCGTTCCGTCCAGCTTCGTCAGCACGATGCCCGTGACCTTCACCACCTCGCCGAACACGCGGGCCTGGATCAGCCCGTTCTGGCCGGTGGTCGCGTCGAGCACGAGCAGCACCTCGTCGACCTCGGCCTGCTTCTCGACGACGCGTTTGACCTTGCCCAGCTCGTCCATCAGCCCGGTCTTGGTGTGCAGCCGGCCGGCGGTGTCCAGCAGGACGGCGTCCGCACCGTCCGCCGTGCCGCGCTTGACGGCGTCGAACGCGACGGCTGCCGGGTCCGCGCCCTCGGCGCCGCGCACGACCTTGGCACCGGCCCGCTCGCCCCAGGTCTGCAGCTGCTCGGCGGCGGCCGCGCGGAACGTGTCCGCCGCGCCCAGGACCACGTGCCGGCCGTTCGCCACGAGGACCCGGGCCAGCTTGCCGGTGGTGGTGGTCTTGCCCGTCCCGTTGACGCCGACGACGAGCACCACGGCCGGCCGCCCGTCGTGCGGGAGTGCCGCGACGGACCGGTTCACGTCCGGCCCGAGCGCGCGGCCGAGCACGTCCCGGAGGAGCTGCCGTGCCTGCTCCGGGGTGCGGACGCCGCGGGTGGCGAGCTCGGTGCGCAGGGTCTCGACGAGCTCGGAGGTCATCTCGGGGCCGAGGTCGGCCTGCAGGAGGGTCGCCTCGACGTCCTCCCAGGACTCCTCGTCGAGCTCGCCGGCGCCGAGGAGGCCCAGCAGGCTCTGCCCGAACCCGGAACGGGAGCGGGCGAGGCGGCCGCGCAGCCTCTCCAGGCGGCCGTCGGTGGGAGCGATCTCCTCCGTCGGGGCGGGCGGGGCC
>NZ_JAODNI010000164.1 GCF_025465255.1 Pseudonocardia sp.
GACCCGCGGCTTCGCCTCTGACCGGACGCCGGTTCCGTAGGGTGCGCGGCAGGGACGTCTGCCATCCCCCTCGCCGATCTGGACGACTGGCTCGACTTTGCCGAGGCCGTGCTCGGCCGCGCAGACAGCGGCACCTTGATCTCGGCGCCGGTCTCCAGCGTGGCGGGCTTGGTGCCGCCGGTGGAGCGGTCGCCCTGCAGGCCCGGGTCCGTGTGCTGGATGACCAGCTCGACCGAGGTCGGCAGCTCGATGAACAGCGGGGTGTTCTCGTGGAACGACACCTGCGCCACCTGGTTCTCCAGCAGGTAGTTGGCGTTCTCGCCGACGACCGGCGCGGGGAGCGGGATCTGGTCGAACGTGTCCCCGTCCATGAACATGAAGTCCGCGCCGTCGCGGTACAGGTAGGTCATGTCCCGGCGGTCGACCGTCGCGGTCTCGACCTTGGTGCCGGCGTTGAACGTCTTGTCGACGACCTTGCCGGTCATCACGTTCTTCAGCGTCGTGCGGACGAAGGCGCCGCCCTTGCCGGGCTTGACGTGCTGGAACGCCTGGACCGACCACAGCTGGCCCTCCAGGTTGAGCACCAAGCCGTTCTTCAGGTCGTTCGTGGTGGCCACGTGCGGGTATCTCCTGGTTCGTCGCGGTTCGTCGGAGGAGCGGGCATGCGGGAGCCGCACCTGCGAAGACCGGTACGACCGCACGCTGCGGAGTTCTCTGCGGTGGACCACCGATCCCGGTGGGCTCCACCGAGCCGTCCGCAAGGATAGCGCCGCGCTCCGACGGGCGGGGAGGCGCCCGGCCTCCGCCGGCTGCCCGAGTGTTCCCGCCCGCATCGCCTACAGCTCGACCAGCTCGCGGGTGGTCAGCGTGATCGGCTCGGCCGCGCCCGCCAGGACGACGAGCGTGTCCTCGATCCGCACTCCGCCGCGCCCCTCCAGGTAGACGCCCGGCTCGACGGTCACCGCCATGCCCTCGGCCAGCGCGCCCCTCCCCGACGCCGAGAGCGCCGGCGCCTCGTGGATCTGCAGGCCGACCCCGTGCCCCAGCCCGTGCAGGAACTGCTCGCCGCGGCCCGCGTCCGCGATGACGCTCCGGGACGCCTTGTCGACGTCGGACACCTGGGTCCCCGGCAGCACCGCGGCCCGCCCGGCGGCCTGCGACCGGGCGACCAGGTCGTACAGCTCGCGCTGCCAGTCCGCCGGCGGCCCGAGGACGAACGTGCGGGTCATGTCCGAGTGGTAGCCGTCGACGAGCGCGCCGAAGTCCAGCTTCACCAGGTCGCCGCGGCGCAGCTGCGCGCCGGTCGGGCTGTGGTGCGGGATGGCGGAGTTCGCGCCGGCGGCGACGATCGACTCGAACGCCGGGGCCTGCGCGCCGAGGCGGCGCATCCGCTCCTCAAGGTCCAGCGCGACGTCGCGCTCCGTGCGGCCCTCCCGGATCCCCCCGGCCGCGATCAGGTCGGCCAGCGCGGCGTCGGCGATCGCGCAGGCCCGGCGCAGGGCGTCGATCTCGGTGTCGTCCTTCACCACCCGCAGCTGCTGGACCAGCCCGGGCGCGCGTTCCAGGGTGACGCCCTCGGCCGCGTCGACGAGCGCGCGGTGCTCCTCGACGGTGACGGCGTCCGACTCGAAGCCCAGCGCCGCGACGTCCAGCGCCGCGGCCCGCCCGATCAGCGCTCGGGCGGTCGCGCGCTCGATGACGGGCACCAGGTCCGGCACCTCCGCGGCGGACTGGGTCAGGTAGCGGCCGTCCGTGCCGAACCGGGTCCGGGCGTCGCCGTCGGCGTGCAGGAGCAGCGCGGCGTTGGAACCGGTGAACCCGGTCAGGTACCGCACGTTGACCAGGTCGGTGACCAGCAGGGCGTCGAGCCCGGCCTCTCGGACGAGCGCGCGGAGAGCCGTCCGGCGGGACGCGTGAGACATGGTTGCCAGCCTAGGCTGGGCGCGTGAACGCAGGCATCAGCGGCGGTACCGAGGGTCTCTACTTCCGGCAGCTGCTCTCCGGCCAGGACTACGCCGTGGGCGACCGGATCGCCGCGCAGATGGTCAACTTCTCCTACCTGATCGGGGACCTCGCGACGCGCGAGGCGGTCGTCGTCGATCCCGCGTACGCGCCCGGGGACCTGCTCGACATCGTCGAGGCCGACGGGATGCGGCTCACCGGAGTGCTGGTGACGCACCACCATCCGGACCACGTCGGCGGCCGGATGATGGGCTTCGACCTGACCGGGCTCGCGGAGCTGCTCGGCCGCGCGCCGGTCCCCGTGCACGTCCAGCGGGCGGAGGCGGAGTGGGTCACCAAGGTCACCGGGATAGCCGCGAGCGACCTCACCCCGCACGACAACGACGACCTGCTGCAGGTCGGGAGCGTGCCGATCCGGCTGCTGCACACCCCCGGGCACACGCCGGGGAGCCAGTGCTTCCTCATCGGGCAGGGCCACGGCGGGCGGCTCGTCGCCGGGGACACGCTGTTCCTGCAGGGCTGCGGCCGCACGGACTTCCCGGGCGGGGACGTCGAGGCGATGTACACCAGCCTGCAGCGGCTCGCCACGCTCGCCGGGAACCCCGTCGTCTACCCGGGCCACCGGTACTCCGACGACTCCAGCTCGCCGCTACTGGACGTCCGGAGGAGCAACGTGGTCTTCCGCCCCCGCTCCCAGGAGGAGTTCGTGATGGCCTTCGGCTGAGCCCCCCTGGTCGCGGTGTGGAGCCACGACGCGCTCTTCGCGCCTCCCCGGTCGCGTCAAGGCTCCATAACGCGGATTCCGGCGTCGAGAAGCGCGTGCGGTCACTGCTGGGCGATCCAGGTCAGGGCGAGGGGGTAGCCCTGGACGCCCAGGCCGACGATCGTGCCCGTCGCGACCGCGCTGACGTAGCTGTGGTGGCGGAACTCCTCGCGGGTGTGCACGTTGCTGATGTGCACCTCGACCAGCGGGGCGGTGAGCATCGCACACGCGTCCCGGACCGCGACGGAGGTGTGCGTCCACGCCGCCGGGTTGAGGACGACCGGGGTGCCCGCGTCCGCGGCGTCGTGCAGCCAGCCCAGCAGCTCGCCCTCGTGGTTCGTCTGCCGGACCTCGACCTGCAGGCCCAGCTCCGCGCCCTTCTTGACGCACAGCTCGACGAGGTCCGCGTAGGTCGTCGCGCCGTAGATGCCGGGCTCGCGGGTGCCGAGCCGGTTGAGGTTGGGGCCGTTGAGGACCAGCACCTGCCGCGTCATTCGGCCCCTGCCTCGGCCACGCGCGCGTACGCCCGGGCCAGCAGCTCCGGGGCGGGGTCCTCGAGGCGGCCCGGGTTCGCGAGGCCGTCCAGCACCACGAACCGGAGCTTCCCGGCACGGGACTTCTTGTCGCCCCTCATGGACTCGGCGAGCTCCGGGAGCGCGTCCGCGTCGTAGGTGACCGGCAGGCCGAGGGACTGCAGGATCGCGCGGTGCCGGTCCGCCGTGGGGTCGTCGAGGCGGCCCGCGGCCCGGCCCAGCTCGGCGGCGAAGACGGTGCCGACGCTGACCGCCGCGCCGTGCCGCCAGGTGTAGGCCTCGCGGCGCTCGATGGCGTGGGCCAGGGTGTGGCCGTAGTTCAGGATCTCCCGCCGGAAGGACTCGCGCAGGTCCGTGCCGACCACGTCCGCCTTGACCGCGATCGCGCGGCGGACCAGCTCGGGCAGCACCTCCCCGGCCGGGTCCAGGGCGGCCTTCGGGCCCTGCTCGACCAGGTCCAGGATCACGGGGTCCGCGATGAACCCGGCCTTGACCACCTCGGCCATGCCGGCGGCCAGCTCGTCCGGCGGGAGGGTCTCCAGCGTCGCGAGGTCGACGAGCACGGCGGACGGCTCGTAGAACGCCCCGACGAGGTTCTTCCCGGCGCCGGTGTTGATGCCGGTCTTGCCGCCGACGGACGCGTCGACCATGCCGAGCAGCGTCGTCGGCACGTGCACGACCGCGACCCCGCGCATCCACGTGGCGGCGACGAACCCGGCGAGGTCCGTGGCCGCGCCCCCGCCGAAGCCGACGACCACGTCCGCGCGGGTGAGGCCGATCTGCCCGCAGACCTCCCAGCAGAAGCCCGCGACGGCGAGGGACTTGCCCTCCTCGGCGTCCGGGATCTCGAGGCGGTGGGCGTCGAGGCCGGCGGCCTCCAGGTCGGCGCGGACGGACTCCGCGGCGTCGGTGAGGCCGGGCTGGTGGATCAGCAGGACGGTGCGGGCCCCGAGGTCGGTGACGACCCCGGCGAGCCCGGCGCGCACCCCCCGGCCCACGACGACGTCGTAGGGCCGCTCCGCGGCCACCGTGATCCGCACGGGTTCGGTCATGGGGGAACCCTAACCGGCTGCCGTTCCCCCCTCCCTGGGCCTCTCAGCCCTGGGGGCGGCCCAGCACCGGATCGGGCAGCGGCGAGTCCTCGTGCGGGGTGGGGCGGTCGTCCGGGTCCACCGCGTCCGCGGCCGCCGGCGGCAGCTCGTCCGGGCCCTCGCCCAGCGCCGCCAGCACCGCCGCGGCCACCTGGTTCGCGCTCCGGCGCACCGTGTCCACCTCGACCGTCGCGACCTCGCGGTAGAGCGGGGCGCGGGCGTCGAGCAGGGCCCGGAACGTCGCGCGCGGGTTGACCCCGGCGAGCAGCGGGCGCGCGGTGGACATGCCGGTGCGGCGCAGCCCGTCCGCCAGCCCGACGGTCAGCGACACCACCCGGTGCCCGCGCAGCTTCACCCGCGTGGCCTCGGCCAGCACGGACCCGCCGCCGAGCGCCAGCACGCCGCAGTCCCGGGACAGCAGCTCCGCGACGACCTCGCGTTCGAGCGCCCGGAAGGCGCCCTCGCCGTCCTGCAGGAACATGTCCGCGACGGTCTTGCCGATCCGCGTCTCGATCTCGGCGTCGACGTCGGTGAAGCCGACGCCGAGACGCCTGCCCAGGACCTTGCCGACCGTGCTCTTGCCCGAACCCGGGGGCCCGACGAGCACCAACGTGGGGCGGTCCTGCTCACTCATTCGGCCGCTCCCGATCGGCCGCGCGGAGCGGTCCGGCGGACTCCAGGTAGGAGGCGACGTTGCGCCGGGTCTCCGCGATCGAGTCCCCGCCGAACTTCTCCAGCGCCGCGTCCGCCAGCACCAGCGCCACCATCGACTCCACGACGACGCCGGCCCGCGGCACCGCGCACGCGTCCGAACGCTGGTGGATGCCGGTGGCCTCCTCCCCCGTCGCCACGTCCACCGTGCGCAGCGCCCGCGGCACGGTCGAGATGGGCTTCATCGCGACCCGGACCCGCACGGGCTCGCCGTTGGTCATGCCGCCCTCGATGCCCCCGGCCCGGTTGGACAACCGCTTGATCGGGTCCCCGGGGATCATCTCGTCGTGCGCGGCGCTGCCCCGGCGGTGGGCGGTGCGGAACCCGTCGCCGATCTCGACGCCCTTCATCGCCTGGACGCCCATCAGGGCCGCGGCCAGGCGCGCGTCGAGGCGGCGGTCCGCGTGCACGTAGGAGCCGATGCCGACGGGCAGCCCGTAGGCGATCACCTCGATGACGCCGCCGAGGGTGTCCCCGTCCTCGTGCGCCGCGTCGATCTCGGCGATCATCCGCGCCGTCGTCTCCTCGGAGAACGCGCGGACCGGGCTCGCGTCAACCCGGTCCAGGTCGCCGGGGCCGGGCACGGGCTGGTCCTCCGGGGCGTCGACCGCCCCGATCGCGACGACGTGGGACACGACGTCCACCCCGAACGCCTGTTTGAGGAACGCCTTGGCCACGGTCCCGAGCACCACCCGGGACGCCGTCTCCCGCGCACTGGCCCGCTCGAGCACCGGGCGCGCGTCGTCGAAGCCGTACTTGGTCATGCCGGCGAGGTCCGCGTGCCCGGGGCGGGGCCGGGTGAGCGGGGCGTTGCGCGCGCGGTTGGCGATCAGCTCGGGGTCCACCGGGTCGGCGGCCATCACCGTCTCCCACTTGGGCCACTCGGTGTTGCCGATCCGCACGGCCACCGGGCCGCCCTGGGTGAGGCCGTGCCGGATGCCGCCGATCACCTCGAGCTCGTCCGCCTCGAACGCCATCCGGGGGCTGCGGCCGTGGCCGAGCTTGCGGCGGGCCAGCTCGGCCTGCAGCTCCTTGGTGGTGACCTCGACGCCGGCGACCATGCCCTCGAGCACGGCGACCAGCGCGGGGCCGTGGGACTCCCCGGCAGTGATCCAACGCAACACGCCCGCAATCCTCTCACCCCGCACCGAACGACCCGGCCGCCAGGGCGACCACCGCCCAGGACGCGACCAGCATCGACGGCCCGTGCGGCACCTCGCGGCGACCGCGCCGCAGGAGGACCAGCGCCAGAGTGGCACTGATCAGCGCCGCCAGCACCGTCCCGAGGAGCACCGCCGGCCAGGAGACCGCCGCCAGCACGGCGCCCACGGGGGCCGCCAACTTCACGTCGCCGGCCCCGAGCGCGCAGGGCGACACCAGGTGGACCAGGGCGTGGGCGCCCAGCAGCAGCGCGGCCCCGCCCGCCGCCCGCAGCACGGCACCGAACCCGAGCGGCACCAGCAGCAGGAGCACCGCGGGGACGGCCGGCAGGGTGAGGGTGTCCGGCAGCCGCCGGTGCACGACGTCGACCGCCCCGCAGGCGACCAGCAGCCAGCCGAGCCCGAGGACGAGCGGCAGCCACCGGACGTCCGCCCCGCCCTGCAGCACCACGGCCGTGCCGAGCCCCCAGACGAGCGCCACCGCCACCTCGCACCACGGCGGCGACACCCGGGCACCGCGTCGCAACCGGGCCAGCAGGAGCCGGGCGCCGCGGCCCGCCACCGCGCCGTCGACCATTGCGAGGGCCACGAGCAGGAGCATCGTCCCGGAGTTCATGCCCACGATGCTGCGGCCGCACCGGGCCGCCGCGCGGACGAATGCGCTCGTTGTGGACAGGCGGGAGGGGGTGGGGACAACCCGGGCGTAGGCACCGCGGCCACGGTGACGGAGTCGGTCCCCCGTGGTAGTGCGCACCGGGCAGGATGGCGTGGGTGCTCTCCCGACGTCCCGAACGGACCGCCTCCGCGGTGATCCGTGCCGAGGTCGACCACGGCCTCGCGGAGCTGGTCGGGGACCCCGACCGGCCCCAGGCGTGGACGCTGCTGCTCGACGGCACCGCCCAGTCCCACGTCGACCTCGACGACCCCGAGCATCTGGAGTTCGAGTACGTCCGGCGGATCGCGCACGTCGTGGACACGATCGCGCCGGCGCACCGGCCCGTCCGCGCGGTGCACCTGGGCGGTGGCGCGTGGACGCTGCCCCGCTACGTCGCCGCGACCCGGCCCGGATCCGTCCAGCGGGTCGTCGACCTCGACGCGGCGCTGATCGAGCTGGTCCGCACCCGGCTGCCCGTGGACGACCCGGGGATCCAGCTGCAGAGCGGCGACGCGCGGGCCCGGCTGGCCGGCATCCCCGCGGGCGGCACCGATCTCGCCGTGCTCGACGTGTTCGCGGGCGCCCGCACGCCGGCGCACCTGACGTCGGTCGAGTTCGTCCGCGACGCCCACCGCATCCTGGCGCCCGGGGGCGTCTACGTCGCGAACGTGGCCGACGGCGGCCCGCTGCACTTCGCCCGCAGCCAGGTCGCGACGGCGGCGGCCGTGTTCGCCGAGCTCGCGCTGATCGCCGTGCCCGACCTGCTCACCGGGCGCCGCTTCGGCAACCTGGTGCTGATCGCGTCGGATGCGCCGCTGCCGGTTCCCGAGCTGTGCCGCCGGACCGCGTCCGACCCGTTCCGCGCCACCGTCCTCGACGACGACGAGGCCCGCGCCTTCGCCGGGAACGCGGAGCCGCGCACGGACCGGACCGCGACCCCGTCGACCGATCCCCCGGCGGGCTTCTTCGGGCGCTGAGCCCGCTTCAGGGTCTGGCCTGCGGATCTGTGCCGCCGGCTGGAGATCCGCAGGACGGGCCCTCTAGAACGCGCCGTTGGCGATCGCCTTCCGCACGTTCTCCTGGTGCTCCGGCAACGTCGTCGCGAAGCAGGAGGTGCCGTCCGTCTGGCAGCGCACGAAGTACTCCCACGGCCCCGGCTCGGGGTTCAGCGCGGAGGCGATCGCGGCCTTGCCGGGGGCGGCGATGGGCGTGGGCGGGAGGCCCGTGTTCTGGTAGCTGTTGTACGGCCCGGCCGTGCCGCGGGCCTCCGCCGTGGTGCGCAGCGCCTGCAGGTCCAGCGGGTAGTTGACCGTGGAGTCCAGCTCGAGGCGCCGGTCGCCCGCCAGCCGGTTGACGATCGCGCGGGACACCTTCGGCATGTCCGGCGTGATGCCCTCCTTCTCGGCCAGCGAGGAGAGCACCAGCAGCTGGTAGGAGCTCAGGCCGTTGCGGTTCTCGTCCCCGCCCAGGCCGTTCGTCGCGAGCCGGGCGACCGAGACCCCCAGCACGGACTTCCACACCTCCGCGGCCGGGGTGCCCGGCGCGACGTCGTAGAGCCCGGGGACGACGAGCCCCTCGAAGCGCCGGCCGGGCTCGGCGCGCGTCACGTCCTCGACGGCCCACGGCGGCACCCCGAGCGACGCCGGGTCCGCCGTCGCCATCGTGTTCCGCAGGTCGTCGGCGCTCACGCAGGTGCGCGCCCCGTCGAGCTGCGCACAGGTGGCGGAGGAGATCAGGCTGAGCACGCCCGGCGTGACGGTGCCGTCCGGCGAGCGCGTGTCGTCGAGCTGGACGCCGCCGCGGACCTCCATGCGGCCGACGCGCGACGCGGGATCCAGGATCGCGCCGACGGCGTCCTCGCCGGACATCTTGAGCTTCACCTGGTAGTAGCCCGGCTGCACCGAGCGGATCGCGGCGTTCTCCGCGGCCGCCTCGGTGAAGGCCTCCGGGCTCGCGACGACGCCGCGGCGGGCCAGCATGGTCGCGATCTGCCGGGTGGAGTCCCCGTCGAGCACGCGGACGACGGCGTCGCCCTCGCCGGGGCCGTCGAAGTCGTCGGTGAAGAGGTACGAGCCGAGGAAGTAGGCGCCACCACCGAACACCGCGCCCAGCAGGACCAGGATCGCCAGCAGGATGAACAGGCCCCGGCGGCGACGGCGGCGGCCCCGCTCACGCAGCTCGGCCCGCCGGGCGGAGAGCTCCTCGCGCCGGGTGGTGCGCAGCCCGGAACCGTCCGTCACCGGGGCGTCCACGGCCGGGGCGGCGGGGGCGCGGCGCGACCGTTCACGTCCCCGAGCGTAGCCAGCCGGTGTCCGGCGGGTGTCGAGGGCCCCACACGGGACCCGCGGCCCTCACCGGGCACGGGCCCCGTCGAGGTAACCCTGCAGGATGCCGACGGCCGCCGCCTGGTCGATGACGGCCCGTTGCTTGCGCCCCTTCACCCCGCGCGCGCGGAGCTGCTGGGTGGCGACGACCGTCGTCAGCCGCTCGTCGTGCAGGACCACCGGCACGTCGACGACGCCTCGGATGGCCTCCGCGAACTCCAGCGCGAGCTGCGCCGCGGGCCCCTCGCGCCCGGCGAGGGTCCGCGGCAGCCCGACGACGACCTCGACGGCCTCGTGTTCCGCGACGAGCTCGGCGAGCGCTCGCAGGTCGGCCCCGCCCGCCACGTCCCGGGCGAGGGTGACGAGCGGGGTGGCGATGATCCCGTCCGGGTCGCACAGCGCGACGCCGACCCGCACCGCCCCGACGTCGACGCCCAGCCGGCGCCCCCGCGTGAACGTCATCGCCGGCACCCGTGGCGCGAACGTGCCGCCACGGGGAACGAGAGCGCCATGAGTGCCGCCGCCCTCACGCCCGTACGGCCTCGCGGAGCGCCTGGATGGCCGCGGGGATCCCGGCCGGCTCCGTGCCGCCGCCCTGGGCGAGGTCCGGCTTGCCGCCGCCCCGCCCACCGACGGCCTGCGCGAACGTCGGGATGAGCTTGCCCGCGGCGAGGCCCTGGTCCCGGGCCGCGGCGGTGGTGGCGACGACGAACGCGACCTTGCCCGCGTCGTCGGAGGAGAACAGCGCGACCACGCCGGGCTTGCTGCCCAGCCGGCCGCGGACGTCCGAGGCGAGCGAGCGCAGGTCGTTGCCGCCCAGCCCGGGCGGGGCCGCGACGGCGACGAGCGCGGTGCCGTCGAGATCCTCGGCCCGGTCCGCGAGCGTCCCGGCAGAGGCCAGGACGGCGTCCGCCCGGTGCTTCTCGATCTCCCGCTCGGCGTCGCGCAGCTTCTCGACCAGCCCGTTCACCCGCTCCGGCAGCTCCTCCGGGCGGGCCTTGAGCTGCTCGGCGAGCCGGCTGACCAGCAGGTGCTCCTTGGACATGTAGTCGAAGGCGTCGAGGCCGACGAGGGCCTCGACCCGGCGCACGCCCGAGCCGATCGAGCCCTCGGACAGCACCTTGACCAGGCCGAGCTCGCCCGTGCGGCCGACGTGCGTGCCGCCGCACAGCTCGCGCGAGTAGTCGCCCATGTCCACGACGCGGACGCGGTCCCCGTACTTCTCGCCGAAGAGCATCATCGCGCCGCGCCGGCGGGCCTCGTCCATCGAGGTCTCGTAGGTCTCGATCTCGCGGTTCTGCTGCAGGACCGTGTTCACCTCGGACTCGATCTCCGCCAGCGCCGTGGGCGACACCGCGCCGCCCGGCGACGTGAAGTCGAACCGGAGCCGCCCGGGGGCGTTGAGCGACCCGGCCTGGGCGGCGGAGGTGCCGAGCGCCCCGCGGACCCCGGCGTGCACGAGGTGCGTGCCGGTGTGGGCTCGGGAGATCGCGGCGCGGCGCGCCACGTCGACCTCGGCCACGACGGACGAGTCGACGGTCACGGTGCCGTGCGTGACGACCCCGCGGTGCACGCGCAGGCCCGCGACGGGTGACTGGACGTCGTCGACGCGCACGGTGAACGAGTCCGACCGCAGCTCGCCGGTGTCCGCCTGCTGGCCACCGGCCTCGGCATAGAACGGCGTGCGGTCCAGCACGACCTCCACGTTCGAGCCCTCGGCCGCGGCGGGGACGGGCTGCCCGTCCTTCAGCAGCCCGACGATCGAGCCCTCGGCGACCAGCTCGGTGTAGCCGAGGAAGCTCGTCGAGCCGTGCGTGTCCAGGACGGCCCGGTAGACCGACGCGTCCACGAACCCGATCTTGCGGCCGGCGGCGTCCGCCTTGGCGCGGGTCCGCTGCTCCTGCATGAGGGCGGTGAACCGGTCCTGGTCGACCTCGAGGCCCTGCTCGGCGGCCATCTCCAGGGTCAGGTCGATCGGGAAGCCGTAGGTGTCGTGCAGCTGGAAGGCCCGGTCACCGGGAAGGATCAGCGCACCGGAGGACTTCGTCTCGGCCACGGCCGTGTCGAAGATCCGCGAGCCGGCGGTGAGGGTGGAGAGGAACGCCTCCTCCTCGGCCTCGACGACGGCGGAGATCCGCTCGAACTCCGTCTGCAGCTCCGGGTAGGTCGGGGCCATCTCGTCCCGCACGACCTCGGCGAACGCACGCAGCACCGGCTCGGTGACGCCCAGCAGGCGGGCGGAGCGGACGATGCGGCGCAGCAGCCGGCGCAGGACGTACCCGCGGCCCTCGTTCGAGGGTGTCACGCCGTCGCCGATGATCATCACGCCGGAACGGGCGTGGTCCGCGATCACCCGGAAGCGGGTGTCGTCCTCCGGGTTCGCGCCGTACCTGCGGCCGGAGAAGGCCTCGGCGCGGGCGATGACCGGGCGGACCAGGTCCGTCTCGTAGACGTTCGCGACGCCCTGCAGCAGGTAGGCGACGCGCTCGACGCCCATGCCGGTGTCGATGTTCTTGCTGGGCAGGGTGCCGACCGGCGGGTGGCCGAGCTTGGGACTCAGCTCGCCGCGCTCGTCCTGCATGAAGACGAGGTTCCAGATCTCGAGGTAGCGGTCCTCGTCGACGACCGGGCCGCCGTCGCGGCCGTGCTCCGGCCCGCGGTCGTAGTAGATCTCCGAGCAGGGGCCGCCGGGACCGGGCACGCCCATGTCCCAGTAGTTGTCCTTGCCGTCGCGGCGCTGGATGCGCTCGTCGGGCAGCCCGGCGATGCGCTTCCAGAGCGCGATCGCCTCGTCGTCGGTCTCGTAGACGGTGACCCAGATGCGGTCCGGGTCGAAGCCGAACCCACCCGACGCCTGGTCACCGGTGACGAGGTTCCAGGCGTGCTCGATCGCGCCGGCCTTGAAGTAGTCCCCGAAGGAGAAGTTGCCGGCCATCTGGAAGAACGTGTTGTGCCGGGTGGTGCGGCCGACCTCGTCGATGTCGCCGGTGCGCACGCACTTCTGGATCGACGTGGCGCGCGGGTACGGCGCCGGGACGTCGCCCAGGAAGTAGGGCTTGAACTGCACCATGCCGGCGTTGACGAACAGCAGGTTCGGGTCGTCGAGGATCAGCGACGCGCTGGGGACGCGGGTGTGGCCGGCCGCGACGAAGTGATCGGTGAAGCGGCGGACGATCTCATGGGTCTGCACGGGAGTGATCTCTCCGGATCAGGAGGAGGAACGGACGCGACGAACGGCAGGAGCGCGGCGGAGACGCCGCTCAGGCTCCTGCCCGGCGCGCTCGCGCGCCGGGGTTCGCGGTCGGGCGGGCGCCACGCGGAGCGTCCTCGGACACGGCGTCGGAGTACGTGGGCAGCACGGCGCCGGTCCGGCGCTCCACCAGGTCCGTCAGCTCCCGCTCGCGGGCCGACATCCCGGCGCGCACCTCGGCGCCGAAGGCCCCGAGGCCGGCACCGAGCTCACGCAGGCCGTCCGCGAGGTCCGCGCCGATACCCTGCGGGGTGAGCCGCTGCTTGGTCTCGGTGACCCGGCGGGAGACGTAGACGCCCGCGGCCGCACCGACGCCGAGCCAGAACAGGCGCTTCACTTCTTCCCCTTGACCTTGCCCTTGCGGCCACGCAGCGCGTGCGCCCCAGCATCCTTGCCCGCCCTGCGTGCCTTGACCGCCTTGTTCAACCCGTAGGAGAACGCGGCGGCCCGCACCAGCGGACCTCCCAGGGTAGCCGTGAACAGCGACGTCAGGACGGACACGTTGCTGCTGACCTGGCGCGCGTTCGAGGTGATCCCGTCGACCCGCTCGAGCTGGGTGTTCACCGAGCTGAGGGTGGCGTGCGCGTCGGTGAGCAGCGGAGCGCTGCCCTCGTGGGCCTTGCGGATGGCCACGGTCGCCTCGTCGAGCGTGCGACCCAGCTTGAGCAGCGGGATCGCGATCAGCACCACGAGCACGACGAAAGCCCCCGCGGCGATCAGCGCAGCGATCTGACCAGCCGACACAAAGCCCTCCCGCGATCATCAAGTGAGGTGATCGCCACCTCTCGTGGTGATCGCGGACAGGCTACTACCCTCGGCCGTCCTCGACCGAGGACGGGTCGCCCGCCTCTATCGGCCGTCCCGGTCCTCGTCGTCGGCCGGGGCGGGGGTCGCGGCGAGCCCGGGCACGGCCACCCCGGTCTCGGCGACGAGCTGGCGGAGCCGGCCCAGCGCGCGGTGCTGGGTCACCCGGACCGCACCGGGCGTCGAGCCGACGGTCTTCGCCGTCTCCTCGGCGCTCAGCCCGACCGCGAGCCGCAGCACGAGGACCTCGCGCTGACGCTCCGTGAGCGTGTCGAGCAGGCCGCCGAGGCGGTGGTTGAGCTCGACCGCGAGGACCCGGTGCTCCGGGCCGTCGTGGCTGACGGCCATGTCCGGCACCTCCGCGACTGGCTCGGACCGGTTGCGCCCGATCGCCCGGAAGGCGTCGGTGACCTTGTGCGCCGCGATGCCGTAGACGAAGGCGCGGAACGACAGGCCCTTCACGGTGTACGTCGGCAGCGCGTTGACGACGGCCAGGCAGACGTCCTGGGCGACGTCCTCGGCCGAGCCGATGACGGTCTCCTGACGGCCGAGCCGGCCCCGGCAGTACCGCAGCACCAGCGGACGGATCTCGGTGAGCAGCTCGTCCCTGGCGCGCGTGTCGCCCTCGACGGCGCCCGCGACGAACTGCTCGAGGGCCGCGGGCTCCGGGAGCGAGCGCCCCGAGGTCTCCGGGACCTCCTCCAGCTCCGCCGGGAGCTCGAGCTCCAGGGCGGGCACTATCGAGATCAGCCGCTGCTCCGGCTGACCGACGTGGTGGGCGAACTGCTCGGCGGCGGCGCTCATCGGCCGGATCCGGACATGAGCGTGCGAACAGAGGTGTACATCGACGGGTTCCCCTCTCCCTGCACCGGGGACTACCGGGCCCCCGATGCCGTGCGCGGACTCAGCGGCACGCCTCGATGTGCCCGTCGAGGTGTGCCGCTGTGGTGCGGTGCTCCGCCCGGCGTCGGAAAGGGCGTCCGAGCCGCACCCCTGCGGCCCGGCTGCCCCCGGCACCGGTCCCGACCGCCGCCGTGCCCTGCGGCGATCGGGAACCGTTGTTCGATATTCAAGTAGCGCGTCACCAGTGTGGGGTACCGGTCGAACTGGAGTCAAGTATGGTTGGGCGAAGAAACGGTGACGGAGTGCGATGCCCCCCGATGAGACAGCTCCCCCGGAAGATCCGCGGGTCCGTGCGGCACGGACGAAACGTGAGCGCACGCGCCGCGCCCTGCTCGAATCCGCGGATGCCCTCTTCGGCACCCGTGGCTGGAACCAGACGCGCGTGGAGGACGTCGCCGCCGCCGCCGGGGTCAGCCCCGCGACGGCCTACAACCACTTCCCGACCAAGCACGCGCTCATCGGCACGGTGTACGCCCCGCTGCTCCGACCGCTCGCGCTCTCCGCGGAGCAGGACCGCCGGACGGGCCGACCGGTCGTCGACGCGTTGAGTGAGCAGGTCAGAGCCCTGAGCCGGACCAGCGCCCGGCACCGGGCGCTCACCGCGGCCCTGGCCCTGGCGATGCTGGACTACACCGCGCGCACCACCGCGCCGCCGGATCCGGCGGACCAGGGGGACCCGCGGAACCTCGCCCCGATGACGACCGCGATCCAGGGTCTGATCGAGGACGGACAGCGCTCCGGAGAGCTGCATCCGTTCCCGCCCGCGGCCGAGCTGAGCGGGGTGGTGATCAACCTGCTCCTGGTCCGCAGCCTCAACCGACCGGACGAGACGGCGGACCAGACGGCCGAGATGTTGCTCACCGTGATGTTCGGTGCCGTCAAGCCCGAACTGCTCGCGCGCCCAGGAGTCGGCGGACGGCCGTTTTCCGGCGACGACTGACTGTCGATCACACAATTTTGACTACCCGCGGTCAGATCGGTCCGCCGAGCGGCTGCGCCATCGGGTGACTTCGTTCCCCCGACACGGTCTCTCCCGACGCAGCTATCTTGCCGTGCGTGGTCCCTGGCCGTAGTTCTTCGGACATGTCACGACGCGCGGCGACCGCCGCGACCGCACTACTCGCAACATCGCTCCTCTGGCTCCTCTCACCGGGTGTCGCCTCCGCCGCGACTCCCCCGCCGACCGCGACACCTCCGGCCGGGGCCCCGCTCACCGAGGACGCCACCACCGCGTCCAGCGACACCGCCGTCCGCGCCGACGGTGCCCGCACCGTCACGCTCTACTCCGGCCCGGTCCGCGTGCAGCGCCCGGCCGCGTCCGGCGGGGCCGAGTGGCTGCCGGTCGACCTGACGCTGCGCACGGATCCCGACGGTGTCGTCCGCCCCGTCGCGGGACCGCACGACCTCACGCTCACCCCCACCGGGCCGTCCGTCCGGTATGCCGGCGGCGGGTCCGCGGCCGTCGCCTGGCCCACCGCGCTGCCCGCTCCGCGCCTCGCCGCCAACCGCGCCGTCTACCCGCAGGTCGCCCCGGGCTGGAGCCTCGAGGTCGAGGCAACACGCGCCGGCTTCGTCGCGTCGATCCGCAAGGACGGCGTGCCGACGGGTCCGGCGCCCGCGCTCGCCCTGCGCGGTGCCGCCGAGGCGGTCCCGGCCCCGGCGCTCGACGGCCGCACCGGGATGACCGAGGCCGAGTCCGCCGTCAGCCGGGTGGTGGCCGCCGAGAAGCCGGCCGGGGCCGCGCCCGTCCCCTTCGACACGACCGTGCAGACGACCATCCGCAACACCGACACCTCCGGCGAGCCCGAGCTCCGGATCGGCAGCTACGACGGGGTCGCGGCCGCCCGCAGCTACCTCACCTGGGACGTCGCGCAGCTCGCCGGGAAGCCGATCGGCACCGCGATGCTGGAGGTGTTCCAGGGCTGGTCCGCCTCGTGCAAGGCCCGGGCCTGGGAGGTCCGCTCGCTGAACCCGGGCGCCGGGCCGATCGGGCCGGCACTGCGCTGGGCGAACCAGCCCGCCGCCGACGCGGTGCGCGCCACCAGCACCGACACCCGGGGCAACAACGCCGCGTGCGCCCCCGGCTGGACCACCGTGGACGTCACACCCCTGGTGAAGGAGTGGGCCGCCGCCGGGACGACGTCCGGCACCGTGCAGCTCCGCGCGACCGACGAGACGGACCCGCTCTCCTGGAAGCGCTTCGGCTCGGCCGAGAGCCCGAACGTCCCCCGCCTCACCGTCACGATGCCCTAGGACTGCAGGGCGTGGCGGAGGGCGGCCAGGGCGGTGTGCAGGTCCGGCTCGGTGATCACCAGCGGCGGGGAGAGGCGAACGGTGGGGCCGTGGGTGTCCTTCGCCAGGACACCGAGGGCGGCCAGCCGTTCGCAGACCTCGCGGCCCGTCCCCAGCTCCGGGTCGACGTCCACGCCGGCCCACAGGCCCACCCCGCGGACGGCCGTCGCCCCGTGCCCGACGATCTCCCGCAACCCCTCGTGCAGGATCTCGCCCATCGCGCGGGTGTGCTCGAGCAGGCTCCCCTCGGCCAGCAGGCCGACGACGGCCCGGCCGACCGCGCAGGCCAGCGGGTTCCCCCCGAACGTCGAACCGTGCTGGCCGGGCTTGAGCACGCCGAGCACGTCGGAGTCGGCCACGACGGCGGAGACCGGCATGATCCCGGCGCCGAGCGCCTTGCCGAGCAGGTAGACGTCCGCGTCGACACCGGCCGCGCGCGTCGCCAGGACGTGCCCGGTCCGGCCCAGGCCGGCCTGCACCTCGTCGGACACGTAGAGCACGTTCGACGCGGTGCAGATCTCCCGGACCGCGGCCAGGTACCCGGGCGGCGGGACGATCACGCCCGCCTCGCCCTGGACCGGCTCGAGCAGCACCGCCACCGTCTCGGGCGTGATCGCGGCCCGGAGCGCGGCGGCGTCGCCGTACGGCACGACGTCGAAGCCCGGGGTGAACGGGCCGAACCCGCCGCGCGCCTCGGGATCGGTGGAGAACGAGACCACGCTGATCGTGCGGCCGTGGAACGCCTCCGCCGCGACGACGATCCGCGCCCGGCCCGCCGGCACGCCCTTCACCTCGTAGCCCCACTTGCGGGCCACCTTGAGCCCACTCTCGACGGCCTCCGCGCCGGTGTTCATCGGCAGCACCCGCTGCTTGCCCAGCAGCGCGGCGAGCTCGGTGCAGAACGGGCCGAGCTGGTCGTTGCCGAAGGCGCGACTGGTCAGGGTGACGCGGTCCAGCTGGCGGTGCGCGGCGGCGGTCAGCACCGGGTGGCGGTGGCCGAAGTTCAGCGCCGAGTACCCGGCGAGGAAGTCCAGGTAGCGGCGCCCCTCGACGTCGGTGACCCAGACCCCCTGCCCGTCCGCGATCACCACCGGCAGCGGGTGGTAGTTGTGCGCCGAGTGCTCGGCCATCAGCCGCTCGTGGACGGCGGTGGGACTGTCGTGGGCGACGGCCGGCTCCGCGAGCTCCGCCTCCGGCAGCAGTGTCATGCCCGCACCTCCAGCGTGCAGCATTTCGGTCCGCCACCGCCCTTGAGCAGCTCGGACAGGTCGACGCCCACGGGGGTGAAGCCCCGCTCGGCGTACTCCGCGGCCAGCCCGGCCGCCGCCGCCGGGAGGACGACGTGCCGCCCGTCGCTCACCGCGTTCAGCCCCAGCACCGCCGCGTCCTCGGCGCTCGCGATCACCGCGGCCGGGTAGCGCCCGGCCAGCACGCCCCGGGACCGCGGCGCGAACGCCTCCGGCAGGTAGGCGATCTCGGTGTCCGACAGGACGGTCACCGCCGTGTCCAGGTGGTAGTACCGCGGATCGACGAGCTCGAGCCCGATCACCGGCCGGCGCAGCACGCGCGCGGCCTCGACGTGCGCCCGCGGGTCCGTGCGGAACCCGCTCCCGGCCAGGACGACCTCGCCCGCGACGAGCAGGTCCCCCTCCCCCTCGTTGACGAAGGTCGGCTCGGCGAACCGGGTCAGCCCCGCGGCGGCGAGGGCGAGGCGGTAGGCGGCGGCCTCGGCCGCCCGCTCCGCGTACCTGAACATCGCGCCGTAGACGATCCCGCCGGCGACGGTGGCACCGTTGGCCGCGTAGACCATGTCCGGCAGCCCGGGCACGGGCTCGACGACGGTCACCTCGTGGCCCAGCTCGACGTAGGTCCGGCGCAGCGTGTCCCACTGGGCGAACGCGAGATCGAGGTCGACAGCGGCCCCGGGCGTCATCCAGGGGTTGATCGCGTACTCGACGGCGAAGTGGGTCGGCGGGCACATCACGTAGTGCCGGCGCGTGGGGTTCCTCGGGACGGTCTCGGACGGGCGGGAAAGGACGCTGGTCACGGGCACTCCCTGCGGGAAGGCGGACGGTCACGCCATCGGGACCCTGTCCCCCGCCAGCGTAGATAGCGCTCAGTAGCGCGGACAATCACGATCCATTGCCGGATCACGCCCGATCGGTGCGCATATACCCGGTTCGACGCCCGAACGTTGCGCGGCCCTTCAGGACACCCCTGGCGTCCGCCTGATCAACGGGGAGAGCACCAGCACGGACTTGGTCCGCTCCACGAACGGCTCCGCGCCGATCTGCTCCAGCACCCGCTCGAAGTGCCGCATGTCCGACGCCAGGATCCGCACCAGTGCGTCCGCCTCGCCCGAGACCGTGCTCGCGTCGACCACCTCGGGCAGCCCGGACACCGCCGCCTTGATCGCGGCGGGGGGCGTGCTCGGCCGGCAGTACAGCTCGACGTACCCCTCCACGGTCCAGCCCAGCGCGCCCGGATCGAGTCGCACGCTGAACCGCGTGATCACGCCGTCGGAGCGCAGCCGGTCCACGCGGCGCTTCACCGCGGAGGCGGAGAGCCCCACCTCCGCGCCCAGCTCCGCGTAGCTGCGACGCCCGTCGTCGACCAGCAACGTGACGATCCGCTCGTCGGTCCGATCCAGACGCATCGACACATCTTCCGACACGATGTGCGCCATGAACCCAGGTGGCCCGTTCGGGGTGTACTCCGAGGTCGGCACGTTGCGCCAAGTCCTGCTGCACCGGCCGGGGCTGGAGCTCAAGCGGCTCACCCCCGGCAACAAGGACCGCCTCCTGTTCGACGACGTGCTGTGGGTCCAGCGCGCCCAGGCGGAGCACGACCGGTTCGCCGACGCGCTGCGCGAGCGCGGGGTGGTCGTGCACCTGTTCGCGGACCTGCTGCGCGCCACCCTCGAGCTCCCCGAGGCCCACGCCTACGCTCTCGACCGGATCTTCGACGACCGCATCTACGGCCCGCTGGCCGTCGACGCGCTGCGGAACTGCTTCGACGCGATGGACCCCGGCACCCTCACCGAGCACATGATCGGCGGGATCACCAAGCGGGAGGTGCTGGAGCGCATCGAGGAGCCGCGCTCGATCGCCTTCCACGTCCTGGACCTCGACGACTTCGTCCTCGAGCCGCTGCCCAACCACCTCTACACCCGCGACCCGAGCGCCTGGATCCACGGCGGCGTCGCGATCAACAGCATGCGCAAGAAGGCGCGGATGCGGGAGACCGTGCACTACGAGGCGATCTACCGGTGGCATCCGCTGTTCGCCGGCGGCGGGTTCGAGGTCTGGTCCGCCGGCTCGGTGAACGGGCCCGCGACCGTCGAGGGCGGGGACCTCCTGGTCCTCGGCGGGGGCGCCGTGCTCGTCGGGATGAGCGAGCGGACCACGCCGCAGGGCGTCGAGCGGCTGGCGAAGTCGCTGTTCGCGGGCGGTCAGGTGCAGAAGATCGTGGCGCTGAAGCTGCCCGAGACCCGGGCGCTCATGCACCTGGACACCGTGATGACCATGGCGGACCCCGGGACGTTCGTGAAGTACGCCGGGCTCGGGATGCTGCCGTCCTACACGGTCACGCCGGGGGACTCCGAGAAGGAGATGGCGATGATCGACCACGCGCCTGAGGAGATGCACACGGCCATCGCCTCGGCACTGGGCCTGGACTCGATCCGGGTGCTCACCGCCGAGCAGGACGTGCACGCCGCCGAACGCGAGCAGTGGGACGACGGGTGCAACGTGCTCGCCGTCGCGCCGGGCGTCGTGGTGACCTACGAGCGCAACGTCACCACCAACACGTTCCTGCGGCGCAACGGGATCGAGGTCCTGGAGGTGCCCGGCGGCGAGCTCGGCCGCGGCCGGGGCGGCCCGCGGTGCATGAGCTGCCCCGTCGAGCGGGACGGGGTGTAGCCCGCACCGGGCGTCACCGTCGCCCGGGGTTGCCACACCTTCGGGCGTATCCCGGGCCGTGGCCGGGGCCGGGGCGGGAGCGGCTCGTTGGCCCGGGTGTGCCGACCCTCGCCGTCCGTACCCGTCTCGTGACCGGGGCGGCCGTGCTCGCCGTGCTGACCGGTGCCCTCCTCGTCGGACCCGCGTCCGCCGCCCCGGCCCCGTCGAGTTCGGCCGAGCCGGGCCCCGCGCCGTTGAGCGAGACCGCCGCGGTCGATCTCCTTCCGGCGGCCGCGGCCGCCGCGGGATCCGCGCTGGCCGGTCAGTGGTTCGACCCGGCCACCTCGCGGCTGATGATCGGCACCTGGGACCCTTCGACCGTCGACGCGATCGGCGCCCTCGGCGCCACTCCCGTGCTCCGCACCGGGCCGCGGCTGGATCCCGCGGCGCTGCAGCGGACGCTCGACGAGCGCGCCGCGGCGGGCGGGCTGCCGCCGGAGGTCGCGGACTACGGCGTGGACGAGGCGACCCAGCACCTGGACGTCGCCCTGGCCGGCCCGCGAACCCCCGCCGTCGATGCGATGCTGGCCGGGATCGACCCCGGCACGCTGCAGGTCCGTGCCGGCGCCGGCGGACCGGCCCACCACGCGGACATGTCCGGTGGCGACACGATCAAGAGCGGCTACGAGAAGTGCACGCTCGGCTTCACCGCCCGCGCCGGCCGTCAGGACTGGATCCTCACCGCCGGGCACTGCACGCGCGGCAACCCTGACTGGCAGTCCGAGGACGGCGTGCCCATCGGCTCCGGCGCGAAGAGCGCCTCCGCGGACCTCGACGCCGGCGCGATCCCGGTGACGGACCCGAGCTGGACCCCGCAGCCGACGGTCGGCGCGACGACCGTGCACGGGAGCCGCGAGGCGCCGGTCGGCTCGACGGTGTGCCTGACCGGCGCCACGAGCGGGCGGGTCTGCGGCCAGATCACCGGCCGCAATCGCAGCGTCAACTTCGACGGCCAGCTGCAGAACGGCATGGGCGTGGCCTCGCTCTGCTCACGCGAGGGCGACTCGGGCGGCCCGTACATCACCGCGGCCGGTCAGGCGCAGGGCATCCACAGCGGCGGCGGCGACGACGGGGGCTGTGCCAGCTACTTCACCCCGGTCGGTCCCGCGCTGCGCGCCTTCGGCCTGACCCTCGACACGGCCTGACCTCGACACTGCCTGACCTCGACACGGCCTGACCCTCGACACGGCCTGACCCTCGGCACGGCCTGGCCCCGGCACCGCCCGATCCGTCGCCGCCCGGGCGGAGACCTGGTAGACCGTCTCTCCGTGACATCGATCGAGCTGCACCGGCGCGCGCTGGCCCGGGCTACCGAGGTAGTCACGGCGGTCCGCGGAGAGGATCTCGCCCGGCCCACGCCCTGCGCCGGCTGGGACCTCGAAGCCCTCCTCGCGCACATGACCGGGCAGAACGTCGGGTTCGCCACGGCGGTGATCGACGCCGAGCCGGCTCTCGTGGACTTCGCCCCGCTCCCGCACGGCGGCTGGCCCGCCTCCGCGGACGCCCTGACCGCGGCCCTCGCCGGAGCCCCCGCGGACCGGGCCGTGCTCCTGGCCGAGATCCACCCGACGCGCCGCTTCCCGCTCCGCGTCGTCGTCGGGATGCACCTGCTGGACACCGTCGTGCACACCTGGGACGTCACCACGGCGCTCGGCGCGGGCGAGCGCCCGGACGACGAGCTGGTCGCCGCCGTGCTCGAACAGGCCCGGCTCGTGCCCGCGGGGCCCGCCCGGACCGCACCGGGTGCCGCCTTCGCGCCGGCGCTCCCGGCCGTCGACGCCGACCCGTGGGCCGAGGCGCTAGCCCTTCTCGGGCGCCGGGCCTGAGCCGCGGACCGCGCGGCGGAGCTTGGGCAGCCGTTCGGACAGCACACGTTCCGCGCCGTGGTTCGTCGGCACGTAGTAGTCCTTACCGACCAGCTCGTCGGGCGGGTACTGCTGGGCGAGCACGCCGTCCGGCACGCTGTGCGGGTACCGGTAGCCGACCGCGTTGCCGAGCTTCTGCGCGCCCGCGTAGTGCCCGTCCCGCAGGTGCGGCGGCACCGCGCCGACGGCGCCCGCCCGGACTTCCGCCATCGCCGCGTCGATCGCGGAGACCACCGCACCGGACTTGGGTGCGGTCGCCAGGTGGAGGGTGGCCTGGGCCAGCGCCAGGCGGGCCTCCGGCATCCCGACGAGCTGCACGACCTGGGCGGCCGCCGTCGCCGCCTGCAACGCCGTGGGGTCCGCCAGCCCGATGTCCTCGCTGGCGTGCACCATCAGCCGGCGCGCGATGAACCGCGCGTCCTCCCCCGCGACGATCATCCGGGCCAGGTAGTGCAGCGCGGCGTCGGGATCCGAGCCGCGGATGGACTTGATGAAGGCGCTGATCACGTCGTAGTGCTGGTCCCCCGCCCGGTCGTAGCGCACGGCGACCTCGGTGACGGCCCGCTCGACGGCGGCGAGGTCGATGACCCCGCTGCCGTCGGCCTGGACGCCGTCCGCTGCGGCCTCCAGGGCGGTGAGGGCACGCCGGGCGTCCCCGGCCGAGAGGCGGACCAGGGCGGCCTCGCCGTCGTCGGCGAGGGTGACGGCGCCGTTCAGGCCGCGCTGGTCGGAGACGGCCCGGGCGAGCAGCTCCCGGAGCTCGTCCTCCTCCAGGGACTGGAGCTGCAGGACGAGCGAGCGGGACAGCAGCGGCGAGACCACGGAGAACGACGGGTTCTCGGTGGTCGCGGCGACGAGCAGGACGAGCCGGTCCTCGACGGCGCCGAGCAGCGCGTCCTGCTGGGTCTTGGAGAAGCGGTGCACCTCGTCGATGAACAGGACGGTCCGCTGCCCGCTGCGGTCCAACCGCCGTCGCGCGTCCTCGATCACCGCGCGCAGCTCCTTCACCCCGGCCGACAGCGCCGAGAGTGCGACGAAGTGCCTGGTGCCGTCCCCGGCCCGGGCCATGAGCCGGGCGAGCGTGGTCTTGCCGGTGCCGGGCGGCCCGTAGAGCAGCACTGACGCCGGCGCGCCGCCCTCGAGGAGGCGGCGCAGCGGGGCACCGGGCTTGAGCAGGTGGCGCTGGCCGACGACCTCCTCCATCGTCCGCGGCCGCATCCGGACCGCGAGCGGCGCGCCGGCGTTCGACGAGACCGAGCCCGCCTCCGGCTCGGAGGCGGGCTCGTCGTCCAGCTCGAACAGTCCGTCGGTGCTCATCGCCTCCAGCGTGCCATCCGGCACCGACGATCCCTTGGGGGGATCAGCGCTGCAGCTCGTCGGCCAGCACCGGCGTCGTCACGTTCGGGTTCTCGTGGTGGCGCAGCTCCGCGTACGTCACGACCGCGACCCCGACCGATGCCAGCGTGACCGGCAGCCTCAGCAGGCTCGACAGCAGCGAGTAGGCGAAGCCGTTCGGGTCCAGGAACAGGCCGAGGACCGCCTCGACGATGCCCATGTAGATGGCCGCGGCGATGACGAAGGTGATCAGCCGGCCGAAGGTGGGCCAGAAGCGCCGGTTGACGAGCTCGAACGCCCGCCCGATCCCGGCCTTCTCGAACATGATCACGCCGGTGAGCGCGGCACCGAAGACCACGAGGAGGTAGATGCCCGGCAACACCAGCAGGATGAAGCCGATCACCACCATGATCCCGGCGAGGACGCCCCAGCCGAGCAGCGGCAGCGCCCGGCCGGCGGCGAACCGGAGCGCCTCGCCCGGGGACGTGGGCCGGTCCGTCGCCTCCCGCACCGCCATGAACACCGACGCACCCTGGGCGAGCAGCGACACCGCGATGACGACGAGGGCCGAGACCGCCGACACGACGATGATCAGTCCGATGTTCGAGCCGGTCCCGGCCAGCAGGCCGATCAGCGCGCCGACGATCAGGCCCGGCACCACCGTGGCGACCTGGATGATCAGCAGCGACTGCCAGCTGCGCGCCAGCACGCCGATGACCTTGGACCACCAGTCGCCGAAGGACACCGGGACCAGAGGGTCGTCGACGACCGGCGCGGCACCGTAGCCGCCGGGCTGCGGGTAGCCGCCGGGCTGGCCGTAGCCCTGCGGGTAGGCGCCCGGCTGCTGGCCGTAGCCCTCGGGATAGCCGCCCTGCTGCGGATAGGCGCCCTGCTGGCCGTATCCGCCCTGGTCCGGGTAGCCGCCCTGCGGCGGGTAACCCTGCTGCGGATAGCCGCCCTGTTGCGGGTAGGCCCCCTGCTGGCCGTAGCCACCCTGCTGTGGGTAACCCTGCGGGGGAGGGCCGCCCTGCTGGGGGTAGGCGCCCTGCTGGGGATAGCCCTGCTGGGGATGTTCCTGCCCGGGCCGGCCGTACTGGCCGCCCTCGGGAACCTGGCCGCCCGGAGGCACCTGGCCGCCCTCGGGAACCTGGCCGCCCTGGTCCGCCTGGCCCTGCGCGGGCCGCGCACCCTCGTCGGATCCCTGGCGCTGGCCGTCCTCATCGGGCGGCGGGTAGCTCGACATGAGGTCAGACCGTAGGGGTCGAGGAAGCGTCCATACAGGTGATGGGCACTCTCGTGACCCGTTCGAAACCTGAACCAGTTCCACTTTCTGGGAAATCGGTACCGATAGGTGGGAAACGGGGCCATCCTCGACGGAGCGGCCCCACCCGGGCCGCGCCGCCCCACCCCGCCGCGACCGATCCACGCCCGGGGCGACCGCCGGGGACCGTGCCCGGCCCACCTCCCGCAGCCTTCCGAAGTGGATCTCCCGTGCCCACCACCCACGTCCCCGTCCCGCTGTCCCGCCGCCTCCGCGACGTCCGCGGCTCCGCCATCCGGGACCTGCTCACCCTCACCGCCCGCGACGACGTCCTGTCCCTGGCCGGCGGCCTGCCCGCCGCCGACCTCCTCCCCCGCGAGCGCATCGCGGTCGCCGCGGACCGGGCCCTGTCCTCCCCCGCGTCCGTTCAGTACGGCGAGACGGCGGGCCTCGCCCGGCTCCGCGACGTCGTCGCCGCCCACGAGGCCGCACGCCTCGAACGCCCCGTCGCGCCCTCGGACGTGGTCGTGACCAGCGGGTCGCAGCAGGCCCTCGACCTGCTGGCCCGTGCGGTGCTCGACCCCGGGGACCCCGTGGTCGTCGAGGATCCCTGCTACGTGGGCGCGCTGCAGGTGTTCCAGGCGGCCGGCGCGGACGTCCGACCGGTCCCGCTCGACGCGCACGGCCTGCGCGTCGACGTCCTCGCCGAGCGCCTGGCCGGCGGGTTCCGCCCGCGGCTGGTCCACACCGTCAGCAGCTTCCACAACCCGCGCGGGGTGACGCTGTCCCAGGAGCGGCGGCGTGAGCTCGCCGCGCTGGCCGACCGGTACGGCTTCCTGGCCGTCGAGGACGACCCGTACGGCCTCCTCTCCTTCGCCGACGCCGCACCGCGCCCGCTGGCGGCCCACGGCGACCGCGTCGTCCGGCTGGGCAGTGCATCGAAGGTCGTGGCGCCGGCGCTGCGGGTCGGCTGGCTCGTCGGGCCGCCCGCGCTGACCGCGGGCGTCGAGCTGCTCAAGCAGAGCACCGACCTGTGCGGCTCGGCACTCACCCAGTCCATCGCGGCCGAGCTCCTGGCGGACGGCGCATGGTTCGCCGGCCACCTCCGCACCGTCCGGACCGCCAACCGCGACCGCGCCGCAGCGCTGACCGGCGCCGTCGACGAGGTTTTCGAGGACCGGGTCGTGCGCTCCACGCCCACCGGCGGGATGTTCTGCTGGCTGGACTTCACCGACGGCACGGACACCACCGCGCTGCTGCCGCGGGCACTGGAGCACGGTGTCGGGTTCGTGCCCGGCAGTGCGTTCGGGGTCGCCGAGGACCAGTCCCACGCGGCCCGCTGCTGTTTCGCCTCCTACCCCGAGCCGCTGCTGGTCGAGGCGGTGCACCGGCTGGCACGAGCCACCCGACCGGGGGCGTGAGCGGGGACGTAGGGTCGGACACCGTGCGCGAGATCCTGGAACTGCTCGAACGCGACTCGACGCTGAGTCACGACACGATCGCGACGATGACGGGCCTCCCGGTCGCGGAGGTGACCGCACAGATCCGGGCCTGGGAGGCCTCCGGCGTGATCCGCCGGTACAAGGCGGTCGTGAACTGGGATGCGGTCGAGGGCGCGGACGCCGGTGAGGTCATGGCGTTCATCGACGTCGCGGTGCTCCCGGCGCGCGGGGTCGGGTTCGACGACGTCGCACAGCGGATCTCCCGCTTCGACGAGGTGCGCAGCGTCTACCTGGTCTCCGGCGGCCACGACCTGCGCTGCACCGTGGTCGGCTCGAACATCCGCGCGGTCAGCGACTTCGTGAGCCGCAAGCTCTCGACGATCGACCGGGTGCAGGCCACCGCGACCCACTTCGTCCTCGCCACGCACAAGCAGGACGGGGACAACTTCGCCGAGCCGGACCCGGACCACCGGCTCCCGATCACCCCCTGATGCCGGTCACCCCCTGACCGCCCCGTCACCCCTGACACCCGGTCACTCCCGAGCGCCGAGGACGAGCCCGTGAAGCCGCTGAACGACGTGATCACCGCCTGCCCGCCGTCGGGCATCCGGCGGTTCTTCGACATCGCCGCCGAGATGGACGACGTCATCTCCCTCGGCGTCGGCGAGCCGGACTTCGTCACCCCCTGGCGCATCCGCGAGGCCGGCATCTACGCCCTCGAGCACGGCTACACCACGTACACGTCCAACGCGGGGCTCCCGGAGCTGCGGAAGCTGATCTGCGCCGAGCTCGCCACCCGCTACGACGCCGACTACGCGTGGGACACCGAGTGCCTGATCACCACGGGCGTCTCCGAGGGCCTGGACCTGGCGCTGCGGGTGCTGCTCAACCCGGGCGACGAGGTGATCGTCCCGGAGCCCTGCTACGTCGCGTACGAGCCGTGCGTCGCGTTCGGCGGGGGCGTCCCGGTCCGCGTGGCGACGCGTGCCGAGGACGGCTTCGCGATCGACGCGGCGGCCGTCGAGGCGGCGATCACCCCGCGCACCAAGGCGATCCTGATCGGCTCGCCCGCCAACCCGACCGGGGCGGTGCAGCCCGTGGCGGCGCTGCGGGCGCTCGTCCGGCTGGCCGAGAAGCACGACCTCTACCTGATCTCGGACGAGATCTACGACCGGCTGACCTACGACGGCGTACACACGTGCCTCGGGGCCGTCCCGGGCGCGCGGGAGCGGACGGTGGTGCTCGGCGGGTTCTCCAAGGCCCAGGCCATGACGGGCTGGCGTGTCGGCTGGATCTGCGCGCCGGCCCCGGTCGCGGAGCTCTGCGTGCGGGTGCACCAGTACACGATGCTGTGCGCGCCGCACGTCTCGCAGATCGCGGCGGTCGAGGCGCTCAGCGCCGCCGACGGCGACGTCAGGGAGATGGTCGCGGACTACGACCGGCGCCGCCGGGTGTTCGTGAAGGGCCTGCGCGAGATCGGCCTGGACTGCCCGGAGCCGGGTGGGGCGTTCTACGCGTTCCCGTCCATCCGCGGCTCAGGGCTGGATTCGGAGACGTTCGCCGAGCGCCTCCTCAAGGCCGAGAGCGTCGCCGTGGTGCCCGGGAACGTGTTCGGGCCGTCCGGCGAGGGACACATCCGCTGCTCGTATGCGACGGCGCTGCCGCAGCTGGAGGAGGCGCTGGTGCGGATCGACCGGTTCCTCCACTCGCTCTGACGACACGGCACACACTTCTCCCGAACGCAACACGGAAGAGCCGTCCGTTCACAGTTCGGCAATGCGGGCAGGTCACTCTTCGTCGGCATGGACATCGCGAAACCCGCGCACTGCCCGTCATGTGCCCGCCCCCGGACCGCCGCCGACGCGCGCGGACTGGAGTGGAGCAGCCACCACGGCCCGGGCGGCACGGTCAGCTGGCTGTGCGGCCCCTGCACCCGGGACACCCTGCTCGAGATCGAGACCGGCGAGGTGGCGGCCCGCGCCTCCTACCCCGTGAGCGCGTAGCCGTACGCGGGTCCGCGCGGGTGGGCCCGGAGCGCCACGCAGCCCGGTGACCAAACCCTGCACGATCACCGGGCCCAGGTCACGGCCGCGGCGGGCCAGCCACGGGGTCCCCCGTACCAGCAGCCAGGCCGCCCGGTCGAACGCGCTCACCGCACGGCCGCCCGCGCACTGCGTGCCGACCGGGAACGGGACGCCGAACCCGGCCCCGACGAGCAGCGCCGCCACCCCGCCGGCGAGCAACCGGTGCCCGAGTTCGGACGGGTGCAGCCGGTCGATGCTCCACGCGTCCCGCTCGTAGCCGCCGGGGAGCGCGTGCGCGTCGAGGACCTGGACGCCGTCGAGCCCGGCGACCGCGCGGTCGATCGCCGCGTTGAGCGCCTCGATCCGGAGACGCAGCGCCCGCCGGAGCGGGCCGGGCAGCGGGAACACCCGCGTGTGGTCGTGGAACCGCAGGACGACGACGTGCGCCCCCGCCGCCCGTAACGTGCGCACCGTCGCGGCGCAGTCCCGGCCGACGTCCTCGGCGTCGAAGTCGGAGCGGAGCGTGTCGTTCATCCCCGCGCACAGCACCGCGGCGTCCGGCGCGCAGCGGGCGGCGGGGTCGAGCTGGTCGCGGCGGACGTCGGCCATCCGGGCGCCGGTGCGGGCGGTGCTGACGAGGGTGACGTCCCCGGGCCCGCCGAGGGCGTCCCGCAGGAGGACGGCGAAGCCGCGCCAGCGGCCGTCGGGCAGAGGGTCACCGAGCCCGGCGGCGGTGGAGTCGCCGAGCACCGCGAGGGTGCGGACGGGCGACGGGTGGGAGGGACGGACGGGGACGGTGAGCGTCTCGGTCACGCTCGCAGGATCTCCCGGCGAGACCGCCCGCCGGGTGTGCGCGGAGTGACGGCGCGTGGACCGGCCGTGGAACGTTGCGGCTCAGCCGGCGGCGCGGAAGGCCGGGTACAGCGGCAGGTCGGGCGGGGTGTCGGTGAACCGCGCGGCGAGCGCGGTGAGGATCGCCTCGGCGAGCTTCGCTGTGCCGGGGCGGCCCGCGGTGTCCGCCTGCTCGCCGACGCGCCGCCAGTAGCCCCCCAACGCGGAGCTGATCCGTGGGGACCGGCTCGGGTCGGGCCCGGCGAAGGTGTCCTTCTCCCGGATCCGGGGCAGCAGCCACCAGGTGCACAGCCAGACCCAGAGCAGCTGGGCGTCCCTCAGCCGCTCGTCGAGCAGCTCCGGGTCGTCCAGGTCCGGCCAGACGGCGGCGATCTCGTTCCGCCAGGCCTCGAGCATCGCCTCGGACATCCCGGGGGGCAGCGCGAAGCTGGACTCACAGCCCGGGAACGGGACGCGGAAGTACGCGGCGTCCAGCGCGACGTCCCGGAAGCAGCCCCACTCGAAGTCCACGAACCGCACGCCGCGGCTGGTGACGAGGTTGTTGTCCGGGCAGGTGTCCGACGGGCTGAACGCCCGGTAGCGAGTCCCCCCGAGCAGCCGGGTGGTCTCGTGCACCTCGTGCTCGGCCGCGAGCGGCGTGTCGACGCCGAGGACCTCCTTCAGCAGCCCGGGCAGGCCCGCGAAGGCCTTGTCCGCCTGGTCCGCGATCGGGTCCCGGCGGGTCCGCTCGCCCTGCCGGCGCAGCAGCGCCTCGAAGTCCCCCTCCCGCCCTGCCGTGGCCGCTTGCATCCGCCCGACGGCGCGGGCCCAGCTCAGCAGGCACCGTTGCGCGGTCGCGGCGTCGGGGGAGAACAGCTTGTCCGCCAGCGTGGAGCTGCGGCCGAGGTCCTCCAGGACCAGCAGCCGCGCCGTCGGGTCGTGCGCGATGATCACCGGGCTCGGCCGCGCGTCCGCGGGCAGCGCGGTGAACAGCTGACAGCTCGCGACCTCGTAGTGGAACGGGTCCGGCCGGTCCGCCGCCGGCTCGCCGAGGTAGTGCTTCACGACGAGGGTGCGCGGCAGCGAGAACGGGTTGCGGGCGACCCGGGCCCGCGCGACGACAGACCGCTCACTGCCGCCGAGGTCCTCCGGGTCCGCGAGGACGACGGTGGCCCCGGCGCGCCTCGTCAGGAGACGCTCCGCTGCAGCCAGCGCGGCGAGCACCGGCCTGGGGAAACCAGCCAGGTCACCAGACATCGCAGGGAACCTTACCCGGAGGAGCGGTCGGCCACGCCCCCACCGCGGACGGACCCGCCGCGCGAGCAGCAGACCGAGCGCGGCGCGTCGAGCAAGGCCACCAGCTCGTCCGTCGTGGCGGGCGGGGAGGTCACCCGGAGCAGGGCGCCATCCCCCCGGACCGGACGACGGCGGGGCCTCAGGCTCCGCCGCCCTCGGTGTCCGCCTTCGCGGCCGCGGTGGCCGGGTCCGTCCCGGCGGGCGCCGGGGCGGGCTTCGGCGGGACCCAGTCCACGCCCGCCTCCTTGCGCTGCTCCGGCGTGATCGGCGCGGGCGCCCCGGTCAGCGGGTCGTAGCCGCCGCCGGTCTTCGGGAAGGCGATGACCTCCCGGATCGAGTCCATCCCCGCGAGCAGCGCGGTGATCCGGTCCCAGCCGAAGGCGATGCCGCCGTGCGGGGGCGGGCCGTAGGCGAAGGCGTCGAGGAGGAAGCCGAACTTCTCCTGCGCCTCCTCCTCGCTCAGGCCCATGATCTCGAAGACGCGCTTCTGCACTTCCGCGCGGTGGATACGGATCGACCCGCCGCCGATCTCGTTGCCGTTGCAGACGATGTCGTAGGCGTAGGCCAGGGCGTTGCCGGGGTCCGACTCGAACTTGTCGATCCAGTCCGGGGTCGGCGAGGTGAAGGCGTGGTGCAGCGCCGTCCACTTGCCGTGCCCGACGGCCACGTCGTCCGTCTCGTCCGCGGACTCGAACAGCGGGAAGTCGACGACCCAGACGAAGGACCAGGCGTTCTCGTCGATGGCACCGATCCGGCGGGCGATCTCCTGGCGGGCGGCGCCGAGCAGCGTCCGGGCCTCGTTCGGCCGGCCGGCCGCGAAGAAGATGGCGTCGCCCGGCTTCGCGCCGACGGCCGCGGGCAGCCCCGCCCGCTCGGACTCGGACAGGTTCTTGGTGACCGGGCCCTTCTCCGAGACGGTCCCGTCCTCGTCCACCAGCACGTACGCGAGCCCGCGGGCGCCGCGCTGCTTCGCCCACTCCTGCCACGCGTCGAGCTGCTTGCGGGGCTGGCTCGCCCCGCCCGGCATCACGACGGCGCCGACGTAGGGGTTCTGGAACACCCGGAACCCGGTGCCCGAGAAGTACGACGTGAGCTCGGTGAGCTCGATGTCGAAGCGCAGGTCAGGCTTGTCCGAGCCGTAGCGGTCCATCGCCTCGGCGTAGCTGATCCGCCGGATCGGGCGCGGGATCTCGTGGTCCACGAGCTTCCACAGCGAGGCGAGGATCTCCTCTGCGAGCGCGAGCACGTCGTCCTGCTCGACGAAGCTCATCTCGATGTCCAGCTGGGTGAACTCCGGCTGGCGGTCCGCGCGGAAGTCCTCGTCCCGGTAGCAGCGGGCGATCTGGTAGTACCGCTCCATGCCGCCGACCATCAGGAGCTGCTTGAACAGCTGCGGGCTCTGCGGCAACGCGTACCAGGAGCCGGGCCGCAGGCGGGCGGGGACCAGGAAGTCCCGCGCGCCCTCGGGGGTCGAGCGGGTGAGCGTCGGGGTCTCGATCTCGACGAAGTCCCGCTCGTCCAGCACCGAGCGCGCGGCGCGGTTCACCGCGCTGCGCAGCCTCATCGCCGAGGCCGGGCCCGAGCGGCGCAGGTCGAGGTAGCGGTACTTGAGCCGGATCTCCTCACCGACCTCGACGTCCCCCTCGATCGGGAACGGCAGCGGCGCCGACTCGGAGAGGACCGTCAGGTCGGTCACCGTGACCTCGATGGCGCCGGTGGCCAGCTCGGGGTTCTCGTTGCCGGCCGGGCGCCGGACGACCTCGCCGGTCACCTGGACACAGAACTCGGAACGCAGCCGGTGGGCCCGCTCCGCCATCTCGCCCTCGCGGAAGACGACCTGGGCGGAACCGGAAGCGTCCCGCAGGTCGATGAAGATGACGCCGCCGTGATCGCGGCGCCGGGCCACCCATCCGGCGAGGGTCACGGTCTGGCCGGCATGCTCGGCACGCAGGGTGCCGACAGGGTGGGAACGCATCACGAGGGAACAGGCTATCCGGGTACCACCCGGGGTCCGCCAGCAGGTTTGGCTCCGGTGATCCGGCCCCGGGCGTCACAGGAGCGTCAGCTGCTCGGGGCGGGGCTCGGGGCTCTCCGGAGCGCCGTTTCCCGCCTGGTCCCGCAGTGTTCGACTCCTCAGTGTCGTGACCGCGCCCGTGAGCCCGTGCCGGCGCAGCAGCGGCGCCACCCGCTCGCCCAGCGCCTTCCGGTAGGCCGGGTCGACGTACGCGCCGCGCCGGTAGAGCCGCTCGTAGCGCGGCACGAGCGCCGGATACTCCCGCACCAGCCATGCCATGAACCACTCCCGCGTGCCCGGACGGAGGTGCAGGGCCAACACGCTCGCGCCGGTGGCGCCCGCCGCCTCGATCCGGCCGAGCACCGCGTCGAGCGCCTCGGGTGAGTCCGTGAGGTGCGGCAGCACCGGAGCGACCATGACCCCGCAGCTCAGGCCCGCGTCCGTGATCCGGCGGACGAGGTCCAGCCGCGCCTCCGGGGACGGCGTGCCGGGTTCCAGGTGCGACTGCAGCCCGCGGTCCAACAGCGCGATCGACACCCCGAGCCCGACAGGCACGTCCCGCGCCGCGGCGGTGAGCTCCGGCAGGTCGCGGCTGAGCACCGTCCCCTTGGTGAGCACGGAGAACGGCGTCCCGGAGCCGGCGAGCGCCCGGATGATGCCGGGCATCAGCCGGTAGCGTCCTTCGGCGCGCTGGTACGGGTCCGTGTTGGTGCCCAGGGCGACCGGCTCGCGCTGCCAGCGCGGCGCGGTCAGCTCGCGTTCGAGCACCCGGGCCACGTTGACCTTCACGACGATCTGGCTGTCGAAATCCTTGCCCGCGTCCAGGTCCAGGTAGGTGTGGGTGTTGCGGGCGAAGCAGTTGTGGCTGACCACGCCGTCGGCGACGAAGTCCCCGGTGCCGGTGGTGATGTCGTACATGGGCATCTCGACGTCCAGCCGCTCGACGGACACGACCTCCTGCCCGCCCTCCGGCGGCTGCTCCAGCAGCGCGCCGTCGAGGTCTCGCAGGCGGGCCACCGCCGGGTCCACGGTGCGGATCAGCCGCAGGTGCTCCGCCGCCCCGCCGAGCAGCCGCAGGGACCGCCCGCCCCGCACCGGGCCGGCCTCCACCCCCACCCGGAAGCCCAGGCGCCGCAACGCGTCCGCCGCGCGGCGCATCAGCAGGCCGTCCGCCGTGACGATCCGCAGCGCTCCCCCGGACACCTCGCCCGCGGCGTCGAGCACCCCGGCGACGAACCCCTCGGACCAGGCGACGCACGGCGCGTCCGGCCAGCCGACGACGCGCGACAGGGCCGGCCGCACCGCCTGCGCCCCGGCCCCCACCGGCGCGCGGTCCCGCAGGCCCGCGATGAGGTGGTGCGCCCGCCCGAGGGCCTCCAGCTCCAGCCAGTCCGACGGGAACGCCTCCCCCGGAGCCGTCCGCCCCGGAGCGCCCTCCGCGCGGACCAGGCCGCACAGGTAGCCGTCGCGATACGGGCCGCGCTCGCGCCGCTCCCCGCATCCCGCGCCGACGGCCGCCGCGCCCGGCCCACGCAGGACGCTCCCCTGCCGCAGGTGCGGGCGGCGGCCGCTGCGGCACCAGCCCGGCGCGACGTGCCGCCAGCCCCGGTCCGTGAGGAAGCGGTGCTCGCCGCTGGTGACCAGCCGCGTCCCGTCCGCCAGCATGACCCGGTAGGCCGGCCGCCGGGTGGACCAGTGGGCGAGCACGCTCGTCCGCACGTAGAACCGGCGCCCGTCCGGCCCGGCGGGACGGGTGCCGAGCACCGCGTCGCCTTCCCGGAGCTCGGCGATCGGCCGGGTGCTGCCGTCCGCGAGCAGGACGCGGGTGTCCCCGGAGAGGCAGTAGACGCACGCGTGGGAGCAGCCGCGGTACGGGTTGACGGTCCAGGAGAACGGCATCGGCGACGACCCGGGAACCCGGTTCAACGCGGACTTGGCCTCCACCTCGTGGAACACCGTGCCGGCGAACTCGGGCGTGCGGACGGAGCGCAGGAGGCCGCGCAGGCCCGGCAGCGCCGCGTCGTCGCCGATCCCGTCGTCCAGTACCTGCTGTCCGCTCCATCGCACCCCGCTATTCGAACATACATTCGATCGTAGCGCCAGACCTTGATCGCCCGCAGGGTGAGCGGCGCTTCGGACGATGTCGGAAGCTGGAAGTCATGACCGCAGCACCGAGCACCACGACCTTGATCGTGATGGGGGTCTCCGGGGTGGGGAAGACCACGGTCGCGGCGGAGCTCGTGCGCCGCACCGGCTGGGCGTTCGCCGAGGGGGACGAGCTCCATCCCGAGGCCAACCGGCAGAAGATGGCCGCCGGCCACCCGCTGATCGACGAGGACCGGTGGCCGTGGCTGCACCGGGTCGCCGAGTGGATCGGTGAGCAGGAGGCGGCGGGGCGCGACGCGGTGCTGACCTGCTCGGCGCTGCGCCGCCCGTACCGGGACATCCTGACCGACGGGCACCCGTCGGTCCGGTTCGTCCATCTCGTCGCGTCGCAGGACGCGCTGCGGGACCGGCTCGAACACCGCACCGGCCACTACATGCCCGCGTCCCTGCTGGGCAGCCAGCTCGCGACCCTCGAACCGCTCGAGGCCGGTGAGCCGGGGATCGAGGTCGGCGCCGAGCACGACGTCGCCGCCGTGGTGGACGAGGCCGCCGAGGCCCTCGCCGCGCACGGCGTCGCCCTCCCGAGGGCCGCGTCGTGACCGCCCTGGTCCTGACCCAGGCCCCGCCGGCCACCCCGGCGGTCGGGAGCACGCAGCTCGTCGTCGCGGCGCTCCTCGGGATCGCCGTCATCGTGCTGTTGATCACCTAGCTGGACGTCCACCCGTTCCTCGCGCTGATCGCCGGCGCCGCCGTGCTCGGCCGCTCGTGGCGCTGGTGGCGCGGCGGCTGCGGCTGCCGATCGTCGCGGTGGGGATCCCGGCACTCGCGGGGCTGTCGGTGCTGCACGGGCTCGTCCCGCCCCACCCGGGCCCGCTGGTCGCGATCGACGCGCTGGGGGCGAACCTGGGCCTGACCCTGCTGTTCGGCCTGGCCACCGCGATCCCGACGGTGCTCGTCGCCGGTCCGCTGTTCGCGAAGCTCGCCGTGCGGTGGGTGCCGGTGACGGCGCCCGACGTCGCACCGGACGGGAAGGCGGACGTGCCGGCCGAGGCACCCGAGGAGCAGCGGCGGGGCCGGGTCGGCGTCGGTGCGGCGGTGGTCGTCGTCCTCGTCCCGGTCGTCCTGATGCTGATCCGCGCCGTCGCCGAGGTGACCCTGCCGGACGGCGACGGCGTGCGGTCCGCCCTGGAGGTGGCGGGCGAGCCGATCGTCGCGCTGCTCGTCGGCGTGGTCACGGCGATCGTCCTGCTCGGCCTGCCGGCCGGGATGGACCGGCACGAGCTCTCCCGGTCGATCGGCGGCTCGCTGCCGCCGATCGCGGGGATCCTGCTGATCGTCGGCGCCGGTAGCGGCTTCAAGCAGACCTGATCGACGCCGGATCCGCGTCGCGACCGGCTCGGCCACCGTGGCCACGATCACCGCCGCCGGGATCGTGGCTCCGCTCGCCGCGGGACTGGATGCACCGACCGTCGCCCTGCTGGCGCTCGCCGTCGGGGCGGGCTCGCTGTTCTTCTCCCACGTCAACGACGCCGGGTTCTGGCTGGTGAAGGAGTACTTCGGGCAGACGATCAAGAGCTGGTCGATGATGGAGACGTCATCTCGGTGGTGGGACTGCTGGTGGTCCTGCTGCTCTCGGTGATCGTCCGAGCCGGAAAGTGACACGACCGGGTGAAGCGGTGCCACGCCTCCGTGACGGATTGGGCAGGATGGCGGCGTGCATCCGCGAGTGCCGGGACGACCGGAGGAACCTCGGGCCGTGTCCGACACCGGGCGCCACCGGCGGCGCCGCACCGACCCGCCGACGCCCGGGCGCGGCCAGCCGCTGATCCGGCACGCGCCCCCGCCCGAGCCTCGGACGGTCGGGGACCTGGTCGACGACCTGATGGGACCGCCGCCCCGTGCCGGCGGCCCGGGACAGCACGCGGGAGGCCGGGTCCCCGGACCGTTCCGTGAGCCGGGCCGGCGTCCCGAACCGGACCGGCCCCCCGGACCTGCCCCGTCCGCGCAGTACGGCCGCGACTCGCCGCTCGCGGAGCGCCGCCCCGAGGACGGCCGGCCGTCTCCCCGGCCGCGCCCGCCGACCACCGCCCTGCAGCCCGCCGCCACGGATCCGCACGGCCCCGCCGAGGTCGTGTCCGGCGCCCCGATCGCCCCGCGGAACGGGCGGCCCCGCATCCCGGCGGAACCCGCTCCGGCGGCCACGGGTCACGGACACGGACACTCCCCCGCCTCCCCGGCGGGCCGTCGCGTCCGCGTCCTGATCGCCGCGCTGCTGATCCCCTGCGGGCTCGCGACGCTCGTCGGGCTGGTCCTGCTGTGGCCACGCGGGGAGACGCCGGCCCCGACCCAGCCGCCCCAGCAACTGCTCCACGCGCAGGTGAACGCGGCGGCCCGGGCGGACTGCACCCCCGGTTCCGGCGACGGCGGCTGCACCGGTCTGACCCTGCGGCTCGCCGACGGGCCGGTCGCCGGCCGCGACCTCGTCCAGCTCGTCCCGGTCGAGCCCTCGACGCCGCGGTTCGCGGTCGGCGACCAGATCGTCCTGGCGTGGTCCGGCGGGGATCCGCTCGACGCCGGCTCCTACCAGGTCGTCGACTTCCAGCGCACCGGCCCGCTGATCTGGCTCGCCGCGGCGTTCGCCGTCGCGGTGCTGATCCTCGGGCGGTGGCGCGGGCTCGCGGCCCTGGTCGCGCTCGGGCTGAGCTTCGTCGTCCTGGCGCTGTTCGTGCTGCCCGCGGTGCTGGCGGGGTCGGACCCGCTGGCCGTCGCGGTCGTCGGGTCGTGCCTGATCATGTTCCTGGTCCTCTACCTGACGCACGGGTTCTCCGCCCGGACGTCGACGGCGGTGCTCGGCACGCTGGTCTCCCTCGCCCTGATCGCGGGCCTGAGCGCGTTGTTCTCCGGGCTCGCCCGCCTCACCGGCCTCGACGACACGACCGCCAGCCTCATCGCGACGCTGGGCACGCCCGTCGACGCCCGCGGGTTGCTGCTCGCGGGCGTCCTGATCGGGGCGCTCGGAGTGCTCGACGACGTCACGGTCACCCAGACCAGCGCGGTCTGGGAGCTGCGGCGGGCCAACCCGGCCCTGGGCGCGGGCGCGCTCTTCGGCGCGGGGATGCGGATCGGGCGGGACCATGTGTCGTCGGCCGTGAACACCCTGGTGCTCGCCTACGCGGGCGCGTCGCTGCCGTTGATGCTGCTCTTCACCGTGTCCGCGCAGAACCTGGGCCAGGTGCTGACCACGCAGGACGTGGCGACGGAGATCGTGCGCACGCTGGTGGGGAGCATCGGCCTGGTCGCCTCGGTCCCGATCACCACCGGTCTCGCCGCGCTGGTGGCGAGCCGCGAACGGCCGGACGACCGGTAGCCACGCTCACTGTTGCGTATTGCGTGCAGGTTTCCTTCAGTTCCAGGCATTGACATGCCGGTTCCCCGCAGTTCACGCTGACTATGTGAGTGAGACCGTCAAACCGAGCGAGCTGGACCGCAACGTCGTCGCGGCTCTGCAGCTCAACGGCCGGGCCCCGTGGAAGCAGGTGGCGCGGGCCATCGAGGCCAATGAGTCGACGGTGGCACGACGCGGGCAGCAGCTGGTCGATTCCCGCCTCGTGGGGGTCACCGGCGTGCTCGACCACCTCCGTTGCGGGCTGGGCATCTCCCTGATGGTGCGGCTGCGGTGCCGCCCGGGCACGGCCTCGTCCGTCGCGCGAGCGCTCGCCGACCTGTCCGTCACGCGGTTCGTCACGGTCGTCACCGGCAGCATCGACGTGGTCGCGGAGTTCGTGGTCGCCGACCACCGGGACATCACGCGGGTGCTGGCCGAGGAACTGCCCGGGCGCGACGACGTCGTCGAGACCGAGTCGATGGTGGTGGTCCGAAAGTTCTCCGCCTTCGAGGAATGGGACACCGGCCTGCTCGGGCCACGGGCGTCCGCCCTCCTGCGGCCCGAGGGGATCCCGTCCGGGCACCGGGAGTGGCAGGAGACCGAGCAGCTGACCGAACAGGAGTTCGCGATCGCCGCGACCCTGGCCGCCGACGGTCGGGCGACCTACGCGCAGATCGCGGCCGAGGTCGGGGTGAGCGAGTCGACGGCGGCGCGCCGCGTGGAGTCGCTCGTCCGCCGGGGATGCCTGCGGTTCCGGACCCTGTTCGAGGCCCCCCTGATCGGTCTGGACGTCGAGTTCATGCAGTGGTTCACGGTCGAGCCGAGCGAGCTGGAGAACGTCGGTGTGCGGCTGGCGGCGGAACCCTCCACCCGCTACGTCAGCGCCACCACCGGGCGGTTCAACCTCTGCCTGCACGGGGTGCTGGCGGGCTACGGCGACCTCTACCACTACATGACGGCCGTGATCGGTGCGCTGCCCGGCGTCCGCACTGCCGACATGACGCTGCAGGCCCGCACGCTCAAGCGGGCCTGGATCCACATCAACCCGGACGGCACCCGGGACCCCGACACCCGCAACCCCCATCTCACACGCCCCGACCCGAGGGAGCACACGACATGACCACCGAACGCGAGCCGTGGCAATGGGACGAGCCCACCTGGCGCGGGCACGTGGAACGCGTCCGCGCGGGCGAGCGGCTGGTGCCACCGAGCTGGCCGGGTGGTGCGAGGGTCGCAGTGGCGATCTCCTTCGACCCCGACCACGAGACCATCCCCCTGCGTGACGGCGAGACCAGGCCCGGCAAGCTCGCCCAGGGCGAGTACGGGTCACGCGTCGCAGCCCCCCGGATCCTGGAGCTGCTCGCGGAGTACTCGGTACCGGCCAGCTTCTTCATGCCCGCGGTCTCCGCCCTGCTGCACCCCGCCGAGGTCGAGGCCTACATCGCCGGCGGGCACGAGGTCGCCGTGCACGGCTGGATCCACGAGCGCAACATGTTGCTCGGACGGGACGACGAGCTCGACCTCACCCTCCGCGCCCTCGAGGTGCTGGAAAGGCTGAGCGGTGTCCGGCCGGTCGGGATCCGGACCCCCAGCTGGGACTTCTCCGACAACACGCTGGCGATCATCGAGCAGCTCGGGCTGCGCTACGACTCCTCGCTGATGGCCGACGACGAGCCCTACGAGCTGCTCGCCGCGGGCAGGCGCACCGGGATCGTCGAGATCCCGGTGGAGTGGATCCGCGACGACGCCCCCTACCTGATGATGGACCGCTACGGCGCGCTCCGGCCCTACACGCCGCCGCGGGCGCTGCTCGACCTGTGGCGCGACGAGTTCGACGCCGCCCGCGCCGAGGGCGGGTTGTTCCAGCTCACCCTGCACCCGCATGTCATCGGGCATCGGTCCCGCCTCGTCGTGTTGCGGGAGCTGATCGCGTACATCGCCGCTCACGACGACGTCTGGTTCGCCACCCACGCCGAGGTCGCGGACGTCGCCCGCGCCCGGCTCACCCCCGCCGGAGGACCCGTCACATGAGCGGGACGACCACCGGGCCGGCGGCGCCTCCGTCGGGTACCCGCCTCACCGGCCCCCAGCGCAAGGCCATCGTCGCCGGCGCGATCGGCAACACCGTCGAGTGGGTGGACTGGGCCGTCTACAGCACCCTCGCCCCGATCTTCGCCGGCCGGTTCTTCCCGAGCACCGACGATGCGGCGGCCCTGCTGTCGACGCTGGCGGTGTTCGCGGTCGGCTTCGTGATGCGGCCGATCGGCGGCGCGCTGCTGGGCGCCTACGCCGACCGGCACGGCCGCAAGAAGGGCCTCACCCTGACGATCGGGCTGATGGCGGGCGCCGCGTTCGTCATCGCCGTGTGCCCCACCTACGACACCATCGGCATCGCCGCGCCGCTGGTGCTGCTGGCGGCCCGGCTCGTGCAGGGCTTCTCCGCGGGCGGCGAGTTCGGATCGTCGTCGTCGTTCCTGGTCGAGTCGGCCGCGCCGCGGCGGCGGGCCTTCGCGGGTTCCTGGCAGCAGGTGTCGGTCGGTGCCGGTGCGCTGATCGCCTCCTTCATGGGCTTCGTGCTCACCTCCGTGCTCAGCGACGCCGCCATGGAGTCCTGGGGCTGGCGGATCGCGTTCGCGGTCGGCGGCCTGCTCGGCCTGGTCGGGCTGTGGCTGCGGGTCAGCGTCGAGGAGACCGAGAGCTTCCGGCGTGTCGAGTCCGAGGGCCGCAACCGCGGCCGGAACCCGATCGTCGGCATGCTCACCGACCATCCCCGCGCGGCCCTGCGGGTCGTCCTGATCACGATCGCCGGCACGCTCACCTACTACGTGTGGGTCAGCTACATGCCCGGCTACGCCCATGCGGCCACCGGCATCCCGCTCAGCGACGCGCTGCTGGCGAACACCATCGGGCTGGCGTACTTCCTGTGCCTGCTGCCGTTCGTGGGACTGCTGTCGGACCGCGTCGGTCGCAAACCCACCCTGCTCGCGTTCGCGATCGGATTCGCGGTGCTCGCCTACCCGGCCTTCCGGCTCCTGGAACTCGGCGGGTTCTGGCCGCTGCTGGTGGTCGAGCTCGTCGGCCTGACCTTCCTGGCCGGGTACTCGGCGAACTGCGCGGTGGTGATGGCCGAGCAGTTCCCGGCCGAGGTGCGCAGCACCGGGATCGGGCTGCCCTACGCCCTCGCCGTCGCGGTGTTCGGCGGGACCGCGCCGTACGTGACCACCTGGATGAGCACCCACGACATGGCCGGTTTCGTGTGGGTCTATGTCGCAGCGGCTGCGCTGGTCGGGGTGGCGGTCTACGCGACCATGCCCGAGACCCGTGGCCGGGAGCTGACGTGAGCACGCCGGCCGTTCCGCACCCCCGGCACGTGCTGGTCACGGGGGCGGCGGGAGGTATCGGGCCGGCCGTCGCCGAGGCGTTCGCGGCGCTGGGTGACGTGGTGACCGCCCGTACCGGGGCGACGACGACGCCCGGGACGCGGCCACGGACATGCTGATGGCGCGGCTGCGTACGCAGGGCAAGGACCGCAGCGGCATCTGGCGCGACCTCGCGGTTCGCCACCGGCCCACCGAGGTCCCGACCCACTACCGCCCGGTGCTCGACCGGGCGGGCCGCCGCGGCGTGGCCATCCCGGGCATCCAGCGCCTGGTCGAACAGATCACCGAGCTCGAAGGGGGAGCGACGATGGACGAACGACGGATCGCCGAGCTGGCGGGGGCCCTACGATGACCGGCTACGGCGTCCCCGCCCCGTCCGCGCTCGACGGCCTCGACGTCCCGGCCCTGCACCGATGGCTGGTCGGTCACCGCGAGGCCCTGCTCGGCGACCTCGTCGGCTACGCCGGGCGGGAGACCCCCAGCGACGACCCGGCACTGCTGGCGGCGGGACTGCGGTACGTGCAGAACTGGGTCACCGAGCGGCTCGGTGAACCGGACAGCCGGACGCTGCACGCCTCGCCCGATCACGGTGACGTCCTGGTCCTGGAGTACGCGGGCACGGGGGCGGGGCTGCTCACCCTGCTGGCGCACTACGACACGGTGTGGCCTGCCGGGACCCTGGCGGAGTGGCCGGTGCGCGTCGACGACGACATCGTCACCGGTCCCGGGGTGTTCGACATGAAGGCCGGCCTCGTGCAGGCGGTCTGGGCCGTGCTGGCGCTGCGCCGGGCCGGGCTGCCGCTCCCGCGGCTGCGCCTGCTCCTCAACGGTGACGAGGAGGTCGGGAGCCCGTTCTCCCGGCCGCTGATCGAACGGGCCTGCGCCGACGCGGCGGCCGTGCTGGTCTTCGAGGCGAGCGCCGACGGCGCTGTGAAGACCGCCCGCAAGGGGGTCGGCCTGTTCGAGGTGCACGTGCGCGGCGTCGAGTCGCACGCCGGTCTCGATCCCGCCGCCGGGGCCAGTGCGATCGACGAGATCGCCCGGGTGGTCTCGGTCCTGCACGCCGCCACCGACCACGACGAAGGAACCACGGTCAACGTCGGGCTCCTGCACGGTGGCACCCGGTCCAACGTCGTCGCGGGGTCGGCGCACGCCGGGATCGACGTGCGGGTGCGCTCGGCCGCGGCCCAGGCCCGGATCGACGAGTTGCTCCAGGGGCTGACCCCGCGCGATCGCCGGGTCGGGATCGACGTCCGGGGAGGCTGGAACCGACCGGTCATGGAGCGCGGGCCGGCGAACGTCGCGGTCTACGAGCTCGCCCGGAGCGCCGCCGCACAGCTGGGTGTCGACCTGGCCGAGACCGCGGTCGGCGGTGCCAGCGACGGCAACTTCGCCGCCGCCCTCGGCCGCCCGGTTCTCGACGGCCTCGGAGCCGTCGGCGGCGGCGCCCACGCCCGGCACGAGCACGTCAGCATCGCCGGGATGCTCGAGCGGGCGGCCGTGGCAGCCGGGGTGATCACCGCGTTCGCCGAGGGACACCCTCCGGCCGGGCGACGCGGTCAGGCGGGGGCACGGGCGACCAGGGCCGCCTCGCCGTTCCCCTCGGAAGCCGCGAGATGATCCAGGTCGGCGAAGGCGGCGACGAGCTCACCGCAGGCGGCCCGGAACGGCCCGGGCTCGTCCTCCACCTCTGACAGGACCGCGACCACCAGCAGCCCGCCCGGCGCGAGGGCCTCGGCGAGCGCCGGGTAGAGCGCGGGGTCCCGGAAGCGCTGGCAGACCACGACGTCGTACGGCCCGCTGACGGGCAGGCCCTCGTCGAGGTCCGCCTCGACGAACCGGACCTCGACGCCCGCCCGGACCGCCAGGGCCCGGGCGGTGTCCAGACCCGCTCCGGACACGTCGACCGCGTCGACGGCGAGTCCCCGCTGCGCCAGCCAGACCGCGACGCCGCCCCGCCCGCACGCGACGTCCAGGGCCCGCCCACCGGCCGGGAGCAGCTCCTCGCGGCCGCGCAGGGCGTCCGGCGGCATCGGGACGGCCGGGCCGACGGCCGCGTGCCGCGCGTCCCACCGGGACCGGTCGGCGAGGCTCACGCCTGCAGCAGCCCGGCCACCTCGGCCACCACCGCGTCCAGCGCGACGGCCCGCTGCTCGCCGGAGACCAGGTCCTTGACGCCGATCGTGCCGGCCTCGATGTCCCGCTCCCCCAGCACCAGGGCGTACCGCGCGCCCGAGCGGTCCGCGGACTTCATCGCCCCCTTGAGCCCGCGGCCGCCGTACGAGAGGTCGACCCGCACCCCGAGCCGGCGCAGCTGCCCGGCCAGCACCACCAGCCGCCGCTTCGCCTCGTCGCCCAGCGGGACGCCGAAGACCTCGGCCCGGGCCGTCGACCACGGCTGGACGCCCTCGACGCCGCAGGCCAGCAGCGTCCGGTCCACCCCGATGCCGAACCCGACCCCGGACAGCGGCTGGCCACCGAGGGTCTCCATGAGTCCGTCGTAGCGCCCGCCGCCGCCGATCCCGGACTGGGCGCCCAGGCCGTCGTGCACGAACTCGAACGTCGTCTTCGTGTAGTAGTCCAGGCCGCGCACCATCCGCGGGTTGACCTCGTAGGCGATCCCCAGGTCGTCGAGGTGGGCCAGGACGGCGGCGTGGTGCTCCGCCGACGCCGGCGAGAGGTGGTCGAGGAGCAGCGGGGCGTTCGCCATCATCGCCCGGACCTCGGGCCGCTTGTCGTCCAGCACGCGCAGCGGGTTGATCCGCGCACGTTCGCGGGTCGGCTCGTCCAGCGGCAGCCCGGCGAGGAACTCCTGGAGCAGCGCGCGGTAGGCCGGGCGGCATTCCGCATCCCCGAGCGAGGTGAGCTCGAGGCGGTACCCGCGCAGGCCCAGGGCCTTGAACCCCTCGTCCGCGACCGCGATGACCTCGGCGTCCAACGCCGGGTCGTCCACCCCGATGGCCTCGACGCCGACCTGCTGCAGCTGCCGGTACCGGCCCGCCTGCGGCCGCTCGTACCGGAAGAAGGGCCCGGCGTAGCGCAGCTTGACGGGCAGCCCGGCCCGGTCCAACCCGTGTTCGATCACCGACCGGACGACGCCCGCGGTGCCTTCCGGCCGCAGCGTCACCGTCCGCCCGCCGCGGTCCGAGAAGGTGTACATCTCCTTGCTGACGACGTCCGTGGACTCGCCGACGCCGCGGGCGTACAGCCCGGTGTCCTCGAAGACCGGCAGCTCGATGTGCCCGTACCCGGCGCGGTCCGCCGCCGCGATCAGGGTGTCCCGGACGTGGGTGAACCCGGCGGACCCCGGCGGGACGTACTCGGGGATCCCCTTCGGTGCGGCGAAGGACTGCGCCCTGTCCGTCTGCTTCGCCTGCGCCGTGCTCACAGTCCACGTCCCCGTGTCGTTCCGGTCCGCGCCGGGGTGGAGAGGTCCTGCAGGAACGGGTTCGACGCCCGCTCCCGGCCGATCGTGGTCGTGGGCCCGTGGCCGGGCAGCACGACGCCGGAGTCGTCCAGGACGAGCAGCCGGTCCCGCACGCTGTTCAGCAGCTGCTGGTGCGAGCCGCCGGGCAGGTCCGTCCGCCCGACCGAGCCCGCGAACAACGTGTCCCCCGCGAGGATCACCTCGACCCCTTCCTCGGTCTCCGTCGTGAAGACCACCGATCCCGGAGTGTGCCCCGGCGTGTGGTCGACCCGCAGCCGCAGTCCGGCCAGCTCCAGCGACGACCGGTCGTCGAGGGTCCGGACGTCCGACGGCTCGCGCAGCTCCAGGCGACCGCCGAAGAAGGCGGCGGACTCCGCCGAGATGCCCTTCATCGGGTCCGCGAGCATCGCCCGGTCGTCCGGGTGGATCCAGGCCGGGACGTCGTGGCCGTCGCAGACCGGGGCGACGCTGAAGGTGTGGTCGAAGTGCCCGTGGGTGAGCAGGACGGCGACCGGCGTCAGCCGATGCTCCTTCAGCAACGCCTCGAGCGGTTCGACGGCGTCCTGCCCGGGATCGACGACGACACACGCCTCCCCCGCGGCCTGGGCCACCACGTAGCAGTTGGTCTGGAAGGCCCCTGCCGGGAATCCTGCGACGAGCACCGGACCAGCCTAGACGCCCTGCACATCGCGCTCTCAGGAACGGTCGCTACCCTCCGACGCGACCAGCGGACCCGGGAGGACCCCACAACGTGGCCACGAACCAGATGCGGCGCGAAGCGGCCAAGCGCAAGCTCGCCCACCAGCAGCAACGGCGGATCGACGCCGCGCGCAAGCGGAAGCGCACCGCGGTGATCGTCTCGGCCGCGGTGGTCGTCGTCGTGGTGGTGGCGGTCGTGCTGCTGACGCTGCCCACGGGAGCGGACGACCCCGCGCCCACCGCCCAGGCCGCCGCAGCACCGGGCACCGTCTCGTGCCAGTACCCGGCCGAGGCGAACGCGGCCAAGGCGAACCAGCCGCCGCAGACGACGGGCATCTCGAACGTCGGCACCGCCGAGGTCGCACTCGGCACCTCCGCCGGGCCGATCAGCCTGACGCTGGACCGCGCCAAGGCGCCCTGCACCGTCAACAGCTTCCTGTCCCTCGCCGGCCAGGGCTACTTCGACGACACCCAGTGCCACCGCCTGACCACCGGCGAAGGCCTGAAGGTGCTGCAGTGCGGCGATCCGACGGCCCAGGGCACCGGCGGGCCTGGCTACACGATCGCGGACGAGCCGCCGACCGACCTGGCGGCGTCCCCGTCCGGCGGCGGCAGCGTCACCTACCCGCGCGGCACGGTCGCGATGGCCAAGACCGCCGCGCCGAACTCGGGCGGCAGCCAGTTCTTCCTGGTCTACGCGGACTCGACGCTCCCGCCGGACTACACCGTGTTCGGCACGATCGACCAGGCCGGCCTGGCCACGATCGACACGGTCGCCGCGGGCGGTACCGACAACTCCAACGGCGAGGGCGACGGCAAGCCCGTCACCCCGGTGACGATCCAGACCGCCAAGGTCGCCTGACCCACCCCAGCCGTGGCAGGAGAGCCATCTTCACGCCGGATTCGGGCGGGAAGGTGGCTCTCCTGCTGTCAGGGCCTGCCGTGAGCCGGGCTCAGCTCGCGCTGGTGACCCGGTAGACGTCGTAGACGCCCTCGACGTTCCGGACCGCCTGCAGCACGTGTCCCAGGTGCTTCGGGGCGCCCATCTCGAAGGAGAACCGGGAGACCGCGACCCGGTCCCGTGAGGTCGTCACGGACGCGGACAGGATGTTGACCTTCTCGTCCGCCAGCACCTTCGTGACGTCGGAGAGCAGCCGGTGCCGGTCGAGGGCCTCGACCTGGATCGCCACCAGGAAGACCGAGGACTCGGAGACCGACCATGCGACGTCGACGAGCCGCTCCGCCCGGTTCTTCAGGTCCGCGGCGTTGGTGCAGTCCGTGCGGTGCACGCTGACCGACCCCCCGCGCGTCACGAAGCCCATGATCTCGTCGCCCGGCACGGGCGTGCAGCAGCGGGCGAGCTTCGTGTAGAGATCGCCCATGTCCTCGCCGTCGGTCTTGACGACGACGCCGGCGTCCCCCGTCGCGCGCCGCACCCGCACGGTCGACGGCGTGGCCCGCTCGGCGAGCTCCTCCTCCGCGTCCTCGACCCCGCCCAGCAGCGCCACCAGCCGCTGGATGACGTGCCGGGCGCTGGCCTGGCCCTCACCGATCGCGGCGTAGAGCCCGGAGAGGTCCGGGTAGTGCAGCTCGCGGGCGAGGGCGGCCATCGAGTCCGCGGAGACCAGGCGCTGCAGCGGCATGCCGGTGCGGCGCGCCTCGCGCGTGATGGCCTCCTTGCCCTCCTCGATCGCCTCCTCGCGGCGCTCCTTCGCGAACCACTGCTTGATCTTGTTCTTGGCGCGCGGGGAGGCGGCGAACGAGAGCCAGTCCCGGCTCGGCCCGGCGCCCTCGGCCTTCGAGGTGAAGATCTCGACGACATCGCCCGAGTCCAGCGTGCGCTCGAGCGCGACCAGCCGGCCGTTGACCCGGGAGCCGATGCAGCGGTTCCCGACCTCCGTGTGCACCGCGTAGGCGAAGTCCACCGGGGTGGAGCCCATCGGCAGCGTGATCACGTCACCCTTGGGGGTGAAGACGAAGATCTCCTTCGCCGCGAGGTCGTAGCGCAGCGACTCGAGGAAGTCCCCGGGGTCCGCGGCCTCCCGCTGCCAGTCCAGCAGCTGCCGCATCCAGGACATCTCGTCGACCTCGACGGTGCCGGTCGCCGTGCTCGGCGCCCCGTTGTGCCCGCGGGTCTCCTTGTAGCGCCAGTGCGCCGCGATGCCGTACTCGGCCGTGCGGTGCATCTCGGTGGTGCGGATCTGCACCTCCAGCGGCTTGCCGTCCGGGCCGATCACGGTGGTGTGCAACGACTGGTAGACGCCGAAGCGGGGCTGGGCGATGTAGTCCTTGAAGCGGCCCGGCATCGGCTGCCACAGCGCGTGCACCATGCCCATCGCCGCGTAGCAGTCCCGCACCTCGTCGACGAGCACGCGCACGCCCACCAGGTCGTGGATGTCGTCGAAGTCCCGGCCCTTGACGATCATCTTGCGGTAGATCGAGTAGTAGTGCTTCGGCCGGCCCTCGACCTTCGCGTTCACCCGCGCCCCGTCGAGCTGCTGCGTCACCTCGTCGATGACCTGCTTGAGGTAGGTGTCCCGGGACGGCGCCCGGTTCGCGACGAGCCGGACGATCTCGTCGTACTTCTTCGGGTGCAGGATCGCGAAGGACAGGTCCTCCAGCTCCCACTTCACCGTCGCCATGCCCAGGCGGTGCGCCAGCGGCGCCATCACCTCGAGGGTCTCGCGCGCCTTCTTCGCCTGCTTCTCCGGCGGCAGGAACCGCATGGTCCGCATGTTGTGCAGCCGGTCCGACAGCTTGATGACCAGCACGCGCGGGTCCCGGGCCATCGCGACGACCATCTTGCGGATCGTCTCGGCCTCGGCCGCGGTGCCGAACTCGACCTTGTCCAGTTTGGTGACGCCGTCGACCAGGTGCGCGACCTCCTCGCCGAAGTCCCGGCGCAGCCGGTCCAGCGAGTAGTCCGTGTCCTCCACGGTGTCGTGCAGCAGGGCCGCGACCAGCGTGGTCGTGTCCATGCCCAGCTCGGCGAGGATCGTCGCCACGGCGAGCGGGTGGGTGATGTAGGGGTCCCCGGACTTGCGCTTCTGGTGCTGGTGCTTGTCCTCGGCGACGTCGTACGCCCGCTGCAGCAGGACCAGGTCCGCCTTGGGGTGCAGCGTCCGGTGCACACTGGCGAGCGGCTCCAGGACCGGCTTCACGATCGCGACCCGCTGCGGCGTCATCCGCCGGGCGATCCGCGCACGGACCCGGCGGGTGGCCGACGGCTTCGCCGGGTCGTCGGCGTGGTCCGGCCCGTACTCGGGTCCGGCCGGCGGAGCGCTCGGCTGGACGTCCGTCACCGGCCCACCCTCACGGGGCTGGGTCGGTCGGGATTCACGGTGCCGTCCACCTGTCCAAGGATAGCCCGGCGCGGCCGCGTCCCCACGGCTGCGGGGGCGCTTCCGACCAGGTGATCAGAGCCTGAACAGGGAGTGCACGTCGATCCCGGCCAGGCGCTCGCGCCCACCGAGCCCGGCGAGCTCCAGCACCGTCCCGAACCCGACGACCTCGGCACCCGCATCCGCCAGCAGTGCACAGGTGGCCTCCGCCGTACCTCCGGTGGCCAGGACGTCGTCGACCACGAACGCCTTGCTCCCGGGCCGGACGGTGTCCGCGGGCAGCTCCAGGGTGGCGGTGCCGTACTCCAGCTCGTAGGTCCGGGACGCGGCGACGACCGGCAGCTTCCCGGGCTTGCGCACCGGCACGACCCCGACCCCCGCGACGAGCGCGACGGCCGCACCGACCAGGAACCCGCGCGCCTCGATCCCGACGACGACGTCCGCGAGCCCGACGCGTGCCGCGAGCTCGGTCGCCACGGTGGCGAAGGCCTCCGCGTCCGCGAGCACGGGCGTGAGGTCCCTGAAGAGGACCCCGGGCTGGGGGTAGTCCGGGACGTCCCGGATCAGGGAGCGGACGTGCTCGAAGCCGGGATCGACGTCGTCGGGGTCCGCCAGGGCTGCCTCGCTCATCGGTTCCGCTTCCCACTGGGCCGGCCGCCGCCGGGCCGGCCCGACTTGCTCTGCGGCCGGCCGGCCGGCCGCTGGGCCCGCGCCGGCGTGCTCGCGGCGGCGGACAGGGCCTTCTCACGGCGGAGCTCCTGTGCGATCGACTCGTCGTCGGTCGCCTCCGGCTCGTCGGTCCGGGCGCCCTGGGCCGTCGCCTGCCGGGCCCGGCGGGCCGCGACCCGCTTGGCCTGCTGCTGGTACTTCGGGTCCCGCATCTTCAGGTCGACGAGCAGCGGCGTCGCGAGCAGCAGCGACGACAGCGACCCGGCGACGATCCCGACCATCTGCACGAGCGCCAGGTCGGCGAGCGTGCCGACGCCCAGCAGCCCGACGCCGACGACCATCAGCCCGATGACCGGCAGCACCGCGATCAGCGAGGTGTTGATCGAGCGCATCAGCGTCTGGTTCACGGCGAGGTTGGCGATCTCGGAGTAGTTCCGCCTGGTCAGGCCGAGGATGCCGCGGGCGTTCTCCTTGACCTTGTCGAACACCACGACCGTGTCGTAGAGGGAGAAGCCGAGGATCGTCAGCAGGCCGATGACCGTCGAGGGCGTGACCTCGAACCCGACGATCGAGTACACGCCCGCGGTGACCACCACGTCGTGCACCAGGGCGACGAGCGCCGCGATCGCCATGGACCGCTCGAAGTAGAACGCCAGGAACGCCGTGACCAGCACGAGGAACACCGCGAGCGCGATGATCGCCTGCCGGGTGATCTCGCCGCCCCAGGTGCCGCTGACCGCCGAGTCGCTGATCACCTCGGCGGACGGCTGCCCGTTGCTCCCGAGGGGCTGGAACGTGTCGAAAAGGGTCTGTTTGAGCGCGATGACCTGCGCCTCGCTGAGGGCCTCGGAGCGGATGAGGATCGACGCCGACGAGCCGGTGCCGGCGGACTGGATCGACGCGGCGTCCATCCCGACGGAACGCTTGTAGGCGTCTCCGACCTGCTCCGTGGTGGCGACGACGCCGTGCGCACCCGCGGCCGGCATCTGGATCTGGGAGCCGCCGGTGAAGTCGATGCCGAGGTTGAACCCGCGAAGGGCGATCGACAGGATGCAGACCAGCACGAGCAGCCCGAAGCCGACGTACCAGATCTTGCGCTTGCCGACGATGTCGAACGCGCCGGTGCCCGTGTAGAGCCGGGACAGCGCGCCGCGCTTCGCGGGGGCGGTGGGGACGGTGTTCGCGCTCATGCTCACGCGCCCTTCGTTCCGGCGGCCGCGGCGGCGGCCTTCTTCCGTTGCGCCCCGATCCGCGCGACCTCACCGAGCCCGGACAGCCCCGGGCTGCCGAAGACCCGCGAGTTCGACGCGAGCGCGACCAGCGGGTGCGTCACCAGGAACACGACGACGAGGTCCAGCACGGTCGACATGCCGAGGGTGAACGCGAAGCCCTTCACCTGGCCGACGGCCAGGATGTAGAGCACCGCGGCGGCCAGGAAGCTGACGGCGTCCGCGGACAGGATCGTGCGGCGGGCGCGGACCCAGCCGCGCGGCACGGCCGAGCGGAACGACCGCCCTTCGCGGACCTCGTCCTTCAACCGTTCGAAGAAGATCACGAACGAGTCCGCCGTGATGCCGATGGCGACGATGAACCCGGCGACGCCGGCGAGGTCGAGCGTGAAGCCGATCCAGCGCCCGAGCAGCACCAGCACCGCGTAGACGACGCCACCGGACAGCACCAGCGACAGGATCGTCAGGATGCCGAGCACCCGGTAGTAGAAGAGGCAGTAGACGAACACCAGCGCGAGCCCCAGGACACCGGCGATCAGCCCGGCCTTCAGCGAGGCGAGGCCCAGGGTCGCGGACACCGTCTCGGCCTGCGAGGACTCGAACGACAGCGGCAGCGAGCCGTAGCGCAGGGCGCTCGCGAGGTTCTGCGCCTCCTGCTGCGAGAAGTTGCCGCTGACCGTCGTCTGGCCGTACAGCGCGGCCTGGATCGTCGGGGCGGACACGACCTCGCCGTCGAGCACGAACGCGGACTGCCTGCCGATGTTCGCGGCGGTGAAGTCTCCCCAGATCTTCGAGCCCTCGGACTTGAAGTCCAGGTTGACGACGTAACCGGCACCTTGCGGGTCCGCCGTCGCCGTGGCGCTCGCGATCTGGGTGCCCTCCAGGATGGTCGGGCCGAGGACGTACTTGGCCGTCTTGTCCTGGGTGCAGGCGACGAGCGGCTTTGCCGGGTCGTCGTAGCCCCGCAGGGGATCCGTGGCGTTGCAGTCCAGCAGCTGCAGCGCCTGCTGCTGGATCGCGGGGTCCTCGCTCTGCCGCAGCGCCTTCGCCTCGGCGATCGCCGCGGCCAGCTTCGGGTCCGCGGGCGCCGGGTTGCCGGCGTCGGACGCGGGCGCCGGTGTCGGTGTCGGCTCCGAGGTGGGCGTCGGCTGCTGCAGCGGGGCCGAGTAGGAGACGGGCTCGACGGCCCGGTCGCTCACACCGGCGGGGAGGCCCTGCGGCTGGCCCGCCGGGGCGGGCGCGCTCGCGGGCGCCGCCGGATCTGCGGGAGCCGGGGTGGCCGCGCCCGCCTGGCCCGCGTCGGCGCCGGGAGGCGGCGTGGCCGCGACCGGACCGCCGATGACCGGGCGGAACCGGAGCTGTGCGGTCTGACCGAGCGAACGGGCCTGGTCGCCCTCCGCGCCGGGGACGGTGATCGTGATGTTGCTGCCGTCCAGGACGACCTCGGCACCACTGACGCCGAGCCCGTTGACACGCTGCTCGATGATCTGCTGCGCCTGGACGAGCTGGTCCCGCGGCGGGACCTGGCCGGACTCGGTCCGGGCGGACAGCGTGACCCGCGTGCCGCCCTGCAGGTCGATGCCCAGCTTCGGCGTGGGTTTACGGTCGCCGGTGAGGAACACCAGGGCGTACAGGACGACGACGATGCCGGCGAACGCCGCCAGGTACCGCCAGGGGCTGATCCGCCCCGGGGTCGTTGCCACTCTCTTCTTCACTCCTTTGCGGCACGGCCCCTCGTCACTCCGGGTCGTTGGCCTGGTCCTACTCGCTGGGCGCAGCCAGCCGGGCCCGGCGCCTCCAACCGTGTGCCCGAGGACGCACACGTCAGAGCGCCGGAGTCGGCCCGCTTCAGTGCTGCATGCTGCCGCACGTCCGGCAGGGGGCGTCGAGCGCCCCCGCCATCGGATGGTGCGACGCGTCAGCTGCGGTCGTTCGACCGGCCGTCGGTGCCCGGAGTGTCCGAGCTGTCCGTCGTGGTCGTCGTGTCGGTGGCGTCCGCGCTGGTCACGGTGTCCGAGTCGGCCTCGGCCGGGGTGCTGAAGTCCTCCGGCGTCGGGTCGACCTTCTCGCGTACCGCGGCCCGCAGCCAGGTGGTGACGACGCCGTCGGCGATCTCCAGGTCGATCGTCTCCTCGTAGGAGGCGTCGACGACGGTCGCGCGCAGGCCGGAGGTCGTCACGACGACGTCCCCGGTGTCCAGCGCCGACTGCATCTGCTGGGTCTGGGCCGCGGCGCGCTTCTGCTTGCGGCCCGACAGGAAGATCGGGATGAAGAGGAGGAGGATGAGGACGGGGAAGAGCAGGCTGATGTCCATCGTGTCCGGTTTTCTCCGTTCGTGAAGCTCGTCGAGGTGTCGAGTGTGCCAGTCCGCCCGCGCCCCGGTTCCGGCGCGTCCACCGGTATCGCTGCAGGCCGCGGGCCCGTCGCGATCAGAACAGCGGCGAGACCCCGGGGGTCTCCGGCGGCGGCGTCAGACCGAGGTGCTTCCAGGCCGCCGGCGTCGCGACCCGGCCCCGCGGCGTACGGGCCAGCATCCCGGCCCGTACGAGGTAGGGCTCGCATACCTCTTCGACGGTACCGGGTTCCTCGCCGACTGCCACGGCGAGCGTGGACACACCCACCGGTCCGCCGTGGAAGGACCGCACCAGGGCGCTCAGCACGGCCCGGTCCAGTCGGTCCAGGCCGAGCTCGTCGACGTCGTAGACGGCCAGCGCGTCCCGGGCGACCTGCCGGGTGACGGTCCCGTCGGCGCGTACCTCGGCGAAGTCCCGGACCCGGCGCAGCAGCCGGTTGGCGATGCGGGGCGTGCCCCGCGAGCGGCGGGCGATCTCGGTGCCGCCCTCCGGGTGCAGGTCGACGCCCAGGATGGTGGCCGCGCGCTTGAGCACGAGCTCCAGCTCGTCCGGCTCGTAGAACTCCATGTGCGCGGTGAAACCGAACCGGTCCCGCAGCGGCCCGGTGAGCGCTCCGGACCGCGTCGTGGCGCCGACCAGTGTGAACGGGGCGATGTCCAGCGGGATCGACGTGGCCCCGGGACCCTTCCCGACGACGACGTCGACCCGGAAGTCCTCCATCGCGAGGTAGAGCATCTCCTCGGCGGGCCGGGCGATGCGGTGGATCTCGTCGATGAACAGGACGTCGCCCGGGAGCAGGTTCGAGAGCATCGCGGCGAGGTCCCCGGCCCGTTCCAGCACGGGCCCGGAGGTGAGCCGGATCGAGGCGCCGAGCTCCGCGGCGACGATCATCGAGAGGCTGGTCTTGCCCAGCCCGGGCGGGCCGGAGAGCAGGATGTGGTCCGGCGGGTCCCCGCGGCGCCGGGCGCCCTCGAGGACCAGCTCCAGCTGCTCCCGCACGCGCGGCTGGCCGATGAACTCGGAGAGCCGGCGCGGGCGCAGCGAGTTCTCGACCTCCAGGTCCTCCGGCACGACCTCCGGCGAGACGTCCCGCGAGCCGTCGTCCTCCATCGTCATCGCCACCTCACCGTGAGCGGCCCAGGCTCGACAGCGCGGACCGCAGGAGCTCGGCGGCGGCCGCGTCCGGAGACTGCGCCAGCACCGCGTCGACGGCCTGCTCGGCCGGCCGGGCGGTGAACCCGAGCCCGACGAGCGCCTCGACGACCTGTTCGCGCGTGCCACCGGCACCCGTGGCGGCCGGCGCGGCAGCGGCCCCGACCGGCACCGGCGACGGCGCGGCGACCTTGTCCCGCAGCTCCACCACCAGGCGTTCCGCGCTCTTCTTCCCGACGCCCGGGATGCGCTGCAGGGTCGTGAGGTCCCCGTCCGCGAGGGCCCGCCGCAGAGTGTCCGGCTCCAGGACCGCGATGGTGGCCATGGCGAGCCGCGGGCCGATCCCGCTCACCGTCTGGACCAGCAGGAACAGCTCCCGCTCGTCGGCGTCCGCGAAACCGAACAGGGTCAGCGAGTCCTCGCGCACGATCAGGGTGGTGGCCAGCCGGGACTCGACGCCCCGCCGCAGCCCCGCCAGCGTGCCGGGCGTGGCGTGCACGGCCAGGCCGACCCCGCCGACCTCCACCACCGCGTGGTCCAGCCCGATCTCGAGAACGGGACCCCGCACCGACGCGATCAACTCTTCTACCCCCGCCTGTCGCTACGAACAGTAGTTCGAGGCCGGAGGCTACCGGGCGGGTCCGACAGTCCCGCAGCCGCCACGCCGCCCGAGGAGGGGCCTGAACGACTCCACGCGCAGTAGGGCCGAGTCGCTCAGCGCCCTCCCCTGGGTGCGGGTCAGCCGCGGGCCCGCGCGGCCTCGGCGAGCCGTTCCTTCTGCGCCGCCGCGAGCCGCGCCTTGTGCGCCTTGGCGAACTCCGCCGCCCGCGCCTCCGCCTCGGCCATCCGGCTGATCATGGGCGCCCGCCAGCAGTGGCAGATCGCGAGCGCGAGCGCGTCCGCGGCGTCCGCGGGCCGCGGGGCCTCGGCGAGCCGCAGCAGGCGGGTGACCATGGCGGTGACCTGGTGCTTGTCCGCGCGACCCTCCCCGGTGACGGCGGCCTTGACCTCGCTCGGGGTGTGGAACGCGACGGGCAGCCCCGCCCGGGCGGCGACGAGCGCCACCACCCCGCTCGCCTGGGCCGTGCCCATCACAGTGCGGACGTTGTGCTGGCTGAAGACCCGCTCGATCGCGACGACGTCCGGGCGGTGCCGGGCGATCCAGCGATCCACCTCGTCCGCCACCCCGAGCAGCCGCTGGTCGATCGACAGCTCGGTCCCGGTCCTGGCCACGCCGACGTCGACGCAGGTCACGGCGCGTCCGACGCCGCCGTCGACGACGCCCAGACCGCAGCGCGTGAGCCCCGGGTCGACTCCGAGCACCCGCACCAGCATCTCCCCCGTCGCTCGCCGGCCGTCCTCGCCGACCGTCACCGGAACGCTACCGCCCGGCTCCCCCGCATCCGCGTCGTGGCGCGCCGCCCACCGCGAACGGGCGCCTGCTCGGCGTCGACGCGGACGGCCCGTTCGCGGGGCCGGGTAACTCTCGCGGAGGATCGGAGGAGTGCAGATCGAGATCGTCGCACTCGTGGCCTCGCCGGGCCACGCGTTCGAGGGCCGCCCCGCGGACGGCCCGCGCCCCGATCCCGAGGACCCGCGGCGGGAGCGGATCGAGGTGCGCGCCGGGCTCGGCGTCGTCGGGGACCGGTACTACGGCCACGCCGACCCTGGACACCGGCGACGGCCCGGTCCGGTTCCGCGCCCACCGGCCCGCGAACCCGTGCCGGTGGATGGACGTCGTCCTCGCGCCGGGTGCGTTCAAGGCCCTCCGGGGGCGCGGCGGGGTGCGGTGCGAACCGCTCTCGGACGGCCGGCTCCGCACGGGCCCGGCGGAGCTGACCGTCGTCCGGGCGCAGGCCACCCGGGAACCCACCGATCAGTGCGCGGCGTCGTCCCAGCTGCGGCCGTAGCCCACGGACACCTCGAGCGGCACGGACATCTCGTGGGCGGCACCCATCTCCCGCCGCACCAGCGTCTCCACGGCCTCCTGCTCGCCGTCGGCCACCTCGAGCACCAGCTCGTCGTGCACCTGCAGCAGGATCCGGCTCCGCAGGCCCTCGGCGGCCAGCGCCCGGTGCACGTTCAGCATCGCGACCTTGATGATGTCCGCCGCGCTGCCCTGGATCGGGGCGTTGAGCGCCATCCGCTCGGCCATCTCGCGTCGCTGCCGGTTGTCGCTGGTGAGGTCCGGCAGGTAGCGGCGGCGGCCGAGCATCGTCTCGGTGTAGCCCTCCTTGCGGGCCACCTCGACGATCGAACGGAGGTAGTCCCGCACGCCGCCGAACGTCTCGAAGTAGTCGTCCATGAGGCCCTTGGCCTCCTCGGTCGAGATGCGCAGCTGCCCGGACAAGCCGAACGCCGAGAGGCCGTAGGCCAGGCCGTAGTTCATCGCCTTGATCTTGGCGCGCTGTTCCGGCGTGACGTCCGCGGCGTCGACGCCGAAGACCCTCGACGCCGTCTCCGAGTGGAAGTCCCGCTTCGAGTTGAACGCCTCGATCAGGGCGGCGTCCTCGGAGAGGTGGGCCATGATCCGCATCTCGATCTGGCTGTAGTCCGCGGTCATGAGCTGCCCGTAGCCCTCGCCGACCACGAACGTCTCCCGGATCCGGCGGCCCGCGGCCGTGCGGATCGGGACGTTCTGCAGGTTCGGGTCCGTGCTGGAGAGCCGGCCCGTCGCCGCGATCGTCTGGCTGTAGGTCGTGTGGATCCGGCCGTCCGGCGCGATCGACTTCAGCAACCCGTCGACCGTGACCTTGAGCCGGGTGGCGTCCCGGTGCTGCAGCAGATGCTGCAGGAACGGGTGCTCGGTCTGCTCGAAGAGGCTCTGCAGCGAGTCCGCGTCCGTGGTGTAGCCGGTCTTGGTGCGCTTGGTCTTCGGCATGTTCAGCTCGTCGAACAGCACGACCTGCAGCTGCTTGGGCGAGCCGAGGTTGATCTCCTTGCCGATCACCGAGTAGGCGTCCTGGGCGGCCTGCCTCACCTGCGAGGCGAACTCGACCTCCTGGGACTCCAGCAGGTCCCGGTCCACGGCGATGCCCGCGGTCTCCAGGTCCGCCAGCACGAACGCGAGCGGCAGCTCCAGCCCGGCGAGCAGCTCGGTGCCGTGCCGCTCCGCCAGCTCCGTGTCCAGCGCGTCCGCCAGCTCGGCCACCGCCGAGGCCGCCACCATCTGCTCCTCGGCGAACTGGGCGTCCGCCTCCTCCTCGCCCCCGAGCAGGGACAGCTGACCGTCGGCGGTCTCGCCCTCCTGCCGCAGCTCCCGGCGCAGGTAGCGCAACGCCAGGTCCGCGAGGTCGAAGCTGCGCTGCCCCGGCCGGGCCAGGTAGGCGGCGAGCGCGGTGTCGCTGGTGAGCCCGGCGAGCGACCAGCCGCGGGCCCGAAGTGCGTGCAGGGACGCCTTGACGTCGTGCACCGCCTTCGGGACCGACGCGTCCGCGAGCCACTCCCCCAGTGCCGCCTCGTCGTCCGGCAGCAGGTTCTCCAGCGCGACGTAACCGGCCTGCGGCACGCCGGCCTGGGCGCCGCCGGCGCGGGCCTCCAGGCTCGGCTCGCCCGTGGCGAGGCCGATGCCGCTGATGTCCCGCTCGGTGATCCCGCCGGTCAGCCCGGAGAACGACAGTCCGACCCGGCGGCCGTCCCGCGCGTTCTCGTCCAGCCAGGCCCGCAGGTCGCCGGCCGCGATCGCACCGCCCTGCACCGAGAAGCCCTCGTCCGCCTCGGGCTCGGCGCTCTGCAGTGTCGCGAACAGGCGCTCGCGCAGGACCCGGAACTCCAGCTCGTCGAACAGGCGGTGCACGGCGTCCCGGTCCCAGGGCCGGACCTCGAGCTCCTCCGGCACGGAGTGCAGCGGCACGTCCCGCACCAGCTCGGTGAGCTGGCGGTTGAGCAGCACGTTCGCCAGGTTCGCGCGCAGCGCGTCCCCCGCCTTGCCCTTGACCTCGTCCACCCGATCCGTGAGCTCCGCGAGCGAGCCGAACTCGCGCACCCACTTCGCGGCGGTCTTCTCCCCGACACCGGGGATGCTCGGAAGGTTGTCGCTGGGGTCCCCGCGCAGGGCCGCGAAGTCCGGGTACTGCGCGGGCGTGAGCCCGTACCGCGCGTCGACCTCCGCCGGGTCGATCCGGCCCAGGTCCGACACCCCGCGCTTCGGGTAGAGCACCGTCACGTCGTCCGTGACCAGCTGGAACGCGTCCCGGTCCCCGGTGGTGATGAGAGTGTGGAAGCCGCTCGCCTCCGCCTGCGTGGCGAGGGTGGCGATCACGTCGTCCGCCTCGTAGTTCTCCACCGCGAAGAACGGGATGGCCAGCGCCGTGAGGACCTCCTTGATGAGGTCCACCTGGCCGCGGAAGTCCTCCGGCGTCGTCGTCCGGTTCGCCTTGTACTCGGTGTAGCGCTCCGAGCGGAAGGTCTTGCGGGAGACGTCGAACGCCACGGCGAGGTGCGTGGGCTGCTCGTCCCGGAGCAGGTTGATGAGCATCGACGTGAAGCCGTAGACGGCGTTCGTGGTCTGCCCCGTGCCCGTGCGGAAGTTCTCCACGGGCAGCGCGAAGAACGCCCGGTAGGCGAGCGAGTGCCCGTCGAGCAGCAGCAGGCGCTTGCCGGGCGGCGGGGCGGCGGGCTTCGCGGCCGCCTTGGCGGGCGTCTTCTTCGCTGGCGCCTTGGTGGCTGGGGTCTTCGTGGCGGGGCTCATCAGGGGCGAGTCTAGAACCGACCCCCGACAGTTCCGGTCGGGCGACCCCTTCACCCCACCCCGGATCGCACGAACGGCACTTCCGCTCACCAGGTATGAGAGAAAGTGCCGTTCGTGAAGATCTGCGGAGGGTCAGCCGACCTCGGCCATGACCTCGTCGGACACGTCGAAGTTCGAGTAGACGTTCTGGACCTCGTCGCTGTCCTCGAGCGCGTCGATCAGCTTGAAGACCTTCTTGGCGCCCTCGGCGTCCAGCTCGATCTGCATCGAGGGCAGGAAGGTCGGGTCCGCGGAGTCGTAGTCGATCCCGGCCTCCTGCAGCGCGGTGCGCACGGCGACCAGGTCCGTGGCCTCGGCGACGACCTCGAAGCTCTCGCCCAGGTCGTTGACCTCCTCGGCACCGGCGTCGAGCACCGCGAGCAGCACGTCGTCCTCGGTCAGCCCGGCCTTCGGCAGTACGACGACGCCCTTGCGGGTGAACAGGTACGCGACGGACCCGGGGTCCGCCATCGCACCGCCGTTGCGGGTCATCGCCGTGCGGACCTCGGTGGCCGCGCGGTTGCGGTTGTCCGTGAGGCACTCGATGAGCATCGCGACGCCGTTGGGGCCGTAGCCCTCGTACGTGATCGTCTCGTAGTTGGCGCCGCCGCCGTCCGCACCGGAGCCGCGCTTGACGGCGCGGTCGATGTAGTCGTTCGGCACCGAGCTCTTCTTCGCCTTCTGGATGGCGTCGTAGAGCGTCGGGTTGCCGTCGGGGTCACCACCGCCGGTCCTGGCCGCGACCTCGATGTTCTTGATGAGCTTCGCGAACATCTTGCCGCGCCGGGCGTCGATGACGGCCTTCTTGTGCTTCGTCGTCGCCCATTTGGAGTGGCCACTCATCGGCTGCCCCGTCCCTCCTGCTGGTCAGTACCGCCCGGCCGGCGACGTCGGTGTCCCACGGCGGGCACGCAGGCGCCCGCGCGGGAGTCGCGCGGCGGCCTGCCAGATCTCGTCCATGCTACCGACGGCGGCGCCGGTGCGGCCCCCGCCCCGCATCCCGCACCCGGGCCCTCATCAGGCCCGACGATGTCGGACGGCCGCGCGGACGATCTCGGCGAACAGCGCGTGCACCCGGCCGTCCCCGGTCAGCTCCGGGTGGAAGGCCGTCGCCAGCACGTTTCCCTGCCGCACCGCCACCGCGCGGCCCGCCGCGGCGCCCGGGTCCTGGCCCTCGCTCCCGACGGACGGGACGGAGGCGAGCACCTCGACGTCCGCGCCGGCCTTCTCCACCCACGGCGCCCGGATGAACACGGCGCGCACGGGGCCGCCCTCGACCCCGACGACGTCCAGGTCCGACTCGAACGAGTCCACCTGGCGGCCGAAGGCGTTGCGCCGCACGACGACGTCCAGGCCGCCGAGCTGCTTCTGGTCCGGCCGGCCGTCGAGCACCTCGGAGGCCAGCAGGATCATCCCGGCGCACGATCCGTAGGCCGGCATCCCGCCGGCGATCCGGGCCCGCAGCGGTTCGAGCAGGTCGAAGACGCCGAGCAGCCGGCTCATCGTGGTCGACTCCCCGCCCGGGATCACCAGCCCGTCGACGGACTCGATCTCCGACGCGCGGCGCACGGGGACCGCCCGCATGCCGGACGCCCGGAGGGCGGCGAGGTGCTCACGGACGTCGCCCTGGAGGGCGAGGACACCGACGGTCGGGCCGGACTCGATCACGGCTTCCAGGATAGTCCGTGACGGCGTTCACCCAGGTGGCGCACACGGCTCATGAGGGGCACCGACCTCCGATCCCCGCGAGTCGGCACTTCCGGTCGTCCGGGTGTGCGATGCCGGGCGGCCGGCACGTGAGATTCGGACGCCCAGAAACGCCGACTCGCGGGTCGTCAGAGCCCGGCGACGACCTCGCCGGCCGCGGCGGCCTCCTGCGCGGCCTGCCGTACGGCCTCGGCGACGGCGGGGGCGACGCTGGAGTCGAAGACGCTCGGGACGATGAAGGACGGGTTCGGCTCCGCCACGACGTTCGCGATCGCGGCGGAGGCCGCGAGCAGCATCCGGTCCGTGATGTCGTGCGCGCCGGAGTCCAGCAGACCGCGGAAGATGCCGGGGAACGCGAGGACGTTGTTGATCTGGTTCGGGTAGTCCGAGCGGCCCGTCGCGACCACCGCGGCGTGGTGCTGCGCGATCGACGGGTCGATCTCCGGGTCCGGGTTGGCCAGGGCGAAGATGATCGCGTCGTCGTTCATCGTCGCGGCCTCCGCGGCCCCGAACAGGTTCGGCGCCGACACCCCGATGAACACGTCCGCGCCGACGAGCGCGTCCGCGAGGCTGCCCCGCTTGCCGGAGATGTTGGTGTGCGAGGCGATCGAGGTGAGGTTGTCGTCCAGGCCGGGGCGGCCCTCGTGCACGATCCCGTCGAGGTCGACGGCGAGCACGTCGCCCGGCTTCTCCGACTGCAGCAGCCGGATGATCGCCGACCCTGCCGCGCCGACGCCGCAGACCACGATCGTGCTGTCCGCGAAGTCCTTGCCGACCACGCGCAGCGCGTTGCGCAGCGCGCCGAGGACGACGACGGCGGTGCCGTGCTGGTCGTCGTGGAAGACCGGGATGTCCAGCAGGTCCCGCAGCCGGCGCTCGATCTCGAAGCAGCGCGGCGCGGCGATGTCCTCCAGGTTGATGCCGCCGTAGGCCGGGGCGATCACCTGGACCGTGCGGATGATCTCCTCCGTGTCCTGGGTGTCCAGGGCGACCGGCCAGGCGTCCACGTTGGCGAAGCGCTTGAACAGCGCCGCCTTGCCCTCCATGACCGGCATCGACGCGGCCGCGCCCAGGTTGCCCAGGCCGAGCACCGCGGACCCGTCGGTGACGACGGCGACCGTGTTGCGCTTGATCGTCAGGCGCCGCGCGTCCGCCGGGTTGGCCGCGATCGCCTGGCAGACCCGGGCGACGCCGGGGGTGTAGGCGCGGGACAGGTCGTCCCGGTTGCGGAGGCTGACCTTCGACTGGATCTCGATCTTGCCGCCGAGGTGGACCAGGAAGGTGCGGTCGGAGACCTTGCGGACGGTGACCCCGTCGAGCGCGCCGAGCGCGGCGGTGATCTCCGTGGCGTGATCCTCGTTCAGGGCGTTGCAGCTGATGTCGACGACGATCGAGTCGGTGTGGGACTCGACGACGTCGAAAGCGGTGACGACGCCGCCGACGCGGCCGACCGCGACCGCGAGATCCCCCGCGGCGCTGGCGGAGGAGGGCGCCTGAACGCGCACGATGATGGCGTAACCGGGACCGGGAATGGGCACGGCGGACGACCCTACTCGCGGTCCGTCACCCGCCTGCATCACACGGGAGACTTGTGTACGAGCCCCAAGAGGAGTGGACTTCGTCACAACCACGTCCCACGACGCGGTGGGCGTGCGGGACTCGCGGAGGTGGTCCCCGATGACCGTCAGACCAGCGACCGGCAAGGACCGCCGGACGGGCACCAGCCCGGCGGGCGTTCTCGTGACCGATCCCGCCCTGATGCGCAACGTCGTGCTCGTCGGGCCGTCCGGGTCCGGGAAGACGACGCTGGTGGAGGCGCTGCTCGCGCACACCGACGCCATCCCGCGGCAGGGCACCGTGCCCGACGGGACGACGGTGTGCGACCACGATCCGGCCGCCGTCCACCAGCAGCGTTCGGTCGCGCTGTCGATCGCCCCCCTGCTGCACGAGGGCACGAAGATCAACTTGATCGACACCCCCGGCTACGCGGACTTCGTCGGCGAGCTGCGCGCGGGGCTGCGGGCCGCGGACGGCGCGCTCTTCGTCGTTCCCGCCGTGGAGGCACGCGAGGGTTCGGTGGACCCGGCCACGGTCGCCCTCTGGGACGAGTGCCGGGGGGTCGGGATGCCGCGCGCGGTCGTCGTGGCGCGCTGCGACCAGGCCCAGGCGGACGTCGCGGCGACGGTGCTGGCCTGCCAGGAGGCCTTCGGCTCCGGGGTCGCGCCGCTCTACCTGCCGATCCCCGGGCCGTCCGGCGGCCTGGCCGGGCTCTACGGGCTATTGACACAGACCCCGGAGGGCGCGGCGCCCGACGGCAGCGAGGACGCCCGCGGGGCGCTCATCGAGGGGATCATCGAGCAGTCCGAGGACGAGACGCTCATGGACCGCTACCTCGGCGGCGACGAGCTCGAGACGGCCGCGCTGATCGACGACCTCGAGACCGCCGTCGCGCGCGGGTCCTTCCACCCGGTGATCCCGGTCTGCGCGGGCAGCGGGACGGGGCTGGACGCCCTGCTCGAGGTGCTCGTCGGCGGCTTCCCCTCGCCGCTCGAACACCCGCTCCCCTTCGTGAGCAGCACCGACGGCACCGAGCACGCACCGCTCACCGCGGACCCGGACGGGCCGCTCGCGGCCGAGGTCGTCCGGACCTCGGCGGACGCCTACGTCGGCCGGGTCTCGGTGGTCCGGGTGTTCTCCGGCACGCTGCGGCCGGAGAACACCGTGCACGTCAGCGGGCACGTCCCCGCTCCCCGGACGAGCCCGGAGAACGAGCGGCACGACTCCGACGAGCGCCTCGCCCACGTCTACTCCCCGCTCGGTGCCACCCTGCGGGAGATCGAGGCCTGCGTCGCCGGCGACATCTGCGCCCTCACCAAGCTCTCTGGCGCCGAGACCGGGGACACCGTGTCCGCCGCGGACGACCCGCTGCTGCTCCGGCCGTGGAACCTGCCGGAACCGCTGTTGCCGGTCGGCGTCGTCGCCCGCAAACGCGGGGACGAGGACACGCTCGCCCGCACCCTCGCGAAGCTCGTCGCCGCCGATCCGGCGCTGCGGCTGGAGCGCAACGCCGAGACCCACCAGACCGTTCTGTGGTGCATGGGCGAGGCGCACGCGGACGTCGTGCTCTCGCGCCTGCGGGCCGCCGGGGCCGAGGTCGAGACCGAGGACGTCCGGGTGCCGATGCGGGTCACCCTCGACCGCGGTGTCCGGGCCACCGGTCGGCACGTGAAGCAGTCCGGAGGGCACGGGCAGTACGCCGTGTGCCACGTCGAGTTCGAACCGCTCCCGCGCGGTGGCGGGTTCGAGTTCGTGTCCAAGGTCGTCGGCGGCTCGGTGCCCACCCAGTTCGTGCCCAGCGTGGAGAAGGGCATCCGCACGCAGCTCGACCGCGGGCTGCCGGCCGGGCCGGACGAGCCCGCGCACCCCGTCGTCGACGTGCGGGCGACGCTCGTCGACGGCAAGGCGCACAGCGTGGACTCCTCCGACGCCGCGTTCCAGACGGCCGGTGCGCTCGCGCTCCGGGAGGCGGCCGGGAGCTGCGGGGTCCGGCTGCTGGAGCCGGTCGACGAGGTGTCCGTGCGGATCCTCGACGCCCACCTCGGTGCCGTGCTCGGCGACCTCTCGGCCCGGCGGGCGCGGGTGCTCGGCACCGACGTCGACACGCCGGGACACACGGTCGTCCGGGCAGAGGTGCCCTGCGCCGAGCTGCTCCGCTACCCGACCGAGCTCCGGGCCATGACCTCCGGGACGGCGGGGCTCAGCAGGCGGCCCTCCCGCTGGACGGAGGTCTCCTGATCAGCCCCGGCGGAAGCGGCCGGCCGCGACCCCGGCCACCGTGCGCGCCGTGACCCCGAAGACCAGGTCGTGGGCGGGCCGCTGGGCGAACCAGTAGGCCCGCCCGGCCAGCCCGCGCGGGGTGAACGTGACGCGCTGGACGTAGCGGCTGCGCCCCTCCCCGGCCGGCTCGGCCCGCAGCTCGAGGCGCGCGACGCCGGGCAGCCTCATCTCGGCGCGCAGCAGCAGGGACCGTCCGGGGTCGACGTCCTCGACGTGCCACCAGTCCAGTGCCGCCCCGGCGGCGAGCAGCTCCGGCCGGGTCCGGCGGTCCCCGACGCCCCCGACCAGCCCGTCGAGCAGCGCGCGCAGCCGCCACACCCCCGGGGCCGTGTACCAGCCTTCGTCGCCGCCGAGCCCGGTGATCACGGACCACAGCACGTCCACCGGCGCGTCGACGTCCTCCACGTCCTCGCCGGACAGCACAGCCGGCCCGGACCCCGCCGGGTCGTTGGGCGATCCGCCGGCCGGGCCGTCCTCGGCCAGGGCGCGGCGCACGGCGGCGCGGTACGGCGTCCGGCCGCCGGGGGGCTCGCCGACCAGCCCGGCCAGGTCGTCCTCGTGCACGACGAGCTCGTGGGCCAGGGACTCGAGCAGCGGGCCCGCGAGCCGGCGGTCCACGGGCGTCAGCAGGCCGACGGCGCGGGCGGCGAGCCGGGGCGCGGAGACGGGGACGGGCACCGCGAGCGGCCTGGCGAGCCCGGCCTCGCGGGCGTAGTCGTTCATGAGGTCGAGGTAGCGGAGCACGTCCGGACCGCCGACGTCGAAGGCGCGGGAGACGTCCCCGGGCAGCGTGAGGCTGCCGGCCAGCCAGTGGATCACGTCGTCGACGGCGACGGGCTGGACCCGGTTCCAGGCCCGGTCCGGCACGGTCAGCAGCGGCAGGCCGCCCATGACCGTCTCGGCGAGGTGGCGGACCATCTCGAAGCTCGCGGACCCACGGCCGACGACGATCCCGGCCCGCAGCACCGCGGCCGGGACGCCGGAGCCGAGCAGGATCCGGCCCACCTGCTCCCGGGACTCGAGGTGCTCCGACGTCCCGTTCCCGCCGCTGGGCTGCAGCCCGCCCAGGTAGACGATGCGCCGCACGCCCGCCCCCCGCGCGGTGGCGGCCAGGACGGACGCGGCGGCCCGGTCCCGCTCGGCGAAGTCCGGCCCGCCCATCGAGTGCACGAGGTAGACGACGGCGTCGACGTCCCGGCACGCGGCGGCGCTCGTCCCGGGCTCCGCGACGTCCCCGACCTGCGCCTCGACCCGATGCGCCCACGCCTCGCGGGCCAGCTTCGCCGGATCGCGCACCAGGCAGCGGACGGCGTGCCGGTCGGTGAGCAGGCGCGGGACGAGCCGGGCGCCGACGTAGCCGGTCCCCCCGATCACCAGAACACGCACCCGCCGATCGTCGCCCAGACCCGCCGAACCCGCGCGCCGAACGACCTCCGAGCCGGCCCGACGCCTACTCGACGCCGACGAACCGCAAGCCCGCCGTCGTCCCCGCCGCCAGGATCACCACCAGCACGAACGGCACCTTCCGCCACGCCGCGAGCCCCCCGACAAGCACCCCGGCCGGCCGGGCCCACCCGGCGAAGCCGCCGCTCTCGGTGAGCGCGGCGGTCGCGACCAGGCCGACGAGCAGCGCGGTCGCCCCGAGGTCGACGAGCCGGTCCAGGCGTTCGGGCATCGTGACCCGGTCCCGGAGGAGGATCCCGCCGAGGCGGAGCAGGTAAGTGCCGGCGGCGAGGGCGAGCACCGCGGTCCACGTCATGACGGGCAGCCCGACCCGGTGACGGATCGACCCCGACTCGCGGGGGTACGGCCGACGACGAGCAGGCCGCCGAGGGCGACGAGGACCGGGAGGCCGGGCGGCAGGAACGGGGTGGCGGCGAGCGCGAGGACCGCGGCCACGATCCCCACCCGCCGCGCGTCGGCGCCGCGCAGGGCGGGCAGCAGGAGCGCGAGCAGGGCGGCCGGGAACGCGGCGTCGACACCGAACGCGTTCGGGTTCGGAACCGCCGCACCCGCGACCAGCCCGACGACCGTGCCGGCGTTCCACCCGAGGAACAGCAGCGTGCCGGACAGCCGGTAGGCGCTGCGCGCCCGCTCCGGCGGCCGGGCCCGGGAGAATGCCACCACCTCGTCGACCACGATGTGGGCGCCGAGCACCCGGGCCACCAAGCCCGTCCCGACGACGTTGCCGACCGCCAAGCCGAACGGGAGCAGCCGCAGGTTGAGCAGCAACCCGGCCACCACCGCCGCGACCGGCGCGCCGCCGGCGGCGACCACGGCGACGGCCAGGAACTGCGAGCCGCCGGCGAAGACCAGCACGGACATGCCCACCGCGAGCACGAACGGCACGCCCGCCGCGGCGGCGAGGGCCCCGAACGACATCCCGACGACCATGATCGCGGCCGCGAGGGCCAGCGCGTCGCGCAGGTCACCGCGGTCGAGGGCCCCTATCGTTCGCCGTACCGAACACATGGTTCCCTACACTGAACACCCCCGTAAGCGTTCGTCAAGCCGAACACGAGGACCGATGGATCGAACCCCGATGGACCGGACGACACCCCTCGCGACCATCGCCGCCGCCGTACGCCGCGAGCGGGACCGGATGGGCCTCTCGCTCGGCGAGCTCGCGCGGCGCGCGGGCATCGCCAAGTCCACGCTGTCCCAGCTCGAGGCCGGGTCGGGGAACCCGAGCGTCGAGACGCTGTGGGCGATCGCGGTCGTGTTGGACGTCCCGTTCAGCCGCCTCGTCGACCCGCCCAGCGAGGGCGTGCGGGTCGTGCGGGCGCAGGAGCACGTCGTCATCCCGTCCGAGCGCTCCCCCTTCACCGGGACGCTGCTGGCGGCGAGCCCGCCAGGCGTCCGGCGGGACCTGCACGTGATCACGGCGGAGCCGGGGCCGGCGCGCACCGCGGACCCGCACATCCCCGGGACGGGCGAGCACCTGCTCGTCACCGCGGGGCGCTGGCTCTGCGGGCCCGCCGGCGAGGAGGTCGAGCTCGGCCCGGGCGACTACGCATACTTCCCCGGCGACCGCGCGCACAGCTACCGCGCGCTCGAGCCGGGCACGACGGCGGTCCTGCTGATGGAGTACCGGTAGGCCCCACCGACACACGTCCGCAACGTGGGACCATGAGGATGGCGCCATGGATCCCGGTGGCACGTGCCCCAAGCACATGGTCCACGGGCCGTGCGGCGGGGTGCGGGCGCACGGCGGCTGCGAGGTGGAGCCGCTCCCCTGTCCCTGGGTCGGCGAGCCGACGGTCGCGTGGTCCGGGCCCGTCGACCCCCGCCTCCGGATCCCCGCGCCGCTGGCCCGCGGCACAGCCGTGATCGCCGACATCCCGGCCCCGCCGATGGACCGCGAGGCATTGCGGCACATCGCCTCCCTGCTCGCCGGTTCCGTCGACGCCGTCCTCACCGGGGACCACGGCGGCGCCCGGGTCCAGTTCCCGCCGTCCTACCGCGCGCTCCTCCTGCGCGACGCCGGCGTGCCGGCCTGGATCGGCCTCAACTGCCGGGACCGGAACCGGGTGGCCCTCGAAGGGGAGCTCGCGGCGCTCGCGGAAGTCGGAGTCGCCGCCGTCCACTGCGTCACCGGGGACCACACCGCGCTGGGCGACCGCCCGGACGCCGCGCCCGTCTTCGACCTCGACTCCACGCAGCTCGCCGCGCTCGCCCGCGCCGCCGGGGTGCCGGTGTCCGTCGCGGAGGCCCCGGCCGGGCCGCCCCGGGGCCGTCGACCCGCCCGGCTGGTGGAGAAGGTGCGCGCGGGCGCGGACGTCGCCGTCGTCGACCACTGCGGCGGAGCCGGGCCGGTCGCGGACTTCGTCGCGGAGGCCCGGGAGCTGCTGCGGGCGGGAGGCCTGCCGGGTGTCCCGTTCGTCGCGTGCGTGCCCGTGGTGCTGGACCGGCGCTCGGCCGAGCTGATCGCGGAGTTCAGCGGGTTCACCGCGCCGCCCGGGTACCTGGAGCGGATCGTCGCGGACCGGCACCCGGCGGTCGCCGGTGTCGCGGCCGCGGTCGCGCTGGGGACGAGACTCATGGAGATCCCGGGGGTGTGGGGCGTCGACCTGTCCGGCGTGCCGGTCCCCGGCGACGAGGTGTCGACGGCCCGCGCCCTCGCCACGATCGGCCGCGAGCTCGGAGGAGGTACCTGATACTTCACCCATGACGACCTGGTGGACCGCGCCACCCGCGCCGCGCTGCGCCACCTCGCGCGGGCACCACGGCCGTGCGCACCCACGCGGACCTCGGCGAACCGCGTCGTCGGCAAGGACGCCCAGCAGGGCTTCGCGACCGCCGAGCCGTACATCTACCAGAACGAGGTGTCGGCCTGGGGCAAGGAGGTCGAGTACCAGCTGGTCAACGACGCGGGCTACCCGTAATACCAGTCGGTGCTGGCCGCCCGGAGCGCCGTGATGCCGCAGGTCACCAACTGCTTCACCGAGCTCGTCCCGCTGATGCAGCGGGCGCAGGTCGACTACATGGCGACGCCCGGGCCGGTGAACTCGCTGATCCTGGACCTCGTCACGCAGTTCGACACGGGCTGGGTGTACTCGCAGGCCGTCGCGGACTACTCGGCGAAGGCGCAGCTGGACCTGGGGATCATCAGCAACGGGGCGAACGCCTACATCGGTGACCTCGACCTCGACCGCGTCCAGAAGACGATCGACATCGACACCCCGATCTTCGCCGGACAGGGCACGCCGGTGAAGGACGGGCTCAAGGCCGCGGACCTGGTGACGAACCAGTTCATCGACCAGTCGATCGGCCTTGCCCGCCAAGTAGCCGCGTTGCGGAGCCATGACGCGGGTTTCCGGCCTCGGAAAGCCCCTTGTGGCTCCATGGTGCGGTCACCACTCAGGCGGCGGGCCACTCAGGCGGCGGGGCCCCGGGCGCGGAGCAGGGCGCGGAGCGCCTCCGCCACCTCCCGCTCCCCCCGCCGCACCAGCTCCCCGTCCCGCACGACCACCTCTCCCCCGACCACGACGTGCTTCGCCCGCCGTCCCGGCGCCGCCCAGAGCAGCCCCGCCAGGGGGTCCGCCACCCCCGCGTCGGCCACCCCGGTCACGTCCCAGCAGACGAGGTCCGCGGCCGACTCGGCGGTGAGGTGGCCCAGCTCCGGCCGGCCGAGACCGTCGGCGGACCCGGTGGTCGCCCAGGTCAGCGCCTCCCGCGCCGCCACCGGACGGCCGACGAGCGGGGCGACCTGCATCGCCAGCCGGGCGTCGGCGAGGAGGTGGCCGGCGTCCTTGCTCCCGCCGCCGCTGGTCCCGAGCCCGACCGCCACCCCCGCGTCCGTGAACGCCGCCGTCGGCGCGACACCCCAACCCATCGGCAGGTCGCAGCCCGGCGCGTGCGTGACGCTCACCCCGGCCGCGGCGAGGCGCGCGATCTCGGCCGGCGTGACGTCGCAGAGATGCGCGAGGGTGACGTCCGGCGCGAGCCAGCCCCACTCGTCGAGCAGCTCCAGTGGCCGGCGGCCGTACCTCGCCAGCGCCACCTCGACGTCGACCTGCTCGTTCGCCTGGGTCCGGCGCCGCAGCCCGGGCTTCGCCGCGACCTCCCCCAGCAGCGCGAACGTCTCCGGCGCGTCGCTGTGCACCCCGGCCGGGCCCACGGCGACCTGGACGTGCGGCTCCCCCGCCAGCGCCTCGGCGATCGCGGACGCGGAGGCCGCCGCGGTCTCGGGGTCGTCGCGGGCGCTACCCCGGGACGAACACCAGCCGCGTACCGAGGTCCGCCGCAGCCGCCGAGACCGCGCGGGCGATCCCGACGCCGTCACCCGTCGACGCGGGCCAGGTCAGGTGGTGATCCGCGACGGTCGTCACCCCGCAGAGGAGCGCCTCGGCCAGCCCGGCGGACGCGGCGGTGTGCGCCAGCTCGTCGTCGACCCCGACCGCCGCATAGGCCGACGCCATGCGCGGCAGCCAGTCCCGCATCGGGACGCCACGGGTGCCGGGCAGCGTCCGGAAGGCCGTCTGCAGCAGGTGGGGTGATGGGCGTTGACCAGCCCGGGAGTGACGATGCAGCCGGACGCGTCCAGCTCGACGGCACCGTCGGAGGAAGGCTCGACCACGACCCCGTCGGCGCAGGCGACCACCCCGCCGGGCACCTCGTCGATCCCGTCCCACACCAGTTCGGCCCCGCGCACGATCAGCACCGGGCATCTCTATCAGCCGAATGTGACGTCACCGCAACGCGTTCGCCGTAGCGTCTCGGGCGTGACCCGCCTGTTGACCGAGCTCTCCGCCCCCGACATCGCCGCGGCGCTCGGGCCGGACTCCGTGCTCGTCCTGCCGACCGGCGCGCTCGAGCAGCACGGCCCGCACCTGCCGGTCGCGACGGACCTGATCATCGCCGAGGCGATGGCCGAGCGGACCGTCGCGGAGTACGGCGACGAGCTGGATCTCTGGCTCCTCCCGCCGCTCGCCTACACGAAGTCCGACGAGCACGCCTGGTCCGCCGGGACCTTCTGGCTCTCGGCGAGCACGTTGACGGCGGTGCTCACCGACATCGGCCGCAGCGTCGCGACGACGCCCGCGCGCCGGCTCGCGTTCCTCAACGGGCACGGCGGGAACTCCGCGTTGCTGCAGGTCGCGAACCGGGAGCTGCGTCGCGAGTTCGGGCTGCGCACATTCACGCTGCACCCGGGCGTCCCGCCGGACCAGGGTGGTGCGAGCCCCGCGGACGAGCTGGGCATGGGCGTGCACGGCGGCACCGAGGAGACGTCGCTGATGCTGCACCTGCGCCCGGACCTCGTGGACCTCGACCGTGCGGAGCGCTGGGTCCCCGAGCACCTCGCGGAGTACCGGCACGTCCGGTTCGGCGGGTCGGTGTCCTTCGGCTGGCTCTCGGACGACTTCGGCCCGAGCGGCGTCCTCGGCGACCCGACGGCGGCGACGGCGGAGCGCGGGAAGGAGCGTGCGGAACGCAGCGTGGAGTACCTGGGCGCGGCGTTCGGCGAGGTCGCCCGGTTCGACCCGGCGCCACCGGCATGAGCGTCCGGTTCGCCGGCCGGCGGGTCGTCGTCACCGGCGCCGCCCGCGGGATCGGCGCGGAGATCGCCCGCAGGTTCGCCGCGGAGGGCGCGAAGGTCGCGGTGCTCGACCGGCTCGCCGTCGAGGCCAAGGACGTCGCGGCGGAGATCGGCGGCAGCGCGCACGAGGTCGACCTCCGCGACGTCGCCGGCACCCGGGCCGCCGTGCGGCAGGCGATCGGCGAGCTGGGCGGAATCGATGTCCTGGTCAACAACGCCGGCATCCTCCGCTTCGCCGCGCTGCTCGACATCGACCCCGAGGAGTGGGACGACGTCTTCGCCGTCAACACCCGGTCCATGCTGGTCACGACCCAGGTCGCGGCGCGGGTGATGATCGACGCGGGCGGCGGTGTGATCGTCAACAGCTCCAGCATGGGCGGGAAGGCGGGTGGCGACGGGCAGGCGCACTATGCGGCGTCGAAGGCGGCCGTGATCGCCCTGACCCGCGCCTCGGCCGCCGAGCTCGGACCGCACGGGATCCGCGTCAACTGCGTGTGTCCGGGCTACGTGGCCACCGAGATGGGAGCCGCGACCCGGACCGCGGAGAAGATCGAGGCCTGGAGCGCGATGTCCCCGCTGGGGCGTCTCGGCGAGCCCGAGGACGTCGCGGGGGTCGTCGCGTTCCTGGCGTCCGACGACGCGGCGTACCTCACGGGCCAGGCGTTCAACGTCACCGGGGGCATGATCACGCACTGAACCCGATCACGACCCGGGCCCGCGAGTCGGGATCTGAGACCGGACGGCCGCACCCCACGCACGACGAGGGCACCCCCGGTTCAGGGACGCCCTCGGTACGTGAGCAGGTCAGCCGTCGCTGCGGACCGGGTTCGGCACGAGGCCTGCGCCCCGCAGCGCACCGGACGGGTCCGGCACAGGCCCGGGGACGGGATCCGGGCCGACGGGATCCGGGCCGCCCTCGACGATCCGGCCCGTGACCCCCGCCGCCGCACCGGCGGCGGGCACCCCCTCGGTGGCGCTGCCCGCGGCGGTTCCGGCCACCCCGCTCGCGGCGCCTGCCGCGGCGCCCGGAAGCGAGCCGGCCTCGGCGATCGCGTCGTCGGCGAGGTGCACCACGTCGTCCGCGGCGCCCTCGGCGATGTCACCGGGGCTCAGCGCGTACTGCTTGACCCAGTCGACGTACATGTGCGACTCCTGGACGTCGCCGCCCTTGGGGAACCAGTCGAGCTGGATGCAGAGGTGCATCGGGCCGGGCGGGAGAATGCCGCGGTCCGTGGTGCGCCACCACTCCTTGCCGTCGACGAACGCCGCGACGTGCGTGGGCGTCCATTCGACGGCCCAGTTGTGCCACTCGGTCGCGTCGATCTTCACGTCGCCCTGGACCTGCTTGTTGTCCTTGCCGTAGTGCAGGAACATGTTCGTGGACTGGCGGGTGTGGTCCGTCATCTCCATGAAGTCGATCTCGCCGCCGACCGGGAAGTTCTCGGCGTCGGGCCAGAGCAGGAGCAGCGCGTTGTAGCTCTCGTCGCTGGCGGGCGCCTTCACACGGCCCTCCCAGCGGCCGTACTTCTGGCCGGGGTTCCAGGCCATGCCGCCGGTGCTGCCGGCCGAGTCGCCGGTGATGGTCATGATGCCGTCCTTCACCGAGAAGGCGTCCGGCGTGCGGCGGCCCTTGCCGGCGTGGCCGACCCCGTCGTAGACGTTCCAGTCGCTCTTCAGCGAGGTCCCGTCGAAGGTGTCGACGCGGTTCGGCTCGCCCCAGTTCAGCAGCGTGCCGGCGCTGGTGCTCTCGCCGGGCGCCGTCTCGCCGGGGGCGCACGGGTCCGCGGGGGTCGGCCCGGGATCGGCCGCCGCGGCGGGGTCGGCAGCCGGTTTCTCCTCGCTCGGCCGGTCGCCAGCGGGCTTCTCGTCGGAGGAGCTGTCGGACGGGCCGCCGTGGTCTCCCGAGCCCTTGTCGCCGGAGTCGCCGCCGCCCGCATCCCCGGACGGGTCGTCCCGCTGCGTCCCGGTCACGTTCGGAGTCTCGCCGGTCGCGGAGTCGCCGCTAGCGGCCGGGGCCTCGCCGGACGGCTGCTCGTCCGACGCTCCGGGCTCCGACGGCGAACCCGCAGGCTCGCCCGTGCCCGACTGTCCGGACGTCGAGGAGCCCGAGCCGGCGGGAGTGTCCGAGGAGGACGCGGGGCCGGCGGCCGCCGCAGCGTCGCCCGGGTCGGCCGGGGCCGACGCCGTAGGGCAGTCCGAGGGGGCGGGAGCGGGCTGTGCACTCGCCGCCATCGAACCCGCGAGCATCGTCCCGACGACGATGCCGCCGATGGCCAGGTAGCGCCTCATCCGTCTCCTCTTCCCCTCGAATCACATCCGTCACGGCGGAGACTAAGCGCCACTGGGTCACCACGCGCCCCCTGTTCACCACACCGGGTGCAGATCAACTCCCTTGAGTGACACGGAGAGTGGTCGGAGATATGTCCGGATCGCGCCGATCAGCCTTCCGCGCGCGCCGAACGGTCTCGAACGCCCGGTCGAACGCGACGAGCGGTGGGGTTGCCTCCCGGACGGGTGAGCAGTTCATGATCGCAATCATGACAGTAGAAGCGACGCGCCGCCCGAGACGTGATCATGAACCGGCACAGCAGAAAGCCCCGCCCGGCGGTGCCGGACGGGGCGTTCTGGCGGTGGAGCGGGCTTACCAGCCGCGGCTCGCGTAACGCTGCTCGGCGGGCAGGTCCGCGATGTTCAGGCCGACCATCGCCTCGCCCAGACCGCGGGAGACCTTGGCGATGACGTCCGGGTCGTCGAAGAACGTCGTGGCCTTGACGATGGCCTCGGCGCGCTGCGCGGGGTCGCCGGACTTGAAGATGCCCGAGCCCACGAAGACGCCCTCGGCCCCGAGCTGCATCATCATCGCGGCGTCCGCCGGGGTGGCGATGCCGCCCGCGGTGAACAGCGTGACCGGCAGCTTGCCGGCCTTCGCGACCTCCATGACGAGATCGACCGGCGCGCGCAGCTCCTTGGCCGCCACGAACAGCTCGGCCTCGTCCAGCGCGGCGAGCTTGCGGATCTCGGAGCGGATCGAGCGCATGTGCCGGGTGGCCTCGACGACGTTGCCGGTGCCGGCCTCACCCTTCGAGCGGATCATGGCCGCGCCCTCGGAGATGCGCCGCAGTGCCTCGCCCAGGTTGGTCGCGCCGCAGACGAAGGGGGCGGTGAAGGCCCACTTGTCGATGTGGTGCGCCTCGTCCGCCGGAGTCAGCACCTCGGACTCGTCGATGTAGTCCACGCCCAGGGACTGCAGCACCTGCGCCTCGACGAAGTGGCCGATCCGGGCCTTCGCCATGACGGGGATGCTGACGGTGTCGATGATCCCCTGGACCATGTCCGGGTCGCTCATACGCGCGACGCCGCCCTGGGCGCGGATGTCCGCCGGGACCCGCTCGAGCGCCATGACGGCCACGGCACCCGCGTCCTCGGCGATCTTCGCCTGCTCGGGGGTGACCACGTCCATGATCACTCCCCCCTTGAGCATCTCGGCCATCCCGCGCTTGACGCGGGCCGTACCGAGCTGGGGGCCTGCGGTGTCGGGGGCGACCTCATCGGACGACACTGGGTACCTCTCTCACTTCACGACTTCTCTGGTGTTCCCGCACGTCGGCGGACGACACCCGATGGTACGTCAGTGCGCGCGGCGGTCCCGTGGTCAGGCGGGAGTGCTGCGCCTCGTCGCGACGGGCTCCGGGTCCGCGATCTCGAAGTACTGCGGCAACGGCGCGGTCCCGTGGAGCCGCAGCCACCGCACCAGCCGTCGCGACCGCAGGTCGAGGGTGTCCCGGACCGCGTCGCTGTGCACCCGGCGGGCCAGGATCACGAGCTGCTCGGCGTCGATCAGCTCGGCGTGCAGCGCGGTGGGCAGCGCGCTCCGGTCGACGGCGGTGAGTTGCCTGGTCAGCGCGTTCTCCGCGCCCTCCCGCTCCCCCGCCGCGGCGCCGGATCCGAGGCGCCCGGCCCGTTCCGCGGCGGCCCGCAGCGGTTCCCCGGGGCGCCCCCGCAGCGCCGCGACGTCCAGGGCGACGGCGGCGCGCCGGGCGAGTGCGTCGTCGAGCCCTGCACTCGCGCCGTCGACCCGGACGTGCAGCCGGTCCAGCCGCCACGAGCGGGCCACGCAGAGCACGGTGACGATCACCACCACGAGCACGGCGAGGGCGAGCAGCACCCAGGCGAGCGCGGTCACGCGGCACCCCCCGTGGGATGCACCCGGCGCGGGTCCGCGGCGACGGCGGCCTGGTAGACCCGCAGCACCGCGGACGCGACGACGGGCCAGTCGAAGGCCGCGACCCGCTCCCGGCCGGCGGCGCGGAACGCGGCCCGCCGCGACGGGTCGTCCAGCAGGGCGCCCAGGCCGTGCGCGAGCGCCTGCGCGTTCCCGGTGGGCACCAGGACCCCCGCCGGTACCGGTTCGCCGAGCACCCGGCGGAACGACTCCAGATTGCTGGCGACGACCGGCGCGCCGGCCGCCATCGCCTCCGTGAGCACCATGCCGAAGCTCTCGCCGCCCAGGTTCGGGGCGCAGTAGACGTCCATCGAGCGCAGCGCGGCGGCCTTCGTCGCGTCGTCGACCGGGCCGAGGACGTCCAGCCGCGGGGCGAGCGCCGGTCCCGCGTGCTTGCGCAGCGCGTCCGCGTCTCCCCGCCCGACGACGAGGAGGCGCAGGTCGGGACGTCGCGGGGCGATCTCGCGCAGCGCGTCGAGCAGGACCGGCATGCCCTTGCGGGGCTCGTCGAAGCGACCCAGGAAGCCGACTGTCCCCCGCCGCGGATAGCCCGGCAGCGCGGGCCCGTCCCGGAAGAACGGGACGTCGACGCCGTTCGGGATCTCGACGGCGTCTCCCCCGAGGTGCTGTACCTGCACCCGCCGGGCGAGCGTCGACACCGCGATCCGGGCGGTCACCTTCTCCATCAGCGGCCGCAGCATCCCGCCGAACGCGTGCAGGGCGCGGGAACGCTCGGTGGCGGTGTGGAAGGTCGCGACGATCGGCCCCTCCGCGGCCAGCAGGGCCAGGACGGAGATGCTGAACGTGGTGGGTTCGTGCAGGTGGAGGACGTCGAAATCGTGCTCGGCGAGCCAGCGCTTCGCCCGCGCGTAGGTGACCGGGCCGAACGTCACGCGCGCGACGGAGCCGTTGTAGGGGACGCCGAGCGCCTTGCCCGCGCCGGTCACGAAGTCCGGGAGGACCGTGTCGTCGTCCGCCGGGGCCAGCACGTCCACCCGGTGGCCGAGCGCCAGCAGCGCCTTCGCCAGGTCGACGACGTGCGCCTGCACCCCGCCCGGGACGTCGAGGGAGTACGGGCAGACGATCCCGATCCTCATGACGCCCGCCGCCGGGCCGGGGTCAGCTCCTGGAGCATGTGCCAGTCCGCCGGCGCCCGGCGGATGAGCTGCTCGAACGCCTCCGCGACCTGCTGCGTGGCCTTCGGCACGGCCGCGCGGTCCGGGACCGGGACGGCCGGCAGCACGTGCGCTCCCCAGGCGTCCGGGGTGAAGGTGCAGAACGCGGGATGCAGCGCGGCGCCGGTCAGGGCGGCGAGCTGCGCGGGCCCGGCGGGCATCCGGATGCGCTCGCCGAAGAACGTGACGTCGACGCCGGCGCCGGTCAGGTCCCGGTCCGCGACCAGGCACACGACTCCCCCGGACCGCAGCCGGTTCGTCAGCGCGCGGTGGGCGGCCCGGCCGTCGTCCGCGGCGACGACCTCGAAGCCCAGCCGCTCCCGGTACTCCACGAACCGGCGGAACAACGGCTCCGGCCTCAGCCGCTCCACGACCGTGGTGATCGCCGCGGGACGCCCCTGCCGGCGCATCTCCTCGACCATCCAGAGCCCGGCGACGTCCCAGTTCCCAGAGTGCGGCAGCGCGACGACGACCCCGCGGCCCTCGGCGATCGACGCCCGGAGCGCCTCCGCGCCCTCCATGTGCGGGTCCATCCGGCGCTGCACGTCGAAGGGGTCCATCGCGGGCAGCCGGAAGGCCTCGCACCAGTAGCGGGCGTAGCTGCGCATCCCGTCCCGGACCAGCGCGTCCGTGTCCGCCCCGGGCGCGACGCGCGCGAGGTGACCGCGCAGGCGCCGGATGCCGGCGCCGTCCCGCCGGACCGCGAGGTCAGCGCCGGCGCGGAACACCGCCCGCGCCAGCGGTTCGGGCAGGAGCCGCACGAGCCGCCACGCCGCCGCGAACCCCAGGTCCGCGGCCCGTTCCGCGCGAGTCGGCGCGGGCGTGGTCACGGCACCTCCCGGGCCTGCTCCTGCGCGCTCCGGTAGGTCGTGACGATCCGCTGCCCGACCGTCCAGACCGACGCCGCCGCCAGCGCCCACAGCGCGACGTCCAGCGCGTACGGCACCCCGACGCCCTGCAGGAACGTCCCCAGCAGCGCGACGATCAGCCGTTCCGCGCGCTCGACCAGCCCGCCGTCCGCGTTGAGGCCCATGCCCTCGGCGCGGGCCTTCACGTAGGAGACCATCTGGCCCGCGACCAGGCAGATCAGCGCGGCGATGCCGAGGGTCCGGTGCTCGCCGACGCCGAGGCACCACCAGGTGAGGCCGACGAACAGCGCGCCGTCCGCGAGCCGGTCGCACGTGGAGTCCAGGACCGCGCCGAACGGGGTGCCGTGCCCGCGGGCGCGCGCCATCGCCCCGTCGACCAGGTCCAGGAGCACGAAGAAGGTGATGAACCAGGGGGCGAGCGCGAGCTGGCCGCGCGGCAGGAACCACAGCGCCGACGCCGCGGCACCGACGGTGCCGAACACGGTGACCGCGTCCGGCGTCACCCCGCGTTCGACCAGCCAGCGGCCGATCGGGTCGGTCACGCGGTTGACGGAGGCACGCGCGAAGACGTTCAGCATCGTGAGGGGGCCGACTCCTGCCGGACGGGTGTGCGGGACATCAGCCTAGTGGGACGACGCCCCCGGGCCGCCGCAGGCTCCCCGGCGCACCCTCAGCTGTCCGCGGCCGGTTCCCAGGCCTCGGCGAGGAGCTCGCGGGTCTCGGTGAGCAGCTGCGGGATCACCTTGGTCTGCCCGACGACGGCGATGAAGTTGGCGTCCCCGCCCCAGCGGGGCACGACGTGCTGGTGGAGATGGTCCGCGAGCGAGCCGCCCGCGACCGTGCCGAGGTTGAGCCCGACGTTGAACGCGTGCGGCGCGGCGACCTTCTTCATCGCCCGGATCGCCCGCTGGGTGAACGCCATCAGCTCGCCGGCCTCCGCGTCCGTCAGGTCCTCGAGCTCGGCGACGTGCCGGTACGGGAGGATCATCAGGTGCCCCGGGTTGTACGGGTGCAGGTTGAGCAGCGCGAACACCGTCTCCCCACGCGCGACGACCAGGCCCTCTTCGTCCGGCAACATCGGGATCCGGCAGAACGGGCACCCGCCCTCGCCGGCCTCCTTGATGTAGGCCAGCCGGTGCGGAGTCCAGAGCCGGCGGAACCCGTCCGGGGTACCGACGCCGTCGCGGGGCTCCAGGACCGGCTCGCTCACGCGTCCGATCCTAGACAGCGCCCGCTCACGCACAGGTTCCGGTGTCGACGCACACGTCGGGGCGTGTGCGTCGACCCGCGAACCCGTGCGTGAGCGCTCAGGCGAGGGGGAACGTCTCCGCGGTGGGGCTGGTGTTGTTGCGGCCGGCGATCCAGGCGACGATCGCCTCGACGGCCTGGGCCACCGGCACGCCGTTGGTCTGGGTGCCGTCGCGGAACCGGAAGCTCACCGCGCCCGCCTCGACGTCCCGGGCGCCCGCGAGCAGCATGAACGGCACCTTCTGCAGGGTGTGGGTGCGGATCTTCTTCTGCATCCGGTCGTCCCCGGCATCGACCTCGACGCGGACGCCGCGCTCCCTCAGCGCCGTGGCGATCTCGTCGACGGCGGGGACCTGCTCGTCCGTCACCGGGATCGCGACGACCTGGGTGGGCGCCAGCCACGCCGGGAACGCCCCGGCGTAGTGCTCCAGCAGCACGCCGAAGAAGCGCTCGATCGAGCCGAACAGCGCACGGTGGATCATGACGGGGCGCTTGCGGCTGCCGTCCGACGCCGTGTACTCGAGGTCGAAGCGATCCGGCAGCATCAGGTCGACCTGGATCGTGGACATCTGCCAGCTGCGGCCGATCGCGTCCTTCACCTGCACGCTGATCTTGGGCGCGTAGAACGCCGCCCCGCCCGGGTCCAGCACCAGGTCCAGGCCCGACGCCTCGGCGGCCTCGCGCAGCGCGTCCGTGGCGCGCTCCCAGTCCTCGTCGCTGCCGATGGACTTCTCCGGGTTGCGGGTCGAGAGCTCGAGGTGGAAGTCGTCCAGGCCGTAGTCCCGCAGCAGGCCGAGCACGAAGTCCAGCAGGGAGCGGATCTCCCCCTGCATCTGCTCCTCGGTGCAGTAGATGTGCGCGTCGTCCTGCGTGAAGCCGCGGGCGCGGGTGAGCCCGTGCACCACGCCGGACTTCTCGTACCGGTACACCGTCCCGAACTCGAACAGCCGCAGCGGCAGCTCGCGGTAGCTGCGCCCGCGGGCGTCGAAGATCAGGTTGTGCATCGGGCAGTTCATCGGCTTCAGGTAGTAGTCTTGGCCGGGCTTGCGGACGGTCCCGTCAGCGCTGCGCTCCTCGTCGAGGATCATGGCCGGGTACATGCCCTCCTCGTACCACTCCAGGTGGCCAGAGGTGCGGAACAGCTGCCCCTTGGTGATGTGCGGGGTGTTGACGAACTGGTAGCCCGCCTGCTCGTGGCGGCGGCGCGAGTAGTCCTCCATCTCCCGGCGGATGATCCCGCCCTTGGGGTGGAAGACCGGCAGGCCGGAGCCGATCTGGTCCGGGAACGAGAAGAGGTCCAGCTCGGAGCCCAGCCGGCGGTGGTCCCGGCGCTCGGCCTCGGCGACCCGCTCCAGGTACGCGTCGAGGGCCTCCTGGCTCTCCCAGGCGGTGCCGTAGATGCGCTGGAGCTGCGGGTTCTTCTCACTCCCCCGCCAGTACGCGGCGGCGCTGCGGAGGAGCTTGAACGCCGGGATGAACTTCGTGGTGGGGAGGTGCGGGCCGCGGCAGAGGTCCGACCAGACGACGGCGCCGGTGTGGGCGTGGACGTTGTCGTAGGCGGTCAGCTCGCCGGACGCGTCGACCTCCATGACCTCGTCGTCGGCCTCGGTACCGGAGCCCTTCAGGTCGATCAGCTCGAGCTTGTACGGCTCGTCCGCGAGCTCCTTGCGGGCCTCGTCGAGCGAGTCGAACCGGCGGCGGGAGAACCGCTGCCCGGCCTTGACAATCTTCTTCATCGCCGACTCGAGCTTCGTGAGGTCCTCGGGGGTGAACGGCACCGGGACGTCGAAGTCGTAGTAGAAGCCGTCGGTGATCGGCGGGCCGATGCCGAGCTTCGCCTCCGGGTACAGCTGCTGCACGGCCTGGGCGAGCACGTGCGCGGCGGAGTGCCGGATCACGCTGCGACCCTCGTCGGAGTCCGCGGTGACCGGGGTGACCTCGGCGTCGACGTCCGGGGCCCAGGCCAGGTCCCGCAGGGTCCCCTCGGAGTCCTTGACGACGACGATCGCGCCGGGTCCGCTGGTGGGCAGGCCACCCTCGCGCACGCGGGCCCCGGCCGTCGTCCCCGCCGACACCCGGATGGGGGCGGACGCGGGCGGGGCGGGTGGTGCGGACACGAGAGGCCTCCAGGGAGTGTCGGAACTGACCCTCCCGATGCTAGAGGGGTGCCTCCACCGGGTTCCCCGCGGATCCGGATGCGGCGCACCGCGCCGGACGATCTCGGCGGCGACGTTCACGGCGGCCTGTTCGGTGCCGGGCACGACGTGCAAGTCGCTCGCGCTGCCCTACATCGGCCCGGACTCTCCGTCGACGCGGTGTCGGCCGCCTCCGTCCGACCCGGTGACGGAGCGCGCGACCCCACCCGGATGACCGCGCCCCCGGTCACGGAGGGCGAGACCCGGACGCCGGAGTTCATCCGCGAGTGGCTCCGCCGGTAGTGCACCCCACGCCAGGTATGTCCCTCCGCACACCGCTCGCCGCACCGCGGCGGACCGACCCCACCGGGCCGGCCAACCGCTCCTGGTGAGCCCCGGTCCGTCCCCCTCGGGACGGCGTCACGGCGTCGCGCAGTTCGCGTCGCCGTCGACCCGGTGTGCCGCGGAGACCTCACGCCCGCCGCGCGTCGCCCTCAGAGCCAGCGCGCCGGCGAGCCCACCCGCGCCGCACCCCGCGACCGCGACACCCGCCGACCAGACCTGAGCCAGCCCCCCGCAGACCAGGATGGCGAGCCCCTGCGCGGCGATCAGGCCGGACGCGGCCAGCCCCGTCGCGCGCCCGCGCATCGCACCTGGCGTCGTCCGGACGAAGACGGCCTGCGCCGGGACGAGGCTGATCGTGCACAGCGCCCCGGTCAGCCCCCACAACACGACGACGACCGCGACGTTCGGCGCGAACAGCGACGCCACGAGCGGCAGCCCCGCGAGCGCGGCCGCGGGGATGATCACGCGCTCCCGCCAGGCGTCGGGCACCCAGCGGCTCACGATCACCGCGCCGATCACGCTGCCCGCTGGGTCCGCCGCCATCAGGAGCCCGACGGCGGCGGGGTCGGCGCCGAGCTCGTCCGCGAAGGGCACGGCCAACGCCTCCGGCGCGACGTAGCAGCCGACGAGCCACACGGCGGCCGCCAGCGTCCGCAGGCCGGGATGGGTGAACACGGCTGCGGCGCCCTCGCGGATGTCGGCGGTGAAGGTCCGGAACCCGGCGGTGGCGTCGAGGCCGGAGCCGCGGGGCGGGGCGGGCCGGCGGCGCAGACCCAGCCGCACGACCAGGGCCGAGAGCAGGAACGTGCCGGCGTTGATCAGGATCGCGATCTCGGGGCCGATCAGGGTGACGAGGACGCCGCCGACCGCGAACCCGACGATCTGCGCGGTCTGGTTGGTGATCTGCCGGACGGCGAAGCCGCGTTCGAGCTCGTCGCCGTGGGACAGCACGTCCGGCAGGAGGGCGCCCTGGGCCGCGCTGTGCGGGGAGGCCAGCACCACGACGAGCACCAGCAGCGGGCAGAGCAGGGCGAACGGGAGCCCGGGCCATGCCAGGGGGAGGACGAGCAGCGCGCGCGCCGCGTCGGCGACGACCATGACCCGCCGGCGCGGGAGGCGGTCGGCGACCCAGCCGAGGAGCACCCCGCCGAGCAGGGCCGGTAGGAAGGTCAGCGCGTAGACGGCCGCGGCCCACGCCGCGGAGCCGGTCCGTCCGTAGACCAGGACGGAGAAGGCGACCCGGGCGAGCTGGTCCCCGGCCACCGACACGAGCTCGGCGACCCAGAGGGCGCGGAACTCGGGGTTGCGGAAGACGCTCGCAGCGTGGCCACGTCCGTGTCGCACGATCCCCCCGCCCGGGCACGCTCGATCCGGGGCCTCACGGCCCGCGGCCCAGCGTAATCATTCGAACTCGGAGCGTCCCGAGTTCCGGGAGATCGGAAGAGTGGTCGGGGAACGCGGTGCACGGCGACGGCGCGGGCAGCCGGGAACGGGAGGACGGGTACGGCGGGCGGTTCGGGGCTCACCAGGCACGATTTCGCACGACGGACTCCTCGTCGGTGGTACGGATCGACGGCGTTCACTGCGGTTCTCACCAGGCGCGGTTGCGCATCTGCTCTCCTCCTCCGGCGGACGTGGCCCCTACGGAACCTCGATCTCGTGATCTTCCTCACCATGCACGGTTACGCACGTCGTTCCCCTCCTCTTCATCACGGCGGTCTCGGTCCTCTCACCAGGCGCGATTGCGCATTCCGTCCTCCTCTCCTGCTGCAGGCGACGAACTGTCCGGGTCACCAGGCTCGGTTGCGCACGGTCCCTCCCTCTCGTGTTCGGTCCGACTCGGACGACGTCTCACCAGGCGCGGTTACGCATGTCCTGCCCTCCCCCTGACACTCCATATGTTTCAACGATCAACCAGGCGTGAGGTGACTCGGGTCACCAAGTTCTGTTTCGCATGGCCTACTCCTCCGGGTGGTGACGGCGACACGGGACCTCGTCCTCACCAGGCGCGGTTACGCATGAGTGGGTCCCCTCTCCTCGCTCCGGCGGTGGTCGTCGTCCTCACCAGGCCCTGTTGCGCATGCGCTGCGCTCCCCTCTTGGCAGCCCACGACGTCGTCGTTGCCGGTCCGACCCGAACACCGGTCCACCCGGCGCGGTCGCGCACGACGGCCTCCTCCGACCCGAAAAAACGTTCCGTGACCGACGGACGGCCGTCACCAGGCACGGTTGCGCACAACGAAGCTCCCTTCCCGGGCTCGACGGGGCGGTCGCGAGACGGCACGATGGCTCTCCGAACGCAGTCGTGCCGGGGTGGCCGGCAAGCTTCAGGCCGCCCATGACACGACGAACCACTCCCCACGATCGTGACCCTGCGTAGTCAGCGGTCGCCGAGCCTCTACCTCTTCGGGGTATCAGGTTTCGGTGATCATGTGACTACTCTCGGGTCCTGCTGACATCAGTGTGCTGGACAGGAGTCGCTCCCTTGAGACAGTCACCTCGACGGAGGTGTGGCATCACCCGGTGGGCGGTATGGACTCAGTCCACCCGGGTGATCGCGGCTCTCACGATTGTCGAGTCGTGCGCCGCGGGTCTGGTGGTCACCACGGCGATCGCCTTCGACCCGTCGGCGTCCGCTGTCCTCCTGGGTCTGCTGCTCGCGGTCACCGGCATCGCGCACACCGAGATCGCGACGGGTGTCGAGCGCGCGCGCCGCCGGGTGGGCGAGAAGTCCTACACCGACCTCAGCACCATCTGGACCTTCGCCGCCGCCGTCCTGCTCCCCCCGGCCGTCGCGACGGCCGCCGTGGTCGTCATCTACACGCACCTCTGGTTCCGGGTGTGGAAGCCGGCGCGCTTCCCCCTCTACCGGCACGTCTTCACCACCTCGACGGTCCTGCTCGCCGTCCGGGCCGCGCACGAGATCGTGCTGCGCGCCGCGGCCCCCGGAATGTCGCTGGCCGGGCTGGCCGGGCTCGCCGTGCTGCTGCTCGCCGCGGCGGCCTACGCCACGGTCAACAGCGCCCTGATCGCCGCCGCGGTGGCCGCGAACGACCCGCAGGCCCGGCCGACGGACCTGTTCGGGCACCTCGACGACATCATGGTCGAGGTCGCGACGCTCTGCCTGGGGGCGATGCTCGCCCTGACGCTCACCATCTCGTGGTGGTTCGTCCTCCTCGCGTTCCCGCCGATCCTCGTGCTGCAGCGGGCCGTCCTGGTCCGCGAGCTGGCCGCGGCCGCCTCGACGGACGGCAAGACCGGGCTGCTCACCGCGGCGGCCTGGAACGTCCGCGCCGGCCAGGAGCTGCGCCGCGCGCGCCGCGGCAGCACCCCGTTCGCGCTGCTCGTGCTGGACCTGGACCACTTCAAGAACGTCAACGACACCCACGGCCACCTCGCCGGGGACCGCGTCCTGGCCGCCGTCGCCGGCGCGGTGCGGGACGAGGTGCGCGGGAACGACCTCGTCGGCCGGTTCGGCGGCGAGGAGTTCGTCGTCCTGCTGCCCGGCCTGCCCGGGGACCACCCCGTCGGCGGCCTGCGGATGGTCGCGGAGCGGATCCGGATCCGGGTCGAGCACCTCGACGTCCCGATCGAGACGCCCGACGGCCCGCTCTCCATCGCCAACCTCAGCATCAGCGCCGGCGGGGCGATCGTGACGCCCGAGGCGTCGACGACGATCGAGCAGGTCCTGAGCCTCGCGGACCGTGCGCTCTACGCAGCCAAGGGCGCGGGCCGCAACGCCGTCCGGATCGCCGGGCACCCGGTCGCCGGGCCTCGGATCGACAGCCCGGCCCTGGAGCCCGAGCGGTCCGCCGAGGACCGCTGACCGTTCCGGGAAGAAACGACCGGTACGGACCGTTGCGCAAGGCGTGGTACCTCTCTCCGTCCTCGACCTCGTGCCCGTCGGCTCCGGCTCGTCGGCGACCGACGCGCTCGCCGGCAGCACGCGGCTCGTCCGCCGCGCCGAGGAGCTCGGCTTCCACCGCTACTGGGTGGCCGAGCACCACGCGATGCCCGGCATCGCCAGCTCCTCCCCCGCGGTGCTGATCGCGCACCTCGCGGCCCACAGCTCCAGCATCCGGCTCGGTTCCGGCGGCGTCATGCTGCCCAACCACCAGCCGCTGGTGATCGCCGAGCAGTTCGGCACGCTGGAGGCGCTGCATCCCGGCCGGATCGACCTCGGCATCGGTCGCGCCCCCGGAACGGACCAGCGCACCGCGCGCGCCCTGCGCCGCGGCCAGGCTCCCGACCAGGGCGTCGACGACTTCCCCGAACAGCTCGCGGAGCTCTCGGCCTACTTCCGCGGCGACGCGCCGGTCATCGCCGTCCCCGCCGTGGGGAACGCGCCCGCGATGTGGCTGCTCGGGTCGAGCGGCTACAGCGCGCAGGCCGCGGGCATGCTCGGCATCCCGTTCGCCTTCGCGCACCACTTCAGCTCCGAGAACACGCTGCCCGCGCTGGACCTCTACCGGCGCACGTTCCGCCCGTCGCCCACGCTCGACGAGCCCTACTCGATGATCGCCGCGAACGTCCTGTGCGCGGAGACCGACGAGGAGGCGATGCGGCTGTCCATGCCCGGTGCGATGTCCTTCCTCAACCTGCGGCTCGGCCGTCCGGGCCTCATGCCCAGCCTCGCCGAGACCGAGGCGCACCAGTGGACGGAAGCCGAGCGGGCCTTCGTCGACGACCGGCTGTCCCAGCAGATCATCGGCTCGCCGGAGACAACCCGGAAGGGCATCGAGGAGCTGCTGGACCGCACCGGGGTGGACGAGCTGATGATCACCACGCAGACGCACTCGCCGGACGACCGGATCCGTTCGTACGAGCTGGTCGCGGACGCGATGGGAGTTGCGCCGCTGTCCCGGTGAGCCGGCTGTGTTGTGATGCTCGCGTGAGCACCGACAACGCTGTTGCCCGCTTCCGCCTGGCCGTCGAGGCCGGGCAGCCGGACGCCGCGGCGGACCTCTTCGCGCCCGACGCCGTCTTCCACTCCCCGATCGTGCACAAGCCGTACGAGGGCCGGGAGGCGCTGCGCGCGATCCTGCGGGCGGTCGGGCAGGTGTTCGAGGACTTCCGCTACACCGACGAGTTCGACGGCGTCCCGGGCACGCTCGGGCACGTCCTGGTCTTCCGGGCCCGGATCGGGGACCGCGAGCTCGAGGGCGTGGACATCCTGCGCACCGACGACGAGGGCACGCCCACCGAGCTGACCGTCATGGTCCGCCCGTATTCGGCCGCCACCCTGCTCCGGGAGCGGATGTCGGCGCTCCTGTCGGGCTGAGGCCCGGCTCCGCGGTTCGCGGCAGAGATTTCCGGCGGCCGTTCCACTCGTGTGGCTCCTGATGCGAGTGGGCCGGCCGGGCAAGCACGGTCAGGCACGTGCCGGGACGGTTCGCGCCCCGGTCGACGCCAGGTGGCGGCGGTGGACCACGGTCAGGAACCGGTGGACCGCCGTCGCCGTGTGCGCCGTCCGCCGGGTCGGCCACGCGTCGAAGGCGTGCTGGGCGTTCGGTAGTTCGGCGTAGCAGACCGGCGACCGGCTGATCCGGCGCAACGCGGCGACGAACCGCCGGGACTGCCCGACCGACGCGATCGTGTCCGTGTCACCGTGGATCACGAGGAAGGGCGGCGCGTCCGGGGTGGCCCGGTGCACCGGGGAGGCCTGCCGGTAGCCGTGCTCGTCGTCCATCGGGGTGGTCGTGAAGACCTTGCCCTCGAGCAGCGCGAACAGCCCGTTCTCGTCCGCCGTGAAGTCGTGCACGCCGTAGAACGGGACCGCGGCCGCGAGCGTGGTGTCCGCGCCGGTGAAGCCCGGCTGGAACCCCGGGTCGTTCGGGGTCGTCGCCGCCAGCGCGCAGAGGTGCCCACCGGCCGAGCCCCCGCTGATCGCCACGAACTCCGGGTCCCCGCCGTACTCGGCGATGTGGTCGTGGATCCAGGCGATGGCCCGCTTCACGTCGACGATCATCGACGGCCAACGCTCACCCGGCCCGAGCCGGTAGTCGATCGAGACACACACCCAGCCGCGCTCCGCGAGGTACGCCATCAGCGGGCGCGCGTCGCCGGCCTTGTCCCCGAAGGTCCAGCCGCCGCCGTGCACCTGCAGCAGCACCGGTGCCCCGCGGCCACCGGACCTCCGGATCGACGGGTCGGCCCAGATGTCGAGCAGCTGGACGGGGAGCTGGCCGTACGGCACGTCGACGGCGACGCGGTAGCGCGCCGGTGCGGTGCGCCACTCCCGCAGCCGGCGCGCGAGCGGGGGCACGGGCTCGGCGGGCGGAATCTCGTCCGGGTCTCCATCGAGCTGCAGCAGGGCGTCGTCGAGGACGGCGGCCGACCGTTCCGCGTCACCGCGCATCCCGGCGATGCCGGCCGCGGCCACCGCGTTCAGGGCCGCGGCCGCGTAGCCGAGCGGCGTCCGGGTGGCGAGCGCCGCGAGGCCCACGGTCCCGAACACCGCGCCGGTGGGGCCGGGCGCCTCCGACGCCGGCAGGCACGGCGCGACCTGCCCGATCGAGAGGGGCCAGCGGGTGATCACCGGCCTGCGCGCGCCGACCGCCGCCGCGACCCCGAGCGCGCCCACCGCCGCGGCGGCCCCGCCCAGCACTCCTGCGATCCGACCCACGTGCGCACCCTCCCTGTCGTCCGCGCTCCCGGCCACGCGAGAACCGGGCCGACCCTACGCGGGGCCGATCACCTCCGGAGGGCCCGGACCTTCCCCGCCCGTCGTCACCCGACGTGATCATGGCTCCCCCACGGCGGCCGGTCCGCACGGGCTCGATACCGACGTTCGGGTGATCTGAGCGGCACCCCCGCACCGCACTCCCGCACCCGGCCGTTGACCTCGTGTCAGGCGGTGCGAAGGGCCGAACGGCGTGACGACATCCGCCGTACGGTCGACACCGGAACGTGAAAGGGGGCGACTCGGTGCCAGAGAACCGCGGTCCCGTGCCTCCCCGGGTTCCGCGCCAGGCCCCGTCGTCGCGCTCCGGGCGCCGCGGCGCGACGCGCCCCACCGGAGTCGGCTGGTGGCAGACCCCGAAGCCGGCCGCCGCGAAGCGTCACTCTGTGTCCACCATCCCGGCGCTCCGCCCGCCGTCGTCGAGTGGTGGGGAGACCCCGACCGGCGACGAGCCGACGGTCGCCACGGCGGCGGTCACCCCGGCGTCGGCCACCGCGTCCCGTCCCGGCCCGCAAGGCCCGCTCGACCTGCTGCGCCGGGCCCTCGGGGACCGCCCGACCTCGCAGCACCGCCGCCCGCTCACGCCCGAGCAGCGCACCGCGCGCCGGCGCAGGCGGATCAGGTTCGGCGTCCTCGGCGGGATCGCGTCGGTCGTCCTGCTGCCGCTGCTGATGCTCGGGTTCGGCTGGCTCTTCTTCGCCGTCCCGACCCCGGACGAGGCCGTCAACAACCAGGTCGCCCTGATCTCCTACGCCGACGGCAGCCAGCTCACCCGCCTCGTTCCGGAGCAGGGCAACCGGACCAAGGTCGCCACCGAGCAGATCCCCGTCCCGGTGCGCAACGCCGTGCTCTCCGCCGAGGACCGCAGCTTCTACTCCAACCCCGGCTTCGACTTCTCGGGGATCGCCCGGGCCGCGTGGAACCAGCTGCGCGGCGGCGTCGGCGGCGGGTCGACGATCACCCAGCAGTACGTGAAGAACGCGCTGGTCGGGGACCAGGTGTCGATCTGGCGCAAGTACAAGGAACTGATCATCTCGCTGAAGGTGTCCCAGCAGAAGTCCAAGGACGAGATCCTCACCGACTACCTGAACACGATCTACTTCGGCCGCGGCGCCTACGGCATCCAGTCCGCGAGCCAGGCCTACTTCGGCAAGAACGTCGCGCAGCTCACCGCGCCCGAGGGCGCCCTGCTCGCCGGCGTCATCCAGTCCCCGTCGCGCTGGGACCCGGCGCTGGACCCGGCCAAGGCCGTGCAGCGCTGGGACTTCGTGATGGACGGGATGGTGTCGCAGGGCTGGCTCTCCCCCGCCGAGCGCGCCGCCGCGACCTTCCCCGCCACCGCCCAGCGCCGCACCGGGTCCTCCGGCTCGTTCTCGGACAGCCGCGGCCACGTCGTCAACGCGGTGAAGGCCGAGCTGGACTCGCTCGGCATCTCCGACCAGGAGTTCTCCCAGGACGGCCTGCGGATCACCACGACGATCGACCCGGCCCAGCAGCAGAAGGCCGTGGACGCCGCGCACCAGACCCTCGCCGGGCAGCCCGGGAACCTGCGGTCCGCCGTCGTCGCGGTCGACCCGCGGAGCGGCGGGATCAAGGCCTACTACGGCGGGGACAACGGCGTCGGGCTGGACTACGCGAGGGTCCGCAAACAGCCGGGCTCGACGTTCAAGCCGTTCGTCGCCCTGGCCGCCCTGATGCACGATCCGCCGATCGGGCTCGGCACGACCTTCAACGGCAAGGAGCAGAAGGGCCTGCGCAACGCCGACGGCGCGGACTGTGCTCGCTGCGACGTCAAGCAGGCCATGACGATCTCCAACAACGTCGTGTTCACGACGCTGGCCGCGAAGGTCGGCCCGGACAGCGTGGCGGCCGCCGCCAAGGCCGCGGGCATCACGTCCCCGCTCGACGACCCGGACGCCCGCCTGGCGCTCGGCAACAAGGAGATCACCCCGCTCGAGCTGGCGTCGGCCTACGCCACGATCGCCGACGGCGGGGTCTGGCACTCCCCGCACGTCATCTCCAGCATCGTCACCTCGGACAACCGGGTGCTCTACCAGGCGCCGGAGTCCTCGGGCGAGCGCCGCTTCTCCGTGCAGGTGGCCCGCAACGTCACGGAAGCGATGCTCGGCGTCGCCCCGAACGACGGCCTCGAGCTGCCGGGGGACCAGCCCGTCGCGGCCAAGACCGGCACCGTCCAGTCCCGCTTCGACGGCGAGAACAACGACGCGTGGATGAGCGGTTTCACCCCGACCCTGTCCACGACGGTCTGGATCGGCACGGACATGAACTCTCCGATCCGCACGGCGTCCGGCCGGCCCATCGAGGGCGCGACGGTGCCGGGCAAGGTGTGGCAGCGGTTCATGTCCGACGCCGTGGAGGACGAGCCGACGAAGGGGTTCGGGACGTTCACGCCCATCGGTGAGGCCCCCTCGGAGCTGCCGCCGAACGCGCCGACGACCTCGGCCACCCCGACGCCGAGCGCCTCCGCGGAACCCTCGGTGCCGCCGTCGGGCAGCCAGGTCCCGCCGCCTCCGCCGCCGGATCCCGCCGCCCCGCCCGCGGACGAGTCGACGGCACCGGCGCCCGACCAGCAGGGCGACCCGTCCGAGGGGCGCACGCTGTTCGGCGGGAACCCCGGGACGACGACCACGACGCCGCCCGCCTCCGACGCCGAGCCGGGGCTGCAGGACTGCTCCACGACCCCCTGCGGCTGAGCTGTCGCCCTGCTCCGGTGCGCGGGTTACCGTTGCCGCGTGACCGGACCACGGCGCTTCGAGGTCGTCGCCTGGGCCTCGGAACGCAGGCTCGTGCTGTACGTCCCCGCGATCGAGGCCGCGACGAGCGTGCTGGACCTCCGGGACGCGGACGACGCCGCCCGCGAGCTGATCGCCGAGCTCACCGGCATCGACGCCACCGTGATCGAGTGCGACATCCAGCTCGGCCGGCCCGGGCGGCCGGTGCCCTAAGGCAGGGTGCCCGGAGGCGGGGTGCCGAGGTCCTCGAGCACCTCCGACGGCACGACGAGGTCCGCCCTCGCCCGCGTGGCCGCGACCCGCTCCGCGTTCGGCCCGTCCACGTCGTGCACCCACCGCCGCGCGAACCCCGGTTCCTTGCCGAACCGGACGTGCCGCGCGACCAGGCGTTCCTCGCGGACGTCCTCGGCCAGCCCACAGAACCAGACCTCGTCCAGCGCGCCGGCCACGTCCGGCCACGGGGGCTCGTCGAGCAACAGGTAGTTGCCCTCGGTCAGGATCACCCGGGCCGCGGCGGGAACGCCGATCGCCCCGGCCAGCGGCTGCTCCAGCTCCCGCTCGAACGCCGGCGCGTAGATCATCGGTTCGTCGTCCGCGCGGATCCGGCGCAGCAGCGAGAGGTAGCCCGCGCGGTCGAAGGTGTCCGGTGCGCCCTTCCGGTCCCGGCGGCCCAGCCGGACCAGCTCGGCGTCTGCCAGGTGGAAGCCGTCCATCGGCACGTGCGCGACCCACTCGCCCGGCGGGTGCCCGGCGGGCGGGACCGGCCGCAGCGCGGCGGAGAGCTCCTCGGCGAGGGTGGACTTCCCGGCGCCGGGCGGGCCGGTGATGCCGAGGATCACGCGGGCCGTCCCGTCCCCGACACGGTCCCGCACCCGGGCCACGAGTCCGTCGAACGAGAGCACGGTCCGACCTTACGGGCCCGCAGGGTTGCGGTTGACGTAGCGTCAACTCCTACCGTTCCTCTCGACGGAAGGGAGGCGGGCATGCGCTGGTCGACGGCCGAGGTGGCCAGGCTCGCGGGCGTCAGCTCACGGACGCTGCGGCACTACGACCACGTCGGGCTGCTGACGCCGACCGGGCACGGGCGCGGGGGCCTGCGGTTCTACGACCGCACGCGCCTGCTGCGGCTGCAGCACATCCTGCTGCTGCGCGAGCTCGGGCTCGGCCTGCCGGACATCGCCGGCGTCCTCGACGGCACCACCGACGAGGTCGAGGCGCTGCACCGGCACCACGAGCGCCTGCTCTCCGACGCCGACCGGCTCCACCGGCTGGCGGACACCGTCGCCAAGACCATCGAGGAGAAGGAAGGGGGAACGATCATGGCGACCGAGGACATGTTCGACGGCTTCACCCACGACCCGTACGCCGAGGAGGCGCGGGAGCGCTGGGGGGACACGGCGGTCGAGGCGCAGCGGCGCGCGGCGGACCGGAGCCCGCAGGAGCAGTCGGCCATCAAGCAGGAGGGCGACGCGGTCCACGCCCGCCTGGCGGCGGCGAAGCGGGCCGGTGCAGCGATCGACGCCGCGGAGGTTCAGGAGGCGGTCGCGGCCCACCACGCGTGGGTCAGCCGGTTCTGGACGCCGGACGGCGAGGCCTACGCCGCCCTGGGGCGGATGTACGTCGACGACGAGCGGTTCACCGCGACGATCGACGCGCACGAGCCCGGCCTCTCCGCGTACCTGCACGACGCGATGGCCGTGTACGCGGAGACGTCCCTGCGCTGAGGCCCGGTCACAGGGCCCGCAGCGCGAGCACCACGACGTCGTCGCCGGTGTCCGCCTTGCTGCCCTGCACCACGTGGTCGCAGAACTCCGCGACGGGCATCCCGGCGGCCTGACCGGCCAGGTCCAGCAGGTCCTGGCCAGCCCGGTCGTCCGGGTCGTCGCGCCGTTCGAGCAGGCCGTCGGTGTAGAGCAGCAGCGTGGACCCGGGCGGCAGCTCGACCTCCTGGTCGTGCCGCAGCCGGTCCGGCTCGACGCCGAGCACGACGTCGACGACGCCCTCGACGAACCGCGCCGTCCCGTCCGGGGCGACGAGCACGGGCCGCGGGTGTCCGGCGTTGGACCAGCGGAACACCCTGGTCGGACGGCCGGGACCGGGCCGGGCCAGCACCCGGCCGTGGACGAGGGTCGTGAAGCGGGTCACGGCGAGCCTGGTCGAGACCCGGTCCAGCCGGCGCAGCACGTCCGACGGGTCGCCGTCGCTGTCGTAGGCGAGCGCGCGCAGCATGCTGCGGAGCTGGCCCATGGTCGCGGCGGCGGCCAGGTCGTGCCCGGCGACGTCCCCGACGGCGAGGGCGAGGTCCCCGAACGGGAGCCGGAACGCGTCGTACCAGTCCCCGCCGACCTCGAGCTCGGCCGCGGCCGGCAGGTACCGGGCGTCCAGCTCGATGCCGCCGATCCCGATCTCCGCCGCGGTCGGCGGCGCGGTCAGCATCGAGTCCTGCAGCGCGACGGACACCTCGCGGGTCTGCTGGAAGCGGCGGCCGTGCTCCACGGCCGCCGACACCCGGGCGGCCAGTTCCTTGACCAGCGCCAGGTCGTCGGCGGTGTAGGCGGCCCGGTCCCCGCAGCTGACGAACACCAGCGCAGCGACGACGTGCCCGCCGGAGAACACCGGCGCCACCAGCCGCGAGTTCATCCGCACGGCGACACACCACTCCAGCATCGCGTCGGTGCCCGGCCAGGAGTCCGCGCTCGGCGGCCCGGGGTCGAGCACCGGTTCCGTCGTCACCACCGAACGTGCGACGGGGTGCCCCGCCCCGAACACGAAGCGCGGCTCGTCGCCCGGCACGTGCGGCAGGCCCGCCGCGACCCGGGTCACCGAGCGGCGCCCGGTGACCCGGTTGGCGTGCAGGTGGTCGTCGTCGAGCAGGTAGACCCGGCACATGTCCGCGAACTCGGGGACGACGGCCTCGGCCAGGGCCGCCAGCTCGGTCTCGGGGTCCAGGGCCTGGTTCACCGCCAGGGTCGCCCCGGCGAGGATCTCCATCCGGCGCCGGGCCCGTACCTCGTCGTCGATGTCGTTCTCCGTGCCGACCCACTCGGAGAGGCCACCCTCGAGCAGGACGGGCACCGCGCGCTTGCGGAACCAGCGGTAGGTCCCGGACGCGGTCCGCAGCCGGTACACGTGCTCGAAGACCGCGTGGCTCCCGGGCTCGGCCAGGGCGTGTTCGACGGCGTGCAGCCACGCCTGCCGGACCGCCGCGCGGTCCTCCGGGTGCATCGCGTCGAGGAAACCCCAGCCGAGGTACTCCTCGGGGCTCTGACCGGTGATCGCCCGCAGCTCCGGGGCGTCCTCCTCGGCGCTCCCGTCGGCGAGCCGGATCCAGACCGCGGCCGTGGTCGCGTCCACCAGGCTCTGGTAGCGGCGCAGCGCCCGTTCCCGGCCCCGGGCGAGCTCGGCCAGCTCGGCGCGGTTGCGCTCGGACTCGGTGACGTCGGAGACCACGAGCCCGGCCCCGATCACCGAACCGTTCCGGCCGCGTACCGGATAGATGTTGAACAGCCAGGACTGCAGCGGTCCGGAGCCGCCCCACAGCCGGCCGGTCAGCGCGACGTCCAGCTGCGGCCGGCCGCTCCGCAACACCTCGCGGAGCAGGTCCGCGATGCGGTGCCCGGTCTCCCCGTGCAGCTCCTCGAGGGTGCGGCCGATGCGCTGGTCCGACGTGCCGCCGTCGATCGTCAGCACGGCGCCGTTGACCCGGCGGTAGCGCAGCTCGGAGTCGAAGTAGGCGAGCCCGACCGGGGCGTTCTGCCACAGCGCGTCGAGCAGGGAGAACGCGTCCGGCCCGACGAGGGCGTCCCCGACGTCCTGTAGGACCCCGACGACGGGCGCCCCGCCCGGACCGCCGGGGGCCGCGTGCACGTAGAGGGTGCGTCCGCTCGGCACCGCTGCCGGCAGGGGTGCGCTGAACCGGCGGCCGGCCGTCAGCTCGTCGAGCATGTGGCGGGCGCCGGCGGTGTCCACAGGCTGCCGGTCGTCGACGAAACCGTTGCGACCCAGCACGTCCGCGGCCGACCAGCCGGAGAGCCGCTCGGCCTCGGCGTTCCACAGGAGGACGGCGCCGTCGGCGTCCAGCGCGAACAGACCGACCGGGGCGTCGTCGACGACGCGCGAGGACAGCCCGTCGACCGATCCCACGACAGCCTCCCGTTCGACGGCGTCCCCCCGCCCGTCGGCGACATCGTAGGGGCGCGCCGGAACCCCTGAACAGCACCGGCGCTGGCGCGCCACCACCCGTCCGGGCCATCCTGGTCACGGGCCCGACGTCGATCTGGCGCCGCAAGGTTACCGTGGGTACGGACCGGGGCCGCCGCGCGGACCGGACGGGAAGGGGCTCGACGGGATGCGGACCACGCCGAGGAGCACGCCGACCGGGAACAACGTGCCGCGGGCGGTGCCGGTGTGACCCCGCTGGAACGGCTCCGGGAGCTCTGCCTCGCCCTTCCCGAGGTCACCGAGAAGGTCAGCCACGGCGAGCCCACCTGGTTCGTCCGCAGGACGTTCGTGATGTTCGCGGACCACCACCACGACGACCGGCTCGCGTTCTGGTGCGCCGCCCCGAGCGGCACCCAGGAGGAGCTGGTGGCGGCCGATCCGCAGCGGTACTTCCGGCCGCCGTACGTCGGCGGGCGCGGCTGGCTGGGCGTCTACCTGGACGTCGACGTGGACTGGGCGGAGGTCGGCGAGATCGTCACCGACGCGTACCGGGAGGTCGCGCCACGGAAGCTCGTCGCCGGGCTCGATGGTTAGCATCGCGGAGTGACCGCACTACCGCACGTGATGCTCGCCGGTGCGGGCTACGAGTACGAGGACGTCCCGGGGGACCCCGGGGCGGCGCCGCTGCTGTTCCTGCACGAGGGCCTCGGGTCGGTCGGGCTTTGGCGCGGCTTCCACCAGCGGCTCGCCGCCGCCACCGGCCGCCGCGCCGTCGCCTACTCCCGGCTGGGTCACGGCTTCTCGAGCCTGCCCGCCCACAAACGCACCGCGTCGTTCATGCACGACGAGGCCCGAACCGTCGTCCCCGCCCTGATCGACGCGCTCGACCTGGGCGCGCCGGTGCTCGTCGGGCACAGCGACGGCGCCTCGATCGCCCTGCTCGCGGCGGCGGCGCTGCCGGTCCGCGCGCTGGTCGTGCTCGCGCCGCACGTGCTCGTGGAGGACATCGGGCTCCAGGGGATCGCCGCCGCCAAGAAGGCCTACGACGACGGCGCCCTCGCCGCCCGGATGGCCCGGCACCACCGCGACGCCGAGGTGACCTTCCGGAACTGGAACGACGTCTGGCTGGACCCGGCGTTCACGGACTGGGACCTGCGTCCGGAGCTCACCGGGATCTCCTGCCCGGTGCTCGGCATCCAGGGCGACCGGGACCCCTACGGCAGCGCGGTGCACGTCGAGGCCGTCCGGGACGCCGCCACCGGCCCCATGGACCTGCTCATGCTGAGGTCCGGCCACTCCCCCCACCTCGAACGCCCGGGGATCGTCGACGCGACCACCGCGGCGTTCGTCTCCGGCCTGCGCTGACGCGCCCGTGCGCGGATCTCGTTGCCAGGACGACGACTACCGCGCACGACCCCCGTCGGCGGACCAGCCCTTCCACGCGGTGGGCGTGAGCACCAGGACGACCCCGGACGGGCGGGCCGCGGCGTACTGCGGGTACTTCGCGCACAGCGCGTCCAGGGCGCGGTCCCGGACGCCGCCGGACTCGTGGACGGCCGCGGTGGCGTCGATCCGGACCCACCACAGCTGCGACCAGTCGTCGGCGTAATGGTCGACGAGCAGCGCCGCCCGCGGGTCCCGCGCGACGTCGGCGAGGCGGGCCAGCCGGGTGCTCGACTTCGGCTTGACCTCGTCGACGACCGAGCACACCAGGCCGTCCACCAGCGCGTACGTGATCGGGACGAGCCGTGGCGTGCCGTCCGGGCGCAGGGTCGCGAGCCGACCGACAGGTGCGGCAGCGACGAGGCTGCGGCACGCGTCGTCGTCGAGGGCCGGCACGGCTACAGCGCCAGGGGTACGCCCACCCGCGTGGACAGCAGCCGCGCATCGCGGGTGTGCCGCCGCTCGTGCTCGAGGAAGCTCGGGGCGCAGGCCAGGAAGAGGGTCCGGCCGTCCTCCCCGCCGAGCGCGACGGCGAAGCACTCGTCGTCGCCGGTGGAGATCTCGTCGGTGATCTCGCCGCCCTCCAGGACCCGCACCGCCCGCTTGTTGCCGGCGTCCGCCACCCAGATCGCGCCGTCCCGGTCCGGCTCGGCGATCCCGTCGGGCACCACGGCCAGGGAGCCGAGCGCCTCGCCGAGGTCCGTGGTCTGCGGCGCGGGGCCGAACGTCGCCCACTCCCGGCGGTTCGTCAGGCTGCCGTCGGCGGCGACGTCGAACGCGGTCATGCGGTTGCCGAAGCTCTCCGCCACGATCACGGTCTCGCCGTCCGCGACCGTCCCGTTCGGGAAGAGCATGTCCTCGGCGACGATCTCGGCCGTGCCGTCCGGGTCCACCCGCATCAGCACCGCCGGCTGCATCGCGGCGCCGCCCATGAGGTCGAAGCCGAAGCACCCGACCCAGGCCCGGCCCTGCGGGTCGACGGCCATGTCGTTGAGGACGCTCATGGTCAGCCCGGCGAGCTCGGCGTGCACGGCCACCGTCCCGTCCTCCTCGCGGCGCAGGATCCGCTGGTCCCGCATCGACGCGATGAGCAGCCGCCCGTCGGGCAGCAGCCCGGTGCCGGACGGCTGGGCCGGGACCGAGGCCTCGACCCGCACGTCCGAGCCGTCGGGGAGGAGGCTGAGCACGCGGTGGGTGTAGAAGTCGCTGACGAAGACGCGGCCGCCGAACCACCGCGGCCCCTCCAGGAACGACTGCTTCTCCAGCACGACGGACAGCTCGCTCACGAGCACCTCCTCCCGGTCCCGGCCACGGCGGCGGGACACGGTGTGGAGTGTGGCCCCGCCGAACCGCCGATGACCACAGCTGGGCGGGGAGATCGACCGACCGGGCTACGGTCTGCCGGGTGGCGAATCCTCCCGCGATCGAGCTCGTCCCCAGGGTCTTCCGCATCCCCACCGTGGGGTCCTGGCAGATCAACTCCTACGCGTTCGTCGACGACGACGGCTCGGTCACCCTCGTCGACACCGGACTGAGGTCCGCCCCGCCGAAACTCGTGACCGGCCTCGCCGCGATGGGGAAGCGACCCGCGGACGTCACCCGGATCGTGCTGACCCACACGCACCCGGACCATGCCGGCGGTGCGGCCGAGATGGAGCGGCAGACCGGTGCCCCGATCGCCGTGCACACCGACGACGTGCGGTACGCCGAGTCCGGCACCTCGCCGTCCCCGGACCGGTCCTCGCTGGCCGGACGCCTGTTCGAGCGGCTCGCCCCCGGTGATTCCTGGACGCCGTTCGCCGTCACCGACCACCTGACGGACGGGCAGGTCCTCCCGGTCGGCGGCGGCCTGCGGGTCGTCGCGACGCCGGGCCACTCCCCCGGCCACATCTCGCTGCTGCACGAGCGGAGCCGGGTGCTGGTCACCGGGGACGCGATCTTCAACGTGCTGGGCGTGCGGCTCTCCCCGAGACCGCTGTGCTCGGACTACCGGATGACGCAGCGGACGGCGCAGCGCCTCGGCGAGCTGGAGTACGACGTCGCCGCGTTCACCCACGGCCCGGAGATCACCGAGAACCCGCGCGAGGCCCTGCGCGGCTACCTGCGGAAGACGGTCGGCCGGGCGACGCCGGACTGAACCCCGAGGCGACCGGGAACAACCGGAGGAGCGGTACGGTTGAGGCCGAGCAAGTTGCATGCTCAACTATCAACCCCCGGGGGGTTCCGATGCCAGCCGTGACAGTCTCCGACGTGACCACCCTGCCGCGCGTCCCCGAGCCCGGTCCCACCGAGCTCGACCGCGGCGTCCGCTCGATCACCACCGCGCCCCGCGGCTTCGAGGGCGAGGGCTTCCCGGTCCGCCGCGCGTTCCAGGGCGTCGACCTCCGCGACCTCGACCCGTTCCTGCACATGGACCAGATGGGCGAGGTGGAGTACGCGCCCGGCGAGCCCAAGGGAACGTCGTGGCACCCGCACCGCGGCTTCGAGACCGTCACCTACATCATGGACGGCGAGTTCGAGCACCAGGACAGCCACGGTGGCGGCGGCAGCATCACCAACGGCGACACCCAGTGGATGACGGCCGGGGGCGGGCTCCTGCACATCGAGCGGCCGCCGGAGGCGCTGGTCGCCAGCGGAGGGCTGTTCCACGGCCTGCAGCTCTGGGTGAACCTGCCCAAGGCGGACAAGTGGCTGGAGCCGAAGTACCAGGACCTGCGCGCGGGCGAGTCCGCGCTGCTCACGACGCCGGACGGCGGCGCGCTGATCCGCGTGATCGCCGGTGATCTCGCCGGATCGTCGGGTCCCGGCTCGACCTACACGCCGATGGCGATGATGCACGCGACGATCTCCCCCGGAGCGCGGATGCGGCTGCCGTGGCGCCGGGACTTCAACGCGCTCGTCTACGTGCTCTCCGGCGCCGGGACCGTCGGCAAGGACGCCCGGCCGATCCGCGGCGGACAGCTCGCGCTGTTCGGCCCGGGCGACGTCATCACGGTGGCGGGCAACGTGTCGCAGGAGTCCCGGACCCCCGCACTCGACGTCGTGGTGCTGGGCGGGCAGCCGATCCGCGAGCCCGTCGCGTGGGGCGGCCCGTTCGTGATGAACACGAAGGCCGAGGTGCTCCAGGCGTTCGAGGACTACCAGAAGGGCAGGCTCGGCGTGATCCCCGCGACCTACGTCCCGCACGGGCAGCTGGGAGGATCCTCCTCATGACCGACGCAGCGACCGAACCCCAAGTACTCGACGTCGCCGAGTGGTCCCGCTTCGAGATCCACGTCGGCGGCAAGCTCGCCGGCTACGCGAACTACGCCCTGAAGCCGGGCCGGATCACCTTCACCCACACCGTCGTCCACGACGAGTTCGGCGGCCGGGGCCTCGGCGGGAAGCTCGCCCGCGTGGCGTTGGACGCGGCCCGGAAGCGCGGCCTGGAGGTCTACCCGGACTGCCCGTTCATCCGCGCCTGGATCGGCAAGCACCCGGACTACCTCGACCTCGTCCCCGAGGCCGTCCGGGACCGCTACCAGCTCGCCTGACCCGGACTCGCGGGGGTCCCGGGAACTGTCGGGGGTCGCCCGTAGCCTGAGGTCGTGTTGGTCGTCCATGCGCTCTGGTCCCCCGCTCGGGGTGCCGTGCTGTGGGCCGAGGACGGGCAACGGCCTGCGACGACGTCGCGGCGGTCGCTGCGCAGCGCCCGGCCGCATCCGTTCGCGCTGCCCGCGTCCACGCTCGCCGGGATCCACCCGGGCAAGCAGACGATGCTCACGATGCTCCTGCCCTCGCGCAGCAGCGGCCCCGTGGACTCCCCCGAGCTCGTCCGGGCCGCCCCGCCGGCGCGCCGGACGAGCGAGACGTCGCTGAGCCCGTGGAGCGTGCCGGGCGTCGTCGTCGATCCCGGGGAGCTCGAGGACCCGGCCGAGGACGTCCGCTACGGGGCCTCGGTCACCCATCTCCGGGCCGTCGCGCGGTTCGCCGCGGAGCTCGCCTCCCGCGGCCGGATCCTGCCGACGGTCGTGCACGAGGGCGGGCGGCCGGAGGCGCGCTGGCGGCCGATCGTCCAGGGGCTGGACGCCGTCACCCGGCGCGCCCTGGTCGAGGGGCTGCCCCCGGTCGCGCGCGCCGAGCAACGCCGGGGCGGGGACGTCGCGGGCCGGGATCCCGCCACCCTCGTCGACGACGCGCTGGCCGCCCTCACGGACGCGGCGGTGCGCGAGCAGCTGGGCCGGGCGGACATCCCGCTCGCGCTCGTCCCTCGCCGCCGCGGCCGCGCGCCGCGGACGCTGCCCGCCACCGAGGCCTGGCTCACCGCCCTGACCGGCGCGGACGCGCGGTTCGAGGCCCCGGAGCGGGAGGTGGCGGAGCTGTCCGCGGCCCTGGAGGCCTGGGACGAGGTCGGTACCGAGGAGACCGGACCGGGGCGCGCGACCTTCCGCCTCGCCGAGATCCGCACCCTGCACGACCCGTCGGACCCCGGGGACGACGAGGACGACCAGACCGGGGACGGCAGCCGCTGGGTGCTGGAGTTCCAGCTCCAGTCCACGGACGACCCGAGCCTGCTCGTCTCCGCGGACACCGTCTGGGCGGGGAAGGCGGACCGGCTGATCGTCTCCGCGCAGGAGCTGCTGCTCGCCGAGCTCGGCCGGGCGGCGCTGGTCTATCCGATGATCGGTCCCGCGCTGCGGCAGGCCCGCCCGGCGTATGTCGACCTGGACGTCGCGGCCGCGCACTCGTTCCTCACCGAGGACGCGTCCGCCCTGGTCGCGGCCGGTTTCGGGGTGCAGCTCCCGGCCGGCTGGAACGGCACCCGGCCGATCGGGCTGCGGCTGTCCACCAGCTCCACCCCCGCGCCGGGCGTCATCCTGCGCGGCGGGCTCGGCCGCGAGGAGCTGGCGCAGTTCCGCTGGTCGATCGCGGTCGGGGACGAGGAGCTCGGCGAGGAGGAGATCGCCGAGCTGGTCGCGGCGAAGGCCCCGCTCGTCCGGGTGCGCGGGCAGTGGGTCAGCGTCGACGCCGAGGCGCTGGCCGAGGGCCTGGAGTTCCTCAAGCGGGAGCGGAGACGGAAGGTCCCGCCCACCGCCGCGGACCTGCTCGCGATCGCCCAGGGCGCCGGTCCGGCCACCCCCCTGCCGATCACGTCCGTCGTCGCCGACGGCTGGGTCGGGGACCTCCTCGAGGGCACGGCGGACCGCACGCTCACCCCGCTCGACCCGCCGCCGGGCTTCCTCGCGACGCTGCGGCCCTACCAGCAGCGCGGCCTGTCCTGGCTCGCCTTCCTCTCCTCGCTCGGCCTCGGCGCCTGCCTCGCGGACGACATGGGCCTCGGCAAGACGGTCCAGATGCTGGCCCTGGAGGCGCACGAGCGGGCGTCCGGGCCGCTGGGACCGACGTTGATCCTCTGCCCGATGTCCCTGGTCGGCACCTGGCAGCGGGAAGCCGCGAGGTTCGCCCCGGACCTGCGGGTGCACGCCCACCACGGCGTCACCCGCCCGCACGGCGAGGCCCTGCGCGAGCTCCTGGGCGGCACGGACGTCGTCGTCACCACCTACGGCACCGCGGCGCGGGACATCGACGAGCTCGAGAGCCTCGCCTGGCACCGGCTCGTCCTCGACGAGGCCCAGGCGATCAAGAACGCCCACGCCGCGCCGTCCAAGGCCGCCCGCCGGATCAGCGCCGGGCACCGCGTCGCGCTCACCGGCACGCCGATGGAGAACCGGCTCGCCGAGCTCTGGTCCGTCATGGATTTCCTCAACCCCGGCATGCTCGGCCAGCCCGAACGGTTCCGGCAGCGCTTCGCCGTCCCGATCGAGCGCCACCGCAGCGACGACGCCGCCGAGGAGCTCCGCCGGATCACCCGCCCCTACCTGCTGCGCCGGGTCAAGACGGACCCGACCGTGATCGACGACCTCCCGGAGAAGATCGAAATCCGGCAGGAGTACCGGCTCACCCCGGAGCAGGCGTCGCTGTACCGGACCGTCGTGGACGACATGATGGAGAAGATCGAGGACAGCCAGGGCATCCAGCGCCGCGGCAACGTCCTCGCCGCGATGGCGAAGCTCAAGCAGGTCTGCAACCACCCGGCCCAGCTCCTGCACGACGGTTCGCCGATCGGCAAGCGCTCCGGGAAGGTCGCGCGGCTCGAGGAGATCCTGGCCGAGATCCTCGCCGAAGGGGACAAGGTCCTCTGCTTCACCCAGTTCACCGAGTTCGGGGCGATGCTCGTCCCGCACCTGTCCGCCCGGTTCGACCAGGAGGTCCTCTACCTGCACGGCGGGACGCCGAAGAAGAGGCGGGACGAGATGGTCGAGCGCTTCCAGTCGGCGGACGGGCCGTCGGTCTTCCTGCTCTCGCTCAAGGCCGGCGGCACCGGGCTCACGCTCACCGCGGCGAACCACGTCGTCCACCTGGACCGCTGGTGGAACCCCGCGGTGGAGAACCAGGCGACGGACCGGGCGTTCCGGATCGGCCAGCACCGCAACGTCCAGGTGCGGAAGTTCTGCTGTCCCGGCACCGTCGAGGAGCGGATCGACACGTTGATCGAGTCCAAGAAGGCGCTGTCCGACATGGTGATCAGCGACGGCGAGGGCTGGCTCGGGGACCTGAGCACCGGCGAGCTCCGCGAGGTCTTCGCCCTGGGTGCGGAGGCGGTGGCGGCGGATGAGTGACCAGCCGTTCTGGGCCGACGAGGGGTTCTCGGGCAGGCCCCGCCGGGTCACCGGCGGCATCCAGATCAACAGCACCCGCGGGTCCGTGGCGCGCACCTGGTGGTCGGCCCGGTTCATCGCGGTGCTGGAGAGCCTCGGGGTCGGCGGGCGCCTCGCGCGGGGGAAGAGCTACGCCCGCGCCGGGCAGATCGTGTCCCTCTCCCTCGACGCCGGCGCCGTCGTCGCCCTGGTCCAGGGTTCGCGGCCCACCCCGTACAAGGCCCGGATCGGCGTGTCCACGTGGGGCAAGGAGGAGTGGGGGCGCGCGGAGCAGGCCCTCGCCGACGACGCCTGGTACGCGGCCACGCTGCTCGCCGGCGGGATGCCGCCGGAGATCGAGGAGCTGTTCGCCGGGCTCGGGCTGGCCCTGTTCCCGGCCGAGCCGCGGGACCTGTCCATGGACTGCACCTGCCCGGACTTCGCGGTCCCCTGCAAGCACCTCGCCGCGGTGTTCTACGTGCTCGCGGAGCGGTTCGACGCGGACCCGTTCGAGGTCCTGGCCCTGCGCGGCCGGGATCGCGAGACCCTGCTCGCGAACCTGCGCACCCGGCGCGGGGTCACCTCGGCCGCCGCGGAGCCCGCGGCCCCCGGCGAGGGCACTCCCCCGCTGGCGGACGCCCTGGACCGGTTCTTCGCCGCGGGTCCCGCGCTCGCGGACGTCGGGCGCCTGGCCCCCGCGGTCACCTCACCGGGCGCGCTGCTGGACCAGGTGCCGGAGCTGTCGATCGAGGTGCGGGGGCACCGGGTGACGGACCTGTTGCGGGTCGCCTACCACGAGCTGCACGGCTACCCGGAGGACTGATCCCCCGGACGCGGCGCTTCAGGCGATGGCGACGGGCGAGGAGAGCCTGCCCTCCCGCGCCGCCTTCCGCTCGAACCAGATCGTGGCCAGCGGCGGGATGCTCGCGATCAGGGCGAGCACCAGCGTCTTCACGTCCCAGCGGTGCAGCCGGGCGACCACGATCGCCGCGATCACGTAGAGCACGAACAGCGCGCCGTGAATCGGCCCGAAGATCTGCACGCCGATCTCGTTCCGCACCACGACGTACTTGAAGAACATCCCGATGAGCAGCCCGGTCCAGGAGCAGGCCTCGGCGATCGCGACGATCCGGAACAGCTTCCCCGGACCGGAGAGCGCAGGGGTGGAGGTCATGGCTTCCACTGTGCCGTACCCGGGGGGCCCACTTTCTACCGGGTGTCGAAGGCCACGCACCGATGATTTCCCGGTCCCGGGGCGGTCCTACCCGGCATGACCACCACCCAGAGCTCGATGCTGGACCTCACCCCGGCCGCGCGCCGCGTGGCCGCGCTGCTGAAGAAGATCACCGACGAGCAGCTGACCGACCCGACGCCGTCGGACTGCGACGTCGCCACGGTGCTGGACCACCTCATGGGCCTCACCCGCGCCTTCGTCGACACCGCGCACAAGACCGTCACCGAGAACACGGCACCGCAGGCGTCCGGCGCGCACCTCGACCCGGACTGGCGCACGATCCTTCCTGTCCGGCTCGCCGAGCTGGCCGGGGCCTGGCGGGACCCGGAGGCCTGGCAGGGCCTGGCGGACGCGGGCGGCGTGACGATGCCGGCCGAGATGATGGGGGTCGTCGCCCTCGACGAGCTGGTGCTGCACGGCTGGGACCTCGCCCGCGCCACCCGCCAGCCCTACGCGGTCGACGCCGCCAGCACCGCTGCGTGCCTGCGGTTCGTCGAGGCGATGGCGCAGCCCGGGCAGGGGCGGGACGGGCTGTTCGGCCCGGTCGTGGCGCTGCCGGACGACGCGCCGCCGTTCCATCGGGTGCTCGGCCTCGCGGGGCGGGACCCGGCCTGGCCGGCCCGGACTGAAGAATGAGCGGGTGCCCGATGAACCCCTCCACCTCGAGACCCTCACCGTCCACGCCGGGAACGCCGTCGACCCCGGTACGGGCGCCATCCGCCGCCCGGTCGTCCTGGCGAACTCCTACGCCCTCCCGGACGACCCGTCCGAGCTGAGCTGGTCCGGTACCGGGACCCCGCTCTACACGCGCAACGGCGGCGCGAACCAGGGCTGGCTTGAGCAGAAGCTCGCCGCGCTCGAGACGGCCGGGAACCCCGGTGACGTCCAGGCCGTCGCGCTGGCCACGGGCGTCGCGGCGCTGCACGCGGTGTTCTTCACGTTCCTGCGCTCCGGGGACCACGTCGTGTCCTCCGATGTCACCTACGTCGCGGTGTTCCGGCTGCTCACCGAGCTCCTGCCGCAGAAGTACGGGATCACCGCGACGCTCGTCGACTCGAGCGACCTCGACGCCGTGCGCGCCGCGATCCGCCCGGAGACCCGGCTGGTCCACGTCGAGACGCCGGCCAACCCGACGACGAGGGTCACCGACGTCGCCGCCGTCGCCGAGATCGCGCACGCCGCCGGCGCGCTGCTGTCCGTCGACGCCACGTTCGCCACCCCGGTCCTGCAGCGCCCGCTGGCCGAGGGCGCGGACCTCGTCGTCCACTCGCTCACCAAGTACATCAACGGCCACGGCGACGCGATGGGCGGCGCGGTGATCGCCCGCGGTGAGCTGGTGGAGCGGATCCGGGCGGAGGCCATGGTCAACGTCGGCGGCGTGATCAGCCCGTTCAACGCCTGGCTGATCATGCGCGGCTCGATCACCCTGCCCCTGCGGATGCGGCAGCACTGCGCGAACGCGATGGCCGTCGCGGAGTTCCTGGCCGGCGACCCGCGCGTCGCCTACGTCGCCTATCCCGGGCTGCCGTCGCACCCGCAGCACGCGCTGGCCGCCCGCACCCTGGACGGCGGGTTCGGCGGCATGCTGGCCTTCGCTGTGCGGGGCGACGCGGCCGCACAGAACCGGTTCGTCGCGGCGCTGCGGATCGTCACCTCGGCCGTGTCGCTCGGCCACGACGAGTCCCTCGTCGTGCACGTCGCCCCGGACGGCGAGCGGGACCGCTTCTACCCCGAGGAGTTCCGCAAGTGGGGGCACCTGCGGTTCTCCGCCGGGCTCGAGGACCCGCGCGATCTCGTCGCGGACCTGCGCCAGGCGCTCGACCAGGTGGGGTGATCCGCGGGCGAGGTCAACCGTTCCCGCCGCCACCCGGCTGGTTGCCCTGGTTCTGATTGCCCGGCGGCGGCCCGCCGGGCGCCGGGAGCGGCGGGGCGGCGCGCACCACGTCCCGCAGGCTCCCCTTGAGGTAGCGCGGATCAGGCGCCGGCAGCGGCGCGGGCGGCTGGCTCGCCAGAATCTCGCCGAAGGCCTGGTAGGCCGTGCGCGCTGGCGCCTTGCCGCCGTAGATGTTGCCGTTGCCGCAGGTGTAGGGCGGGGTGCCGTCGCAGATCGGCCGCGGCGAGTTCGAGTCGTCGAAGACGATCGCCGCCCCGGCCAGCTGCGGCGTCGCGCCGACGAACGCGGCGGACTTGTACTCGTTCGTCGTCCCCGTCTTCGCCGCGATGGGCCGGTTCCAGCCCGCCGCGGCCGCGGCGGCGGCCGACGTGCCCCCCGCCTGATCGTCCTTGCTCAGCCCGTTCATCAAACTGTCCGCGATCGCCGGGTCCAGCGCCTGGCGACAGGGCTGCTGGGTGATGTCGACCGGCTTGCCGGCCCGGTCCGTGATCGACTCGATCGGCGTGGGGGGGCACCAGGTGCCGTGGCTGGCCAGGGTGGCCTGGACGTTCGCCAGTTCCAGGGCGCTGGTGGGGGCGACGCCCAGGGTGAACGACGCCAGCTTCTGCTGCTTGACCACGTCCGCGATCGAGGGCGTGCCGGCCTTGCCGCTGAAGGGCGTGTCCGCGAGCGAGGTGAGGCCGAGCCGCACCGCCATGTCGACGACCGGGGGGATGCCGGTGCTCTCCTCCAGCTTGACGAACGCCGTGTTCGGCGACTGGGCGAGCGCGTCGGTCAGCGAGAGCTGGGCGGGGTAGTTCCCGGCGTTGCCGACGGGGATCGGCCGCCCGTCGCCGTTGCGGTAGATCGGCGAGGTGTACCCGCCGGCCGGGACGTCCAGCACCGTGTCGATCCCGACCAGACCCTGCTCCATCGCCGACGCCGCGGTGAAGATCTTGTAGACGGAGCCGGCGCCCATGTTCTCCGGCTGGTAGGGCAGCCCGTAGCTGGACTGCCCCGGTCCGTTGCCGAAGGTCCGGTTGGCGGCCATCGCGGTCACCTTGTGCGAGTCCGCGCCCGGCACGATCGTCGCCATGACGTCCGCGACGTGGGGCTGCGTGGGCGGCACCTGCCCATCGACCGCCTTCTTCACCGACGCGAGCGCGTTCCGGTCCAGCGTGGTGCGGATCGTGTAGCCGCCACCGGCGAGCCGGTCCGTCGGGAACCCGGCCCGGCGCAGGTAGGACAGCACGTAGTCGCAGAAGTAGCCGGCATCGCCGGCGCCGATGCACCCCTCGGCCGGGACGCCGGGAATCCCCTTGACGCCCAGGGGTGCCGCGGTCGCGTCGGCCGCCTGCTGCGCGGAGATCGAGCCCTGCTGCTTCAGCTGGTCGATCACGACGTTGCGTCGGGAGAGCGCGGCGTCCGGGTGCGTGGTCGGGTCGTACTGGCTCGGGCTCTGCACCATCCCCGCGAGCAGCGCCGACTGCGGGACGTCCAGCTGCGACGCGTCCACGCCGAAGTAGGTCTGCGCCGCGGCCTGCACCCCGTAGGCGCCGTGCCCGAAGTACACGATGTCGAGGTAGCCGGTGAGGATCTGGTCCTTGGTCAGCTCGTGGTCCAGACTGACGGCGAGCTCGGCCTCCTTGAGCTTGCGGGCGTAGCTCGGGGCGACGGCGGCCCGCCGCTGGGCGTCCGTCTGCGCCGCCACGTACAGGTCGTAGTTCTTCACGTACTGCTCGGTGAGCGTCGAGCCGCCCTGCCGGGCGCCGCCGTTGCTGTTGTTGACCAGGGCGCGGACGGCACCGATCGGGTCGACGCCGCCGTGTTCGTAGAAGCGGCGGTCCTCGATCGAGACGATCGACGCCTTCATCGCGGTCGAGATCCTGTCGCTGGTCACGGGGACCCGGTACTGGTCGAACAGGTAGGCGATCGGGGCGCCGGACGAATCGGTCACCGTCGAGGCCGCCGGCAGGTTCCCGGTCTTAAGATCCGCATTCGACCCGGTCGCGGAATCACTCACCGCACCGGCGAGCAACCCGATTCCCCCGACGACCGGGAACAGTGCCCCGGCCACGAGCACACCCGCGACCAGTCCGAACACGACGAGCCGCCGCGCCCCACGCATCACACCCACGCGCCCATCTCTACCAGCGCGGATGTGAGATCCGCGCGACGAGCGCCACGGTCCGGAGGCGCGGGTGGGGCACGTCGCACCCGAGGCGGGACGAGTCGCACGGACCATCAGCAATGCGACAGATCCCCTCATTCGCACATTTCCGGGAATCGCGCCCCGGAATTTCCACCCGAGGTGTCGGGGGGCACACTTGACCCGGACACGACCCGGGAGGACGAGGGCGATGGGTGAGCTGAGCGTGTGGCACTGGCTGATCGTGATCGGGGTGTTCGTGCTGCTGTTCGGGGCGAAACGACTGCCCGACGCCGCGCGCAGCCTCGGCCGCTCCAGCCGCATCCTGAAGGCGGAGCTGCGCGCGGACGCGCCCGAACCCGCACCGGCGACCCCGCCCGCCTCCGCTCCCGCCGACCGAGAGCAGGCCGGGGCCGGCGACCATCCCGAGCACCGACCCGCCCCTGGTCAGCAGGAGACCAGGGCGGTGGCTCCTCACCCGGAGTGATCGAGGAGCCCGCCGGGTGGTGGTGGCGGCCGCGGACACGCGCGTCTAGCGTCGAGGCCGTGAAGGTCCGGATCGGTATCGGGTCGCTCCCCACGGAATCCGGCCGGGCGGCCGTCGGCCCGGGGTTCGACGAGCTCGTCGACGCCCTCGAGGAACGGGACGTCGACTCGCTCTGGCTCCCCGACCTCGTCTCCACGGACGCGGTCGACGCCCTGGTCGGGCTGGCCTACGCGGCCGGCCGCACGCGCACGCTCAAGATCGGCACCGGCGTCCTGGTCCTGCCGGGCCGCAACCCGATGCTCGTCGCGTCCCAGCTCGCCTCGCTCGCCGCGCTGGCCCCGAAGCGGATCCTCCCGGCGTTCGGCGTCCGGCCCGCCCGCGGCCGGGAGCGACAGCTCTACCCCGTGCCGGACGGGCAGCGCGCCGCGGTGTTCGAGGAGGCCCTGGTCGTCGTCCGGCGGCTGCTCGACGAGCCGCGGGTCACCCACCACGGGGCCTTCTTCCATCTCGACGACGCCTCGGTCGGTCCGCGTCCCCCGGGCCGGCTCGACCTCTGGCTCGGCGGCCGCGCCCCGGTCGGCCTGGACCGCATCGGCCGGCTCGCCGACGGCTGGCTCGGCAGCTTCGTGACACCCGACGAGGCCGCGGACTGCCGCAGTCGGATCGAGCGGGCCGCCGCGGCGGCGGGCCGGGAGATCGAGGAGGACCACTACGGCACCAACCTGGCCGTCGTCCCGCCGGAGGCGACGGAGGAGCAGGTCGCGGCGGCGCTCGCCGGGTCGCTGGACCGGCGGCCGGACATGGACCCGGAGCAGCTCGTCGTCCGCGGCTGGGAGCAGGCGCGGAAACGGATCGGGCAGTACGTCGACGCGGGGCTGACGAAGTTCGTGGTCCGGCCCGCGACGCCGGTCGCGTCCTGGCGCGGGTTCCTGGACCAGTTCGTCGAGGAACTGCAGGTCCTCGAGAACTGAGCGCTCAGGCCTGCACCCGCCGCGCCGCTTCGCCGGCGCCGTCCCCGGCGACCCGCTCCAGCCCCGCGGGCCGGCCGGTCGAGAGCAGGAGCAGCTCACCGATCGGGCCGGAAACCTCGCTGGCGCCCTCGCCGCCGGACCAGTCCGCGTCCGTGGCGATGAACCGCAGGCCGTCGAACCTCTTGCCCGCACCGTAGAAGGAGCTGCTCCACACGTGCTCGATCGCCGGGAGGACCCGCTCGGGGGGCATCGCGCGTTCCCGGCCGAGCGGTCGCGCGATGTCCTGGCCGTGCACGAGGGCGTCGACGAGCGGGTCCGGCGGCTGCGTGCCGAGGGGCCGCTCGGCCGAGCCGGCGGTCTCCCGCAGCTGTCCGACCAGCTCCACCGGCCCGTACCGCGCGGACCGGCTGCGCGCCGCGTCCCCGATCATGCGGTTGATGTCGCCGCGGGCCCGGAGCATCCCGCCGATCGCCGCCAGCGGGGACAGCCGCGTGGCCAGCGTCAGGTGGGCGATGACGTCGTGCACCGTCCAGCCGTCGCAGAGGGACTTCCGTTCCCATTCCCCCGGGTCGAGCCCGTCGAGGAGGTCGGCCAGGCCGAGCCGCTCGGCCTCGACCGCCTGCAGGATCGCGTCGCGGTCCATGCCGGACTCCGAACTGTGCGGTGGCCCGGGCGGCCACGAGGAGCGGAACTGTAGCGGCGCCGGGCGCTAAGGTCGACGCCATGTCCGTCGATCCCGTACGCGACCGGAGGCGTGACCGGGACCCCGAGGGCCGCGCCCGCAACGCCCGGCCGCGGGACGCCAGCGGGCGCCCGCTGCCCTACGGCGAGTCCGGTGTCGAGCGTGTCCCCGAGGACCTGGTGCTCAGCCCCGCCGACACCGTCAGCGAGGCGCAGCGGCTGCTCGACGAAGGTCTCCCGTTCCAGGCCCACGAGGTCCTGGAGGCCGCGTGGAAGGCGTCCGACCCGGCCACCCGGGAGCTGTGGCGCGCCCTCGCGCAGCTCGCCGTCGGCCTCACGCACGCCCAGCGCGGCAACAGCAGGGGCGCGATGTCGCTACTGGAACGGGGCGCGGACGGCATCGCCCGCTGGGTCGGCGACGCCCCCGCGGGCCTCGACCTCCCCGGCATCCAGCAGCACGGCTTCGCGCTGGCCGAGTGCATCGAGCGTTCCGGCACCGGGTCTCTCACGGCCGCGGACCTGGCGCCGGCGCTCCGCGCTCGTGCGCGGTGATCGTCGCCGGAACAACGTTATTCACGCACGGGCGGCGTCAGCCGCGTGCAGGACCCGCAGGGCGTTGCGGCCCGCGAGCTTGCCGCAGTCCTCGGCGCTCCAGCCCTTGTCCAGCAATGCGTCGAACAGGCGGGGGTAGCCGCTGACGTCCTCCAGGCCGGCGGGCAGCTCGGGCACGCCGTCGTAGTCCCCGCCGATCCCGATGTGGTCGATCCCCGCGACCTCGCGGACGTGCTCGAGGTGCGCGACGACGTCGTCGATCGTCGCCCCCGGCATCGCCGGCCCGGCCCAGCGCGCGGCGAACGCGTCCCGGGTCCGCAGGTTGCGGTGGTCCTCCCCGGCCGCGGCCATCGCCTCGGCCAGCCGGTCGTCCCACTCCGCGACGCCACGGGAGACGAAGCGCGGCACGAACGTCACCATGCAGACGCCACCGTTGCCGGGCAGGGCGGCGAGGACGTCGTCCGGCACGTTGCGCGGGTTGTCCGTGATCGCGCGGGCCGCGGAGTGCGTGAAGAGCACCGGCGCGGAGGTCGTCTCGAGCGCGTCCCGCATCGTCGTGGCGGCGACGTGCGAGAGGTCGACGATCATGCCGATCCGGTTCATCTCGGCGACGACCTCGCGGCCGAAGTCGCTCAGCCCACCGTGCACCGGCTCGTCCGTCGCGGAGTCCGCCCACTCGGTGTTGAGGTTGTGCGTCAGCGTCAGGTACCGGACCCCGAGCCGGCGCAGCGCCCGGAGCACCCCGAGCGACCCGTTGATGCTGTGCCCGCCCTCGGCGCCGAGCAGCGAGCCGATCCAGCCGTCGGTGAACGCGGCCTCGGCCTCGGTCGCGGTGGTGACGAGCCGCAGGTCCGCGGGGTAGCGCTCGGCCAGCTCGTAGACCCGCTCCACCTGCTCGACCACGGCCGTCACCGCGCGGTCCCCGGTGAACGACGGCGGCACGTACACCGACCAGAACTGCGCGCCGACCCCGCCGGCCCGCAGGCGGGGCAGATCGGTGTGCAGCCGCGGCTCCCCCGCGGCCAGGTCCGGTGCCGGACCGTCGAGCTCGCGCAGGGCCCACGGGAGGTCGTTGTGCCCGTCGACGAGCGGGGTCGCACGGAGGAGTTCGGAGCCGGTGATCGTCACCGTTCGAGTATCGCCCCCACGCCGCGGGCCGCATCGGGCAGACTGGGGATCATGGACGATCCCGCCGGCCGCCGCCTGGCCCTGGTCCTGCATCCGCACCGCGACCTCCGGGAGGTCGTCGCCCACATCGTGCGCTGGGCGGAGGCGCGCGACGTCGAGCTGGTCGTCGGGGCGCAGGACGCCCTGCGGGTCGACGGTGGGGTGCTCCCCGTCCCGGCGGACGAGCTCGCGGACGGCGCCACCGCGGTCGTGAGCCTCGGTGGCGACGGCACCATGCTGGGCGCGCTGCGGCTCGTCGCGGACACGCCCGTCCCGGTGCTCGGCGTGCAGCTCGGGCACCTGGGTTTCCTCGTGGAGGTGCAACCGAACGAGCTGGACACCGCGCTCGACCGGGTCCTCGCCGGGGACTTCGTCGTCGAACCGCACAGTGCGTTGCGGATCGAGACCGGCACGCAGCACCTGGTGGCGTTCAACGACCTGGCGCTGGCGAGGCATCCGGGCCGTGGGACCGTCGACGCGACGCTCGGGGTCAACGGCCTGCGCCACGGCTACTACCGGTGCGACGCGCTGGTCGTCGCGACGGCGGCGGGCTCGTCGGCCTACAGCTACGCGGCGGGCGGCCCGCTCGTCTCGCCGTCCGTGGGCGGGGTCGTGGTGACGCCGTCCGCGCCGATGTCCGGAATCTCCCGGGCGCTCGTCCTCGGCGAGTCCGACGTGCTGCGCCTGGAGCTGAACCCGCGGTGCGGGACGCTCGCGCTGGAGGCGGACGGCGTCGGGAGCGGTGACGTCGGGCCCGGGACCGTGCTGGACGTGACCGTGCAGCCGGACGCGGGCCAGGTCATCCGGCTGAACCCGGCCGTGCACCACCAGCGGAGCCGGGTGAAGCTCAGCCTGCTGGATCTGCCGCTGCTCCCGGAGCAGCTCCGCGAGCTGCTGCCGCCGAACCTGCAGAAGCGCTTCGACGCGGCGGTCGACGACGGGGCGTGAGCGGCCGGGCGGGGCGGTCGTGGGGTCAGCGGGGGAGGCGGCGCCAGATCGCGCGCGGGAGGTGGCGCATGACGGCGAAGACGGGCCGGAGGAAGCCGGGGACCCAGACCTCGCCGCGGCCGGTGCGCAGCGCCTTCACGGTGGCGTCCGCGACCTGGTCCGGGGTGCTCGAGAACGGGGCCGGGGACATGCCCTCGGTCATCCGCCCGATCACGAACCCGGGCCTGACCAGCAGCAACCGGACGCCGGACCCGTGCAGGGCGTCCGCCAGGCCGGAGGCGAAACCGTCGAGGCCGGCCTTTGCGCTGCCGTAGACGTAGTTGGCCCGGCGCACCCGGACGCCGGCGACGGAGGAGAACACGACGAGCGTACCGCTGCCCTGCGCCCGCAGGACCTGCGCGAGCTCGGTCAGGACCTGGACGTGCGCGACGTAGTCGGTGTGCACGATCCGCACCGCGTGCGCGGCGTCCGCCTCGGCCCGGGCCTGCTCACCGAGCAGGCCGAACGCGACCACGACGACGTCGAGCCGCCCGTGCCGCGCGACGACGTCCTCGATCAGGGGGCGGTGCGAGGCGAGATCGTCGGCGTCGAACTCCACCCGCTCGACGACGCGGGCACCAGCCGCGCGGACGAGCTTCTCCTCCGCGTCCAGGTCCGCGCTGCGCCGCGCGGCGAGGACCACGGTCTCCGCCTCCCGGCCCGCGAGCCGCTCCGCCACCGCGATCCCGATCTCACTGCGCCCGCCGAGTACCAGCACCGTTCCGCCCATGGGGCGAGTCTGGCAAGGCGGCCGGGTGATCAGCTGCCCAGGGTGAGCGAGACCCCGTCGGTCTGCAGCCGCCGGCCCTCGAAGGTCACCTTCCCGCGGTGCGACACCTCGACCTGGTAGAAGTCCGACCCGGCCGGGACGTCCGGCACGGTGACGGCGAACTCGCAGGTCGACGAGCTGGTGGCCCGGCCGGAGCCGAGGATCCCGGTGGCGACGACCCCGCCGGAGCCGTCGTAGACGGTCACCGAGCTTCCCGCGTCGATGTCCGAGTAGCCGCCGCTGCCGGAGCAGGACGAGCCGGTGGTGAAGGACCCGTAGCTGTAGCTGCGGTAGGAACTCGTCTGGGTCAGTTGGAAGGTGCCGCTGACGTCGAAGGTCGACGCGGCGGAGATCGCGGCTGTCCCGCCCCAGATGAGGCCGAGCGCCGAGGCGCCGACGGCCGTCCCCGCGAGGAACGACGCGAGCCGCGAGCGCGCAGCCGGAGTCGGGGGCCACGCGGGCGGCGACCCGAACGGCGCCCCCAGCCCGGCCGGCGGGGCGTAGGGGTCGGACGGGAACGAGGTGGGCTGCCCGTGGAACGGGGCGGCGGGCGGTCTCTGCAACGCGGGCCCGCGGAACACCTCACCCGGGAACGACGGTGGCGGTGCGGCGAGGTTCGGGGCCGGCGTGGTCGCGTCGTGCGTGGTCATGGCGGGAGCCCTTCAAGCTGTGGACATGCGACGGAAGTTCGGAGGCAATGCCCCGGAAACAGGGCCGATCTACGGTCGGGCCGTGCCCGAGGTGCTCTTCGACGTCCGCTGGCCGGACGGGTCCGCCCAGTCGTTCTACTCGCCGTCCCTGATCGTCGAGGAGTACTTCGACGCGGGCTCGGCGTACCCGCTCGAGGACTTCGTGGAGCGCAGCCGTGAGTGCATGCGGATCGCGGACCAGCGGGTGCGTGCGAAGTACGGCGTCGGCTGCGCGCAGTCCGTCATGACGATGGCGGGGATCGAACGCGCCGCGGCCCGGTTCGCGACCGGCGACAGCGTCACGCTGGAGGCGTTCCGCCGCTGATCAGGAGCCGGTGCGGAACACGACGCCGCCCGTGGCGACGGGGACGCGGAGCCGCGGGGAGAACAGGAAGCCGTCCGCGGGCACGTCCACGCGCGAGGAGCCGGGCGCCGGGCGCAGGCCGAGCACCTCGTCGACGGTGAGGTCGACCGGGCCGCGCGGCGCCGGGATCAGCGGAGCGCCGGTCTCGGTGGAGGTGGTGCTGCTGGCGGGCCGGTTCATGACGCTCTCCCTGGACGATGCCGACGACCTACACCCGTACGTCGCAGGTCCTGCTGCGCCATTAGCACCATTGACCGGCTTTACCCCGAATTGGGTACGCCCGGCCATACTGCGGGGGTGAACGGCACCTCCCGCCGGGCCGCGGTCCTCGGCTCCCCCATCACGCACTCGCTCTCCCCCGTCCTGCACGGCGCCGCGTACGCCGCGCTCGGCCTCGGCGGCTGGTCCTACGATGCGCACGAGGTGGACGAGGCGGGCCTGCCCGGGTTCGTCGACGCGCTGGGCGCCGAGTGGGCGGGGCTGTCGCTGACGATGCCGCTCAAGCGGGTGGCGATCGAGATCGCGGACCGGGTCTCCCCGCTGGCCCGGGCGACGGGCGCCGCCAACACGATGGTCTTCACGCCGCAGGGCCGGCTCGTGGAGAACACCGACGTCATCGGCATCGTCGAGTCGCTGCGGGCGGCCGGGGTGGACAGGGTCGAGAACGCTGTGGTGCTGGGCGCGGGCGGGACCGCGCAGGCCGCGCTCGCCGCCCTCCGTGACCTGGGGGCGACCGCGCCGACGGTGCTGGTGCGCAGCGCGTCGCGCGCCGGGGAGCTGCGGGACGCGGCCGAGCGGCTCGACGTCTCCCCCGTCGTCCAGGCCGTGCTGACCGACCCCGCCCGCGCGGCCGGGTTCCTGACGGGCGCGGACGTCGTCATCTCCACGCTGCCCGGAAGCGCGGCGGACGAGCTCGGCGGCGCGCGCTGGCGCTCCCGGACCACCGTCCTGGACGTCGTCTACGCGCCCTGGCCCACCGCGTTCGCCGCGGGCGCCGCGACGGCCGGGTGCCGGATCGTCAGCGGACTGGACATGCTGCTGCACCAGGCGGTCGCGCAGGTGGAGCTGATGACCGGGCGGCCGGGGCCGGTCGAGGCGATGCGGGCCGCACTGGACTCGGCGGTTCTCGCGCCCGCGCCGCCACCTCCAACTTCTGCCCGTCGGACGCCGCCCGCCGCGTCGATCCCGAGGGCTGGCGGGACCTGATGGAACCCGCCCGGCGGGCCGCGCGCCGGCTCGTCGACGCGGGACGGGTCGAGATCACGCAGAAGGGACGGGTCGTGGACCCCTCGACGGCGCAGGGACCGATCAGGATCCGCCGGGCGCGCTGAGCAGGAGATCGCCGAGGTCCGCGTTCGGGGCCAGCTCGACCGGGTCCTCCCCGCGCCGGAACAGCCGCGCGGTGTGCCCGTGCAGGCTCAGGGACGCGTCCCGCAGCAGCCAGGCGCCCTCGCGCAGGCCGAGCACCGGGACGTCGTTC